>DATJIG010000203.1:0-2038 GCA_035493495.1 Alphaproteobacteria bacterium
CAGGGCGGCGACACGCTGTTCCTCAACATGTACAAGGCCTACGACGAGCTGCCGAAGGACCTCAAGGCGCGCGTCGACGGCAAGACCGCGGTCAACGTCTTCCTCTACGGCTCGACCAGCCGCGACGGCAACAAGCCCGACTTCAACGTGCATCCCCACGCGAGCCACCCGCTGGTGCGCGTCCATCCCGATTCGGGGCGCAAGGCGCTCTACGCCAATCGCCTGATGACGTGGAACGTCGAGGACGTGACCGACGGGGAAAGCGGCAAGCTGCTCGAGACACTGTTCGATCACATCGAGCAGCCGAAGTTCATCTACGAGCACAAGTGGCGCGTCGGCGATCTGATCCTGTGGGACAACCGCTGCACGCTCCACGCCCGCACCGATTTCAGCAATCAGGAGCGGCGGCTGCTGCGCCGCGTCGTCGTTCAGGCTTAGGGCATGGCAGCGGACGACCGCTACCGCGCCTTCGCCGAGTGGCGCCTCTCCACCCATCGCAAGGGGAAGGGGCGCACTGTCCGGTTCTTCCGGCTGACGCGCGACCACACTCTGATCTGGTCGACGGTGATGCGCGGGCATTACGTCGGCCAGCCGCCGACGATCCACGAATGCATCGCCGAGGCCCGCTGCTCCAAGGAGACGGCACGGCGGATCATCGTGCTGGCGCAGTCGCGGGGCTATTTCCAGATCCGGCCCGCCCCCGACGATGCCCGCAAGCGGCTCGTCTCGCCGTCGAAGCAGGTCGTCGCCGAGTACCAGAACATGGTCGACGGCTATCTGGAATTGCCGGAAATCCTTGGCGTCGCGCCCCGCCGCCGAGGCAAATAGACCTAAAAATTGGTCTTTTTTCGAAGACCCGTGCCGCGCATCATCCGGTCCCACGGGCGAGAGCGCGAAAACGCGCGCGTCCGTTGCATTCCGCCCCTCGCATTTGAGAGCATCCATGTCCTACGTCGTTGCCGTCGACATCGGCGGAACTTTCACCGATCTCGTGGCCTACGATCACGAGAGCCGCCAGGTCGCTTACACCAAGAGCCCGACGACCTACGGCAATTTCGTCGAAGGCATCCTCGACTGCTTCGGCAAGGCGAAGATCCGCCCCGACCAGGCGACGTTCCTCAACCACGGCACGACGCTGGTCATCAACGCCTACATCCAGCGCAAGGGTGCCCGCGCCGCGCTGGTGACCACGCAGGGTTTCCGTGACGTCCTCGAGATCGCGCGCGCCAATCGCCCCGATCCGTTCGATCTTCACTATCAGCGCGGCGAACCGCTGATCCCGCGCGAGCTGCGTCTCGAGGTGCCCGAGCGCATCGACAGCGCGGGCAACGTTCTCACGCCGCTCGACATGAAGGCGCTCGATCGCGTCGCCGAAGAGCTCAAGGCGCTCAAGGTCGAGGCGGTCGCGGTGTTCTTCATGAACTCGTACGCCAACTCCGCCCACGAGGAGGCGGCGGCCGAGCGTCTCAAGGCGCTGCTGCCGGGCATCTACATCACCCACAGCACCGAGCTGACGCGCCAATGGTACGAGTACGAGCGCACGTCGACGGTCGCGGCGAACGCGTTCGTCGGCCCGCAGGTGAACGCCTATATCCGCCGCCTCGAGTCCGACATGGAGCAACGGGGCTTCAAGGGCTCGCTGTTCATGATGGGCTCGAACGGCGGCCTGCTGTCGGTCGACCGCACTTGCCGCCAGCCCATCGGCCTCGTCGAGTCGGGCCCGATCGGCGGCTGCATCGGCGCCGGCGCCTATGCCGAGGCTCTCGGCTTCAAGAACGTCGTCGCCTTCGACATGGGCGGCACCACCGCGAAGTGCGCGCTGGTCGAGAACGGCCGCTTCTCGGTCGAGTCGATCTACTACGCCAATGGCTACGTCCACGGCTTTCCGATCCGCTCTCCGGTCATCGACATCGTCGAGGTCGGCTCGGGCGGCGGCTCGATCGCCTGGCTCGACGGCCAGAAGCGCCTTCACGTCGGCCCGCAGAGCGCCGGCTCGACTCCGGGCCCGGTGTGTTACGGCCGCGGCGGCCAGGAGCCG
>DATJIG010000204.1:0-7554 GCA_035493495.1 Alphaproteobacteria bacterium
CGCCTTCAGCAACGTCCTCGTCATCGCTGCGATGACGATATCGGTCGCGCCGAGATGCTCCTTGGTGCGGTCGCGGATGGCGCCCTGCGTTTCGATCGCGAAGGAGTCGTGAGCGGGGAAGTAATCGCCCATGCCGCAGAAGCTGCCGGTCTTCATCTCCTCGCGATCCTGCAGATAGCGATTTTCCTGCCGGCGCACGTGGCGCAGATCGGGGCCCACGTTCTCCTCGCGGAATTTCAGCAGGGCCTCTTTGTCGAGGGGCTCGTAATGCCGGTAGTGGAACTCGAACATGTGATGGCTGACGTCGTCGCGCGGGACGAACCAGCGGCCCTGGTAGCCGGCGCGGGCATTGCCCGTCGTCGGGGTCGCGCCGCACGGATAGATGTAGTTGTTGACGCGCAGGTAGCGCCCGCCGCCGGTCGACTGGTGCAGCGCGTAAATCCGCATGCCGACACTGGTGTTCTCGGTCGAAATCTGCGGCGGCTCGGTGCCGCGCATCTTGGCGACGTCGTTGCCCGAGCGGATGCTCTTCGTGCCGATCGGACGGCGATGCAGATAGGTGGTGTGCGCGGGATCGACGACGCTCTCGAGGCCCTGCAGCCAGTTGCAGGCCTGGACCGTGCGGAACACCAGCCGCTTGTCCTCGGGCCCGGTGAGGAACTGGAAGTCAGGAATGAGGGGAGGCTCGCCTTCGCCCATGAAGGCCCAGATGGCGCCGCCCTTTTCCTGCACCGGATAGCCGACGTGCTTGATCTTTTCGCAGAACTTGCCGCCCGCCTTCTCCGCCGGCTGCTCGATGCACTTGCCGTGAATGTCGAACAGCCAGCCGTGATAGAGGCAGCGCAGCCCGCCGTTCTCGACGCGGCCGTAGGACAGATCGGTGCCGCGGTGGGCGCAGTACTGACCGATCAGGCCGAGCCGGTTCTGGTCGTCGCGGAACAGCACCAGGTCCTCGCCCATGATGCGGAGCGGCATCGGATCGCCGCCGATCGGCATCTCGTCGACCGTCGCGACCGGCTGCCAGTAGCTGCGCAGCAGTTTCCCGCCCGGGGTGCCCGGGCCCGACTGGGTCAGCAGGTCATTTTGTTCCTTGGTCAGCATGTGAAGCTTCCTTTCGAACTCGGCCGGTTGCGTCCGTGGCTGTGTTATCGCGCCAGGCTTACTGCGCCGCGGCGAGCTCGGCGACCCGCTCGCCGCCGAACGCCTTGCTCAGATATTTGCGCGCGACATCCACGCCGCCCGGCGTGTGTGGGACACCGGCCAGGCTCAGGCCAATTTCAACCCCGTTCAGGGCGCCCATCAACGTGAGATCGTTGCACGCCCCGAGGTGGCCGATGCGGAACAGCTTGCCAGCGACCTTCGACAGCCCGGCGCCGAGCGACATGTTGCACGTATCGAGGACCACCTTGCGGAAGCGGTCGGCGTCGTGGCCCGCCGGCATCAGGACGGCGGTGAGAACGGGCGAATGCTCGGCCGGATTGAGGCAGAACACCTCGAGTCCCCAGGCCTCGACCGCGGCGCGCGTCGCCGCCGCGAGTCTCTTGTGCCGCGCAAACACGGCATCGAGGCCTTCCTCCAGCAGCATGGCAATCGACTCGCGCAATCCGTAGAGCAGGTTGGTCGAGGGCGTGTAGGGGAAGAAGCCGTTCGCGTTCGGCTTCAGCATGTCTTCCCAGTCCCAGTACGACCTCGGCATCTTATTCGTTCTCGAGGCCGCGCGCGCCTTGTCGGAAATGGCGGTAAAGCCAAGTCCCGGCGGTAGCATCAGGCCCTTCTGCGAGCAGCAGACGGTGACGTCGACGCCCCATTCGTCGTGGCGGTAGTCGACCGAGCCCAGCGACGAGATGGTGTCGACGAGGAGGAGCGCCGGGTGGTGCGCCCGGTCCATCGCTTTGCGGATCTCGGCGATCCGGCTGGTCACGCCGGTGGAGGTCTCGTTGTGGACCACCATGACGGCTTCGATCGTGTGGGCGCGGTCCTCGGCCAGTTTCGCCTCGATGGCGGCGGGATCGGCGCCGTGACGCCAGTCGCCGGGAATGAGGTCGACCTTGATTCCCCAGCGCTGCGCCATCTGCTGCCACATCGTCGAGAAGTGGCCGGTTTCCGCCATCAGCACCCGGCTGCCCGGGGACAGCGTGTTGACGATGGTGGCTTCCCAGGCGCCGGTGCCGGACGACGGATAGATGATGACCGGTCCGGAGGTCTGGAACACCTGCTGGCACCCGGCGAGGACCTCCTTGCCGAGGCGGGCGAACTCGGGGCCGCGGTGATCGATGACGGGCGACGCGATCGCCCGCAGGACCCGGTCCGGAATCGGGCTGGGTCCGGGAATCTGCAAAAAGTGGCGCCCTACGCCGTTGCTCATAAGCCCCCCCTGCGTTCTCATACTTGTGCCTCGCAGGCCGGCGATATTGCATTCAAAATGTCAGAATGCAAACTAAATCTGCATTCAGAATGGACTTCGCACGGAAGAGCGCGTATCTGTTGCGTATGCCGCTTGCGCCAACACCAAATGAAGCTGAGGCGTCACGGGCCCCGAGAGCGCCCAAAGGCGCGTTAGCGCCCGGCGGCGTGTCGCTCCACGGCGAGATCCTCGGCCGGCTCCGCGACTACATCGTCGAGGGCAATCTGGCCGACGGCGCGCGGGTGCCCGAGCGCCAGCTCTGCGAGATGTTCGGCGTCTCGCGCACGCCGCTGCGCGAGGCGCTGAAGGTTCTCGCGTCGGAAGGCATTGTCGATCTGCTGCCCAATCGCGGCGCGCGCGTGCGCACGCTGAACGAGCGCGACATCCACGAGCTGTTCGATCTCGTCGCCGGTCTCGAGGCGCTGGCCGGGCGGCTCGCGTGCGAGGCGATCAGCGATGACGAGATCGCCGAAGTCGAGCGTTTGCACCACGATATGTACGGCTTTTACCTGCGCCGCGACATGCATCGCTACTTCGAAGCCAACCAGCTCATCCATCGCCAGATCGTCGCCGCGGCCCGCAACAGCGCGTTGCTCGCCGCCTACGACACCCACACCGCGCGGATCCGCCGCATCCGCTACACCGCCAACCTCGCGCGCAAGTACGACCGCTGGGGCGAGGCGATGCGCGAGCACGAGTCCATGCTTGATGCCCTCCGTCGGCGGGCCGGCCTGGAGCTCAGCGACATCCTGTTTCAGCACCTCCGCAACAAGCAGGCGGCCGCGATCGAGCAACTGGCCGACGGCCACGCCGCGCGCCCGCACGGGTAGGGGCCGGGGCCCCTCGGCGACCATTTTGCATTCAGAATTCTATCACCTTGATTCGGCGATGAATTAAGAACGGAGACATTCAGGCGTGAAGCAGAGCGCCGGCCTTCTTCTCTATCGCCGTCCGACCCGGGCCGATGTCGAGGTTCTGCTGGTGCATCCCGGCGGACCGTTCTGGGCCAGGAAAGACGAGCACGCCTGGTCGATCCCGAAAGGCGAATATCTCGCCGACGAGGACCCGCTCGCGGCCGCGCGCCGCGAGTTCGCCGAGGAGACCGGATACGCGCCTGACGGTACGCCATGGGACCTCGGCTCGGTGAAGGCGTCGGACAAGGTCATTCACGTATGGGCGCTGGAGGGCGACTGGGATCCCAGCGCGCTCGTCAGCAATGACTTCGAGATGGAATGGCCGCCGCGCTCGGGCCGGCGCGCGACCTTCCCCGAGGTCGATCGCGCCGCATGGTTCGACCTCGCCACCGCACGCGTGAAGATTCACAAGAACCAGTTCGTCTTCCTCGACAGGTTCGCGCGGGCGCTGGACGGCCACTGAAAACCGGCCTGTGGACATAATATTTCTCTTGCGCCCCGATTCGTCTACCTATAGGGGATAGATACGCTACTATACCGTTCTTTCCACTATACGTTGAGAATCAAGCCAGATGGCACCAACGTTCGGGTCTGTGGGCAAGTCTGACGATCACCGTTCCTGGCTCCTCAAGGGCCGTCGTTCCGATCTTGTCCGCCTGCTGACCGTCGTCACCCTCGCCGTGGCCCTGAGCTGGGTGTTCCGGCTCGGCTGAGTCGCCCCGTCCTTTGTGGCGACCCTTTACGAGCGATCCTTCGCACGCCCATCATGGGCTTCTAAGACGCGCACCAAGCGCGCTGGAGGCAACTGGGGGGCGACATGCGGCACGGCTCGCGATGGGCTGCGGCGCTGACGCTGGCGTTGGCGGCCGCTGTGTGCGGCGCCACGCCCGGCGCGGCTGCCGCCGACGTCACCGACTTCAAGGGTAAGACGATCTCGATGGTGATCGGATCGGAGCCCGGTGGCGGTTCCGATGCCTCGGGGCGCCTGATGGCGCCGCTGCTCGAAAAATATCTGCCGGGCAAGCCGCAGATCGTCGTGCGCAACATGCCGGGCGCCCACGGCATCACCGCGCTCAACTACGTCGCGCAGCAGACCAAGCCCGACGGACTGACGGTGATCGCCGCCTCGAGCGCGCAGGCGAACCCGATCACGCTCAAGAAGGACAACGGTCAGTACGATCCGATCAAGCTCCGCTACATCGGCGGATTGGGGCGCGGCGGCAGCGTCGTCCTGGTCAACACCGACTCGGAGAAGCGTCTCTTCGATCGCTCGCAGCCGCCGCTGTTCTTCGGCGTCCTCGACGGCACGCGCTCGAGCGAGCAGGTGGCGGTGTGGGGCATCGAGTACCTCGGCTGGAACGCCAAATGGGTGGTCGGCTATCGCGGCACGTCGGCGGTGACGCTCGCGCTCGAGCGCGGCGAAGTCGACATGAACACCACGGGCAACATCTTCCTCATCAAGCGACTGGTGGAGAGCGGCAAGTTCCGCATCCTCACCCAATCGGGCTCGCTCGACGGCGACACCTTCGTGGCGCGGCCGGAGTTCGGCGGTGCGCCGGTGCTGGCAAACCTGATGCGGGGAAAGCTCACCGATCCCATCGCCAAGCAGGCGTTCGACTATTGGGAGGCGATCAACGGCCTCGACAAGTGGCTGGCGCTCGCGCCCGACACGCCGGACGATATCGTGGCCACCTATCGCGCGGCCTTCGACAAGGCGGTGGTCGATCCCGACTTCGCGACCATGGGCAAGCGCATCAGCGACGATCTCGCGCCGATGAGCCATCAGAGCGTCGAGTACCTCGTCGCCAAGATGTCGGGCACGACCGAGGAGGCCGAAGACTTCATCAAGAATCTGCAGCGCAAGCAGGGCCTGCGGGTGGAATAACAAGCAAGGGCAGGATGCCCGTCAAACCAGGGGTGAAAGCATGACAGTGTTTCGTTTGGTGTTGGCCGCCGCCGTGGCGGCCGGAGCGTTGATGGCCGCGGATTCGGTTCGGGCCCAGACGGTGATCGAGGAATGGAATTCGGCCAAGGCTCCGCCGCCGCCCGAGGTCAAGGCGGTCACCGTCGACCCGAAAAAGACGGCGCTGCTGGTGATGGATTTCAACAAGAACGGTTGCACGCCCGAGCGTCGCGCGCGCTGCGTCGCCGCGCTGCCGAAGGTCCAAAAGATCCTGAATGAGGCGCGGGCCAAGGGCATGCTCGTCATCCACACCTTGTCCGGCACGACAAAGCCACCCGACATCGTGACCGAGCTCACGCCCAAGAACGGCGAGCGGGCGTTCAACGCGCCGATCGACAAGTTCTACAACAACGACCTCGAGAAGACGTTCAAGGATCGCGGCATCGACACGGTCATCCTCACCGGCACGTCGTCGAACGGCGCCGTGCTGTTCACCGCCGGCGGTGCCGCGGTCCGCGGCTTCAAGGTGATCGTGCCGGTCGACGGCATGCCCGGCGACGGCGTCTACCAGGAGCAGTTTGCCGCCTGGAACATCGCCAACGGCCCGACGGTGCGCGAGAAGTCGACGCTGACCAAGATCGACATGATCAGCTTCAAGTAACGCGCGCCGCAGCACGACACATCGCAGAGCCGCGCGGAAACCTCTCCGCGCGGCTTATTCTTTGGGGAAACCGAGCAGCGTGCGGTACTTGTCCATCACCTTGCGGATGTCGTCGCGGTCGGCGCGGTTGACCATCGGAAAGCGGTCCTTCCACTGGAACGGCCGCACCGCATAGAACACCGCGCGGCTGTTGGTGTGGTCGGCGGCGTCGCGCTTCTCGGGCGGCATGCGCGGATCGAGCGGCGTCGACCAGCAGCCGTCGACGGTCTGAATGTCGGTTGCCGGATCGACGCGGGTTTCCATCGCCCACAGCACTTCCTGCAGGTTGGTCGGGTCGATGTCCTCGTCGACCACCACGACGTAGCGGCCGTTGCGATTGGCCGCGGCGCAGTTGAGCGCCGCCATGCCGGCCTGGCGCGCGTGGCCGGCGTAGCGCTGCTTGATCGCGACGACGACGAGATAGGAGTGGTAGGCATAGACGCCGACGACGTCGGGCACGCCCGCCGCTTCGATCTGGTCCCAGATCAGGCCGGAGCGGAACTGGATGCCGTCGACCGGGGCGCCGGGCCACTGCGGCGCCATGTTCATCAGGATCGGATCGTTGCGGAAGTAGACCGCCTTGATGCGGATCACCGGCTGCTGCTCGCCGGTGCCGGCGGTGCCGCCCGAGTAGTAGCCCGGCCATTCGCCGAACGGGCCTTCGTCGCGCGCCTCGACCGACGGCGGCGGCACTTCGCCCTCGATGGCCACTTCGGCGCGAGCGGGAATCGGCAGGCCGGTAAGCGGCCCTTTGATCACCTCGATCGGCTCGCCGCGCAGACCGCCGGCGTAGTCGAGCTCCGACTTCCCCCACGGGAACTTGATGTGCGACGTCAGGAACACCAGCGGATCGCCGCCGAACGTCGCGACGACGGGGCACGCCTTGCCCTGGTCCCAGTAGCGCTGGCAGATCGCGCGGCCCTGCTGCCCGGGGCTCATCCACAGCCCCAGCGTCGAGCGGTCGTGGAGCTGCATGCGGTAGGTGCCGACGTTGACGTAGCCCGAGTCGGGATCGCGATTGATCAGCGAGTCGCCGGTGCCGATGTAGCGGCCGCCGTCCTTGGCGTGAGACTTGAGCGCGGGGAAGCGCAGGAGATCGATCGCATCGCCGGTGAGCACGTTCTCCATCACCGGGCCGGTCTTGACCTCGACCGGCGGCAGCGGCTTGACGTCGCGGATCTTGCGCGACATCAGGCGGACCAGTTCGAGCTTCGGCCGGTCGTGCGGCACGCCGACGATCATCGCGACGCGCTTCGGCGAGCCGAGCGGCAGGCTGGCGACGCGGTAGCCCTTGGGGTAGCCCTTGATGTTGTCGAACAGCAGCATCGGCGGCACCGCGAGCTTCTCCGACGACGCCTCGGTCAGCGTGCCGATCTCGAGGTTCCAGTCGGCGTTGTCGATCTCGACCAGCTCGCCGATGGCGCGACATTGCTCGATGAAGCTGCGAAAGCCGTCGTACTGATTGTTCATAAGGACGCTCCTCGGGGAAATGCGGCGGCTACTCGGTGGCGGTCCGCGCGAGCTGCACGAGGTTGTCGGGCGTCGCGAAGATGTGGTGCACCAGCGCCTCGAGCTCCTGGCCGGTGACCGGGCTCGGCGTGATGCCGATCTTCTCGCAGTCCTCGATGAACGC
>DATJIG010000205.1:0-12006 GCA_035493495.1 Alphaproteobacteria bacterium
CGAGCCTGTTCCACTATTATCCGCCCCCTCTCGCGGGACGGTTCCGTCCTGTTACCCGGTGCGGGCGTAGCTCAGGGGTAGAGCACAACCTTGCCAAGGTTGGGGTCGAGGGTTCGAATCCCTTCGCCCGCTCCATTCTCACAAAACCGAAGTCTTATCGACCAGCCGGCGGCCGTGACCGTTTGCCCGGCGCCACGTCCCCATGCCGGAGCCACGGTGGTTCTTTGCGGCTTCCCCGCGCGGCCACCCACACCCCGTCGGACTGCCAAGGACCCTCAACCCGCGCCGTGGGACTTGTCGATGCTTCGCAACTGACACTTCCCGACCGTTAACACTTCCCATCCCGCGTCGTTCAGAGAGTCCGGGCATTCGCGAATCGTCCGCCTGTGCACGTGGGGGTATGGCGACCATCCATTCGGTCGCGTATCGTCATGATCGCGTCGACGCGTCGTCATCTGAAAAGGCGTCGTCACGTGAATCGGTGTGCCAGCGCAGCGACGGCCTTTCGCGGAGGCTTCCGATATGCCTCGGAGCTTACAAACCTGACGCTGTTCGCCTGTCCACATCGATGCTAGAGTTTGAACAAGTATCCTGATTACTCCTTTCGGAGGTCAATCATGAAGCTGATCCCGGCGTATCTACGAACCGTTCTGCTGCCGGCCCTGATCGTGGCCGCATCCGCGGGCGTTGCGTTGGCACAGGACATCGTTCTGGGCGCCTCGGTGCAACTGACAGGCCCGGTCGCCAATACCGGGCGCTACTACCGCGATGCTTACCAAATTGCGGTCGACAAAATTAACGCCGCCGGCGGCGTGAAGATCGCCGGGCAATCCCGCAAGCTGGCACTGAAAATCTACGACAATCAGTCGGACGTGAGTTTGAGCGTTCGCCAGTACACGCAGCTTGTCACCCAGGACAAGGTGAACCTTCTGCTCGGGCCGTTCGCCAGCAATTTCGCCCTCGTCGATTCCGCAGTTTCGGAGAAGTATCGCATTCCGATGGTTCAGGGAGGTGGCGCTTCCGATCAGATCTTCGACCGCAAATTCAAATACATCTTCGGCACGCTCGCTCCCGCCAGCAACTACTTCGGCAGCACCGTGGAGATGATGAAGGCACTCAAGCCCAAGCCGCAATCGGTCGCGTTGCTGTATGCCGATGATGCCTTCGACGTATCTGTGGCGGAGGGTACGCGGCCCAAGCTGAAAGAAGCGGGGTTCAACATCGTCGTCGACGAGCGCTACAGCACCAACGCGACCGACTTCAACTCGCTGCTATCGCGGGTGAGGAGCGGGAACGTCGACGTCGTTCTGGTCGCCGGCCACGAGACCGAGATTCTCAACTTCATTCGGCAGGCGAAAAGCCTCACCGTCGCGCCGAAAATGTATTCTTTCACCGTTGGTGTCCCCAGCGACGACTTCCGCCGCGCTCTCGGCAAAGATGCCGATTATGCATTCGGGATGACGGCGTGGCTTCCGTCGCCGGATTTGAAGGATCGCTGGTTCGGGGACGCACAGCAGTTCGCAAAGGAATACGAGGCGCGCTTCGGCTACGCTCCGGATTATCACGCCGCATCGGCAGTCGCCGATGTCGAGGCGTTCGTGCAGGCGATGGAAGACGCCGGCAGCATCGAGCCGACGAAGGTGCGCGACGCGCTCGCCAAGATTCACTTCGAGAGCCTCTACGGTCCGATCGCATTTGGCGAGAACGGGCAAATCGATCTTCCGCAGGTCGTCATTCAGGTGCAAGGCGACTCACTCGCGGCAATTTATGGTGCCAAAGGGTTCATCCAGCAGCCGAAGTATCCGATGCCGGCTTGGAGCGCCCGCTAACCCAGGCCACTGAAATGCGAATATGATGGATCTGCTCTCGCAGGTCGTCGCCAACGGAATTCTGCTGGGCGGCTTGTACGCCGTGATGGCGTTTGGGTTGGCGCTCGTCTGGGGCGTCCTCAATATCGTCAATCTCGCGCACGGGGCGTTTATCATGCTGGGCGGCTATTTGGCCTGGCACCTCTATTACATCGTCGGCCTCGATCCGTTTCTCGGGTTGCCGATAACCGCGGTCGTGATGTTCGCGTTGGGGTACGTCGTGCAGCGCGGGTTGCTGAACCTGATCGTGCGCGGGCCGATGTTCAACTCGCTGCTCATCACCTTTGGCCTCGAGGTCGTGCTCACCTATTGCGCGCAGCTCGCGTTCTCCGCCGACTTTCGCGCCATCAATCCCGTCTACGCCGGCCACAGCGTGTCGATCGGGACGGTGGTCATCCCGGTGGTGCGACTGGCGGCATTCGCCGTCGCGCTGGCCCTCACCGTCGGCATGTGGACATTCCTTCTGCAGACGCGGCTCGGGCGCGCGATTCGGGCGACCGCCCAGAATCTCGTAGCAGCGCGCCTGTACGGCGTGGAGCCGCGTCATCTCTATGCCGTGACGTTCGGACTTGGCATCGCGCTCGCGGGCGTGAGCGGTGCGCTGTATGGAACGGTTTCGCAGATCAATCCGTACATCGGCGCAAGCTTGACCGCAAAATCGTTCGCCATTTCGATCATCGGCGGCCTCGATAATCCGCTCGGCGTTCTCGTCGGCGGGTTGTTCCTTGGCATCGTCGAATCGTTGACCACGCTCTATATCGGCCCGACCTATGCCGACGTGGCGAGTTTCGGAATCCTCGTCTTGGTGCTCGTGGTGCGGCCAAGCGGACTGCTTGGGAAGGCGGCATGAAACCCTGGCGCAGCAAGCCCTGGCGCATCGCGGCGCTGGTGCTCGCGCTGGCCGCCGCCGCCGGAGTGCCGTGGTACGGCTCCGATGTGTTGATCCAGTTCGGCATCAACGCGCTGCTCCTTGCCGTTCTGGCACAAGGCTGGAACATCATCGGCGGCTATACCGGCTATCCCTCATTCGGCAATTCGGTGTTTTACGGGCTTGGCGGCTACGGCGTGGGAATAGCAATGGTCAAATGGGGCCTGCCATTTGCCGCCGGCCTCGCCTTCGGTGTGGCGCTCGCGGTGATTTTCGCGCTTACCCTCGGCGTACTGGTGCTTCGACTCCGCGGCCACTACTTCGCGATCGCGACTCTGGCGCTGTCGCAGGTCATGGCGGCGATCGTTTCCAACGTGCCGCTGGCCGACCGCAACATCGGCCTGGTGCTGCCCCCGCTCAATAACGATCCGTTTTTCTACGAACTCGCGCTGGGCTTATTGGTGGCGGCGACCCTCTGCATTTACGTGATTACGCGCAGCCGGTTCGGCTTCGGACTCATCGCCATTCGCGAGAACGAAGAAAGCGCCGCGGTGATGGGGGTCAACACGACCCTCTACAAGGTGCTTGCGTTCACCTTGTCGGGCATCTTCAGCGCGTTGGCGGGCGGGATTCACGCCTACTGGATCACGTTTCTCGACCCGGACAGCGCGTTCGACATCAGCCTCAACGTCAAAATGATCATCATGGCGGTGTTCGGCGGGCCCGGCACCGTATTCGGGCCTCTCGTCGGCGCGTTCTTCCTGTCGGCGGTCTCCGAGTTCCTGTCGAGCGAGATCACGAGCATTGCGGGCCTGTTCTTCGGCCTCGTCATCGTCGCGGCAGTGGTGCTGATGCCGCGCGGCCTCGCCGATGCGATCCGGAACATGCACCCGCTGGGCTGGCGCTACTTCGCTTCAAATGTCAGGGCGCATCGGCTATGAGCGCGCTGCTCGAAGTTCGGCACGCAACCCGCCGCTTCGCAGGGTTGATCGCCGTGAACGACGTCAGTTTCACGCTTGATGACGGCGAAATCCTCGGCGTGATCGGACCGAACGGCGCCGGCAAGACGACACTGGTGAGTCTGGTGAGCGGGACCCTTGCCCCGAGCGAAGGCGAGATCCTGCTCGGCGGTCGGCGCATCGACCGTCTGCCGGCCTTTCGCCGCGCCCATCTCGGCATTGGCCGCACCTTCCAGATCATGCATCCATTCCCCGGCCTTTCGGTCCTCGACAACGTTACCGTGGGCGCTCTGTTCGGGCCGGGCCGCGCGCACATCGGGCTCGCTCAGTCACGCAGCGAGGCGCTCGCCTGCCTCGAATTCGTCGGCATGGGCGCGGTTGCCAACCGACGCGCCGATCAGCTCAGCGGTCCGGGCAGAAAACGCCTCGAGCTTGCAAAGGCTCTGGCGATGCAGCCGAAGGTACTGCTCTGTGATGAGGTGATGGCCGGGCTCAACAGCGTCGAGGTCGATGAGGTCATCGCGATCATCCGCAAGATCCGCGACCGTGGCATAGCGGTGCTCGTCATCGAACATGTCATTCGGGCGATCACAGGTCTTTCGGATCGCTTGCTCGTGTTGCATCACGGCGAAAAAATCGCCGATGGCGCGCCTGACGAGGTGCTTGCCAGTCCCGCCGTCATCGAGGCCTACCTCGGCAAGAGGCGCGCGTGATGGTTTCCTCCGATCGACGCCCGCTGCTCGAAATCGAGGGAGTCAGCGCGGGCTATGGCCAGATGCAGGCGATCAGCGATATTTCGCTCGTCATCTACGCGTCGGAGATCGTCGCCCTGGTTGGCAGCAATGGTGCCGGGAAGACCACGTTGCTGCGCGCGATTTCGCGTGTCCTCCCATGCACCGGCCGCATCGTCATGAACGGACTCGACCTTGCCGGAAAGACGTCCGACGAGGCGTTCGCTCTCGGTCTGGTGCAGGTACCCGAGGGACGCCAGCTATTCGACCGCATGACGGTCAGCGACAACTTGCTGATGGGCGCTTATTTGCGCCGCGACAAGGCCGCCGTGGCACGCGATCTCGAACGCATGTACGCGCTCTTTCCCCGTCTGGCCGAGCGGCGCCGGCAGTTGGCCGGCAGCATGTCGGGAGGTGAACAGCAGATGTGCGCCATGGCGCGTGCATTGATGGCCGCGCCCAAGCTCCTGATGGTCGATGAGATGAGTTTGGGCCTCGCGCCGGTCGTGGTTGACCGGTTGATGGACGTGCTCGCGTCGATCCGCAGCGAAGGCGTGACGATCCTCCTTGTCGAGCAGGATGTTCACCTCGCGCTTTCTGTCGCGGACCGCGGCTACGTGCTCGAGACCGGCCGAATCGTCGAGACCGGTCCGGCCGGAGAGCTCATCGACAATCCTATGGTCAGGCGGGCGTACCTCGGCCTGTAAGAATACTAGAGCTCTTACCGCCTGGCCGATCGGCGCCCGATCAGCAGTCCGCCGATGAGTCCGCCCGCTACGGCGCAGGCGCCGGCGTTCCACATCACCATCCGGAAGGCGTGGGCGAACGCCTTGATCCCGCCGGCGGGGACATCGCCTCCGCCGGCCACCCCCTCTCCAGCCATGATTGCGCTGAGCGCTTCGGCCGCGCGAGCGCGCGACAGATCGGGAAGCTGGCCCGCGAATGCGCGGAACAGCACGACGCCCAAGATTGCCACCGCCAGCAGCCCAGCGACCCGGGCGACCGCGTTGTTGACGCCCGAGGCGACGCCCGCGTGCTCCTCGCCGATGGCGCCGATGACGGTGGCGGTGAGCGGCGCCACGGTGATGGTCATGCCGATCGACATCACCGCGAGCGCGGGCAGCACAGCCGTCCAGTACGAGCCCGCGAGATTCGCGAATCCGAGCAGCGCGAATCCCGCGCCGGCGACGATCGGTCCGGCGGTCAGCGACAGCCGCGCGCCCCATCGGTCGGCGATCGCTCCGGCCAACGACGAGCCGG
This sequence comes from Alphaproteobacteria bacterium, assembly GCA_035493495.1. Lineage (GTDB taxonomy): Bacteria > Pseudomonadota > Alphaproteobacteria > SMXQ01 > SMXQ01 > DATJIG01. The sequence continues at coordinate 5,687 of DATJIG010000205.1, forward strand.
CGCCCATGATCAGCGCGAACGGCAGAAGCCCCGCACCGGCGCCCGTGGTCGAATAACCGCCGAGCCGGATCAGCCCGAACGGAATGAAGAACAGCGCGCCGCCGAGCGAGAAGTACAGAAGCAGCGTCAGCGCGTTGGCGCCCGCGAACACGCGCGAGCAGAAGAAGCCGAGCGGCATCATCGCCTCGCGTCCGGCGCGCCACTCGGCGACGACGAACACTGCGAGCAGCACTCCGCCGCCGATCAGCCCGCTGCGCACCAGCGCGTCGTCGCTGCCGCGCTCCGGCAGCGAGGTGAGGCCCCACGTCAACGCCGCGAGGCCCGCCGCCACCGTGAGCGCCCCGAGCCAGTCGAGTCGCCTGGCATCGGGGTCGCGGCTTTCCGGCGCGAAGGCGCGGCCGAGCAGCACCGCGACGATCGCGAACGGCACGTTGATGAAGAAGATCGCGCGCCACGACACCGCGTCGACCAGCCAGCCGCCGAGCACCGGCCCGGCCGCCGCCATCAGCGCGCCGCAGCCGGCCCACAGGCCGACCGCGCGTCCCCGCTCGCGCTCGTTGAACGTGGCGCCGAGCAGCGCGAGGCTCGCGGGCGTCAGGAGCGCCGCGCCGATTCCCTGGGCGGCGCGCGCCGCGATCAGCGTCGTCATCGAGACCGCGAGCCCGCAGGCGATCGAGGCGAGCGTGAACACGACGATGCCGGCGATGAACACGCGTCGTCGTCCGAAGCGATCGGCCATGCCGCCGCCCACCAGCACCAGCGCGCCGAGCATGAGCAGGTAGGCGTTGGCGACCCACTGCGCCCCGGCCGCATCGGCGTGCAGCCGCTGCTGGATGGCAGGCAGCGCCACGTTGACGACGGAGCCGTCGACGAACGCCATGCCGGAGCCGAGAATCGTCGCGGCGAGGGTCAGCGTCTTGCCGCGCACGATCAATTCCCCGCGCCCGACGGTCGCGCGGATGATGCCTTCGTCGCAAGGTGGTCTCGCGGCACCGAACAAGAGCGCCCTCCCGCGACGATCATGGACGCAATCGCGCGCCGCCGGCCTGTGTATTCCGGAGTCCCGTCTACGGTCCGCTTGGTACGACCGCAACGCTTCCGCTCTCCGGCAGGATCAGCGTCGCGATCAGGCCCGGCTGGTTGTCGGCGAAATCGAGCGTGCCGCCGTGAAGCCGCGCGACCGCCGATACCAGGCTTAAACCAAGACCCACTCCAGGAGTGCCGCGGCTGGTGTCGCCGCGATAAAACCGCTCGGTCGCGCGCTCCCGCTGGTCGGCGGCAATGCCGGGGCCGCTGTCGGCGACGGCGATCGCGCACCGTCCGTCCTTGCGGATCGCGCTCACGTGGATGCGGCCGCCCGACGGCGTGTATTTGATCGCGTTGTCGATGAGATTGCCAACCGCCTGGGCGATCAGGAAGCGGTCGCCGCGCACGACCAGCGGCGCCACGGTGTCCGCCTCGAGTGTCTGGTCCTTGTCCTCGGCGAGCGGTTCGTAGAACTCGGCCACCTGGGTCACCAGGGCCGCGATGTCGACCTCGCTGAACGCGGCGCGCTGCACGCCGGAATCGACCTCGGCGAGCCGAAGAAGCGCATTGAAGATGCCGATCAGCCGATCGATGTCGGCGACCGCGTCGGTCAGCTCGCCGGCCACTCCCTCGGCGAGCGGTTCCCGCCGCAGCACCCCTTCGAGGCGCGAGCGCAGCTCGGCGAGCGGCGTGCGCAGATCGTGGGCGATCGCGTTCGAGGTGTTGCGCACGCCGTCGACGAGGATCTGGATCTGCGCCAGCATGTCGTTGATCGTCCGCGTCAGGCGGTCGAACTCGTCGCTCGAGTCACGCGACGGCACGCGCTGCGACAGGTCGCCGCGAACGATGGCGCGCGTCGTGCGGTCGATCGCCTCGACCCGGCGCAGGATCGAGCGCCGCACCAGCACGCCGCCGATGAGCGCGAGGCCGAGGCCGATCGCGCCCGCCCACGCCAGCGACCGCAAGATCAGCTCGCGGATCGCGACCCGGTCCTGCACGTCGCGCCCGACCAGCAGATGGAAGTGCCCCGGCAGGTCGACGCTGAGCACGCGCGTCAGATGAGGCACGTCGTGGTACAGCAGCCGGACGTCGTACCAGCCGGCGGTGCTCGGCACCTCGCCGGGCCACGCGTCGACATTGCCGGCGATTGGGCTCAGGCCGGGATCGGTGAGGAGGTAGATCGCGCGCTCGTCGGCGGCGCGGGTGATGCGCTCGTTGATGGTGGCGATCGCGCCGGAGAGGCCGAAGTCGCGCATGCGGTCCCCGACCGCGCGCGTGTCGGCGACGATCACCGCGTCGATCTCGCGATCGAGATATCCGGTGGTCACCCACCACAGGAAGCCGACCAGGGCCAGAGACGAGACGATGAACAGCCCGGCGAACGCGAGCGCCAGCCGGAGCGAGGTCGACGGCAGCAGTCTGGTCATCGGGGTCTAGTCATCGCCGCCGAGGCGGTAGCCGACGCCGCGCACGGTGTGCAGCAGCGGGCGATCGAGCCCGGCGTCGATCTTCTGGCGCAGCCGGCTCATGTGCACGTCGATGACGTTGGTCTGCGGATCGAAATGGTAGTCCCACACGTTCTCGATCAGCATCGTGCGCGTCACGACCTGGCCGGCGTGGCGCATCAGGTATTCGAGCAGCTTGAACTCGCGCGGCTGCAACGCGATGGTCTTGTCGCCGCGCGTCACCTTGCGCGCCAGCAGATCCATGCGGAGATCGCCGACGTCGAGCGTCGTCCGGGCCTCGCCGCCGCCCTGCGACCGTCGCACCAGCGCGTCGAGGCGCGCCGCGAGCTCGCCGAAGGCGAACGGCTTGGCGAGGTAGTCGTCGCCGCCCGCTTTGAGGCCGCGGATGCGCTCGTCGACCGCGGCGAGCGCGCTCAGGATCAGGATCGGGGTCTTGTTGCCGGTCTTGCGCAGCGACTCGACGATGGCGAGCCCGTCGATGCCGCCCGGCAGCATGCGATCGAGGATGATCGCGTCGTAGCGCTCGGTCGAGGCGAGGAACAGACCGTCGCGGCCGTTGTCGGCGTGGTCGACGGTGTGGCCGTCCTCGCGCAATCCGTTAGTGACGAATTGCGAAACCTGTTCGTTGTCCTCGACCAGAAGCAGTTTCATCGGATGTTGGCGCGCAGCGGCCGGAGGCGGGGAAACCCGCCTCCGGCCGCCATCGTGGCTCGACTAGCCGTTCGCGAGTTGCAGGGCGACATAGTACTTGGCGCCATCCCGCATGACCAGCAACGGAACCGCGTCTTTCTTCGCCTTCTGGGCCTCGCTGATCTTCGTCGCGGCCTGTTTGGGCGTGTTCACGGTGTCGTTGCCGATGCTGACGATGACGTCGCCGGCGCGCAGCCCGCTGTCCGCGGCGAGGCTGTCCGGCGTCACCCGCGACACCACGACCCCGTGCGTGTCGCCCGAAAGGCCGAGCGCGTCGCGGGCGTCCTGCGACAGGGGTGCCAACGCCATGCCGACGCGCGGGCCCTCCGAACGATCGGCGTTGCTGGCGGTCTGCTCGGGCTTCTGGTTCTGGATCGTCACGTCGACGGTCCGCTCATGGCCGTCGCGCCACACCGTCACCGGCACCGATGCGCCGGCTTTGGCGTCGGCCACGGCCTGTGCCAGATCGCGCGGCCGCGCGATCGGCTTCTTGTCGAACGCCGTGATCACGTCACCCTGCTTGAGCTGCGCCTTCTCGGCGGGCGAGTTGGGCTGAACCTCGTCCACCAGCACGCCGTTGTTGTCGGAGCGGCCGATCGCCTTGGCGAGCCCCGGCGTCAGCGGCTGCATCTGGACACCGAGCCAGCCGCGCGAGACCGAGCCATGGTCCTTGAGCTGGGCGATCACCGACTTCGCCTGATTCGCGGGGATCGCGAAGCCGATGCCGACGTTGCCGCCGCCGTTGGGCGAGAAGATCGCCGTGTCGATGCCGAGCACGTGGCCCGACTGGTCGAACAGCGGCCCGCCGGAGTTGCCCGGGTTGATCGGCGCGTCGACCTGCAGGAAGTCGTCGTACGGGCCCGAGTGGATGTCGCGGCCGTTGGCCGAGACGATGCCGGCGGTCACGGTGCCGCCGAGGCCGAACGGGTTGCCGACGGCGATCACCCAGTCGCCGACCCGTGCCTGGTCGGAGTCGCCGAACTGGACGTAGGGCAGCGGCTTGTGCGCGTCGATCTTGAGCAGCGCGACATCGGTCTTCTCGTCGCGGCCCTTCACCGTCGCCGGATAGTTGGTGCCGTCGTCGAGCGTCACGGTGATCTTGTCGGCTTTGCCGACGACGTGGTTGTTGGTGACGATGTAGCCCGAAGGATCGATCACGAACCCGGAGCCGAGAGCGTGGCGCGCTTGGGACTCATCTTGGTTGCCTTGCTGCTGCTGGAAGCGCTTGAACAGCTCGGCGAACGGCGAGCCCGGCGGGAACGGCATTTCGTCCGACTGCTGCCGCTCGACCTTCTGCGTCGTCGAGATGTTGACAACCGCGTGCTTCACGTGATCGACGAGATCGGCGAAGCCCGGCTGGGTCGCAGTGTTGGGGGCGGCGAGGGGCGCGTTGGCTGGCGCCGGCGTGTCCGCGGCATGGCCGATGGCGTAGCCGCCACCAACCAGTGCCGTCGACATGAGAAGCGCCGCGATCGCGGTGCGGGCGCGGCGCGCACGAGTGGAATTGAAAGTTGGCATCGCTGAACTCCAATGGTCGGTGGGGCGGCGCGCATCGCGCGCCCTTGGCGGTTGAGGTCGGGCACAGTCTGCCGACCCCCATCTCGCGCCGAGCTAACCGGAGCATTACAAAATTTTAATGCGGCGCCCCGCCGGGCGGCGCGTGCCCAGGCCTCGGGCTCGGCCGATGGACGGACCCCGAGCCGGACCAGGGACGCGGTCGAACTGGTCGAGGTCGTAGGCTTCTGAAGTAGGTGAGCGTCGGCGCCGCGGCCAACGGCCGTTCGGCCGAGATCATCATCCGCGATACCGGCACCGGCATTCCACCCGAGCACGTACCGCGCCCGTTCGAGCGGTTCCATCGGCCGGCACAGCGGTGAGCGGACGAGCGGTTGTCCCCGTCGAGCCATTCCGCATCACGCGTCGTATCTTTCAGGCGAGGCATGAGCGCCCGACATTCCTGCGGTACGGTCGTGACAAATTTGTGCGCGGCCGATGGAGCGACCAGCGCAATCGGAAACGCGAGTTTGCGCCGCGATACCGGGATACCGCTGCTCCGGACTCAGTTCTTGCCGCGTCGGCGGCGCGGGGCCGCGCTCCGCTTCGCCGAACTTTTCGCAAGCCTCGCCGTTCTCACTGCGGCGTTGGGCGAGAGGGACGATGAACAGCATCATCTATCTGGTCGGGCTTGTGGTGATCGTGCTCGCGATCCTGTCGTTTGTCGGATTGCGCTGACACTTCATCGCGACGGCTGCTGCTCACCGTGCGCTTGCACGCCTGCGCGTTTGCATAACCCGAGGACACCGCCATGGCGACACGCGCTCCACTTGCCCCGACCGTCGCGGTCGAAGCCGAGGCCCGCTCCTATGTCGACTGGCACGCGGTCTTCGCCGGGACCGTCATCGCCGCCGCCATCTCGCTGGTCCTGCTCACCTTCGGGTCAGCGATCGGTTTATCCCTGGTCTCGCCCTACGAAGGACGAAGCGCATCCAAGGCGCTGTTCTTCGTCGCCCTCGGTCTTTGGGTCCTGTGGGTGGTCGTCTCAAGTAATCTCGCGGGCGGATATGTCGCCGGCCGCATGCGCCGCCGGGTCGGTGACGCGACGGAGCAGGAATCCGACGTCCGTGACGGAGTTCACGGCCTCACGGTGTGGGGTCTCGGCGTGCTGATTGCCGCGGCGTTCGCCCTCGCCGGGATCTCCGGTGTGGCGATGACCGGGGCCAAGGCGATCGGCGGCGCGGCGTCGGCGAGCGCAAGCGATCAGGCGCGCAGCGATCCGCTCGGCTACACCGTCGACGCGATGTTCCGCGCAAATGATCCGTCGCGAGCGGGCGGCGACACCGAGGCGGCAAAGCGCGAAGTGGCGCGCATTCTCGCCCGCGGCACCACCGGCCAGCCGATCTCCGACGACGACAAGGCTTATGTCGGGCGCCTGGTGTCGGCCCGCACCGGATTGTCGCAGGACGAGGCGACGCGCCGTGTCGATGATTCCTTGGCCAAGGCCAAGGAAACCGCCAACGCCGCGCGCAAGGCCGCCATCATCACCGGGTTCGTTCTGGCGGCGGCACTCCTCGCCGCGGCCGCGGCGGCATGGTTCGCGGCGATCATGGGCGGGCGCCACCGCGACCAGGGCACCGGTCT
>DATJIG010000206.1:0-6780 GCA_035493495.1 Alphaproteobacteria bacterium
TAGCCGGGAACCTATTCGTGAGGAGCTCTTCAGCGCGGAGCGCATCGAGGAGCATGCGCGGAGCCTGGCGGTGGCCCAGCCGGTGACGCCGGAGTCGATCAGGGGGCATCCTCTGACGGCCCGGCTCGCCGAGAACGGGGCCGTCCTGCTCGACGCCTATCGAAGCATGGTCGAGGCGATCGACGAGGGACGCGCCCTCAGCCCGGCGGCGGAATGGCTGGTCGACAACTATCATCTTGTCGAAAAGCAGATCCGCGAGATTCGCTCGGATCTGCCGGCCGGCTACTATCGAGAGCTCCCGAAGCTCGCGGCCGGCCCGCTCGCCGGGTACCCGCGGGTGTTCGGCACGGCCTGGGCCTTCGTCGCTCACACCGATAGCCGCTTCGACTCCGAGATGCTTCGTCGCTACGTGCGGGCCTATCAAGAGGTCCAGCCGCTGAGGATCGGCGAGCTATGGGCGGTGTCGATCACCCTTAGAATCGTGCTGATCGAGAATCTCAGACGCCTCGCCGAGCAGAGCGTGGACAGCCGCGCGGCACGACAGCGGGCGGACGCTGTTGCCAACCGTCTGCTGGGAACCGGCGGGCACGCGGCCGAAGCGGTGGCGGCGGTGCTCGGCGACTACGAAAGCGCAAGGCTCCCGGACGCGTTTGCGGTTCAACTCGTGCACAGGCTTCGCGACCAGGATCCTCGCCTGACACCCGCGCTCATCTGGCTCGATCAGCGGCTGGCAGCACAGCAGATGACGGCCGATACGGTGGTGCGCGACGTGCACAGACGGCAGGGCGCCGCGAACGTCACGATGCGCAATATCATCACCAGCCTGCGCACGATTTCCGGCGTCGATTGGCGGGAATTGATCGAGCAGATCAGCCTTGTCGATGACGTGCTTGCCGCCGGCACTGCCTTCAAGGACATGGATTTCCCGACGCGCAATCTTTACCGCAGCGCCATCGAGGAGCTGGCGCGCGGCTCGCAGCGCACGGAGATCGCCATCGCCGAGAGCGCGGTGCTCGCGGCACGGCGCGTCTTGGACTCATGCGCGGCGCAACCGGATGAGCGCCGCGGCGATCCGGGCTATCACCTCCTCGCCGGTGGACGCCGGGAATTCGAGGTTGCAATCGGCTTTCGCCCGCCGTTTCGCAAATGGCCGGGCCGGCTGAACCGGACCTTCGGCATCGCCGGCTATGCGACCGCCATTGCGGTCGTCACCGCGATCCTTCTCGGGCTGTCGCTGCTGGCGATCGCCGCGACGGGGCTCGGCGGCGCCTGGCTGAGCCTGCTCGGGGCGCTCGGGACGATCTCCGCCATCGATGCAGCGGTCGCGCTGGTCAATCGGGCGGTAACCTTCGGCTTCGGCGCAACGCTCCTGCCCGCGTTGGAGCTGCGCGATGGCGTTCCTTCGCATCTCCGGACGCTCGTCGCGGTGCCGACGCTGCTGACCACGCCGGAGGCCATCGAGGCGCAGATCGAACGCCTGGAGATTCATTACCTTGCGAGCCCCGACGGCAATCTGCATTTCGCCCTGCTGTCCGATTGGGTCGATGCCGCTACCGAGGACGTCGAGGGTGACCAGGCTCTTCTCGCGGCTGCGGCCGAGGGAGTTGCCCGACTCAATCGGCGCTACGGCCCGGCACTGGGCGGCCCTCGATTCCTGCTGTTCCATCGCCGGCGGATCTGGAGCGAGAGCGAAGCCCGGTGGATCGGCTGGGAGAGGAAGCGCGGCAAGCTCCACGAGTTGAACCGGCTTCTGCGCGCCGCGACCGACACCAGCTTCGTGGACATCGAAGGCGTGCAGCCCATGCCGCCGGCCGACATTCGCTATGTGGTGACGCTCGACGCCGATACGCGGTTGCCGCGCGACACCATTCGCCGACTGATCGGCAAGATGGCGCATCCGCTCAACCGGCCGCAGTTCGACGTGGCCGCCGGGCGGGTCGTCGAAGGCTATGCGGTGCTGCAGCCGCGCGTCACGCCCTCGTTGCCGGTCGGCCGGGAGGGCTCTCCGTTCCAGCGCATCTTCTCGAGCCTCAGCGGGATCGATCCCTATGCTGCGGCCGTCTCCGACGTCTATCAGGACCTGTTCGGTGAAGGCTCCTACGCCGGCAAGGGCATCTACGACGTCGACGCCTTCGAGGCCTCCCTCGCCGGCCGGGTGCCGGACTCGACGCTCCTCAGCCACGACCTGTTCGAGGGTGTGTTCGCCCGCGCCGGCCTCGCCTCCGATGTCGAGGTCGTCGAGGAGTTTCCGGCACGCTACGATGTCGGCGCCCTTCGCCACCACCGCTGGGCGCGCGGCGATTGGCAGCTCTTGCCCTGGATCCTCGGGCGCGGGCCGACGTCCGGCGCTGCGGATCGGGCGTCCGGCGCCATTCCGGCAATCGGCCGATGGAAAATGCTGGACAACCTGCGCCGCACGCTTTCCGCACCCATGGCCGTCCTCGCCTTGCTGGTGGGATGGGCAACGCCGCTCGACACGGCGCTCGTCTGGACAGTCGTCGTGCTCGCGACCATCATATTGCCGACCTTGATCCCGGTCATTGCCGCCCTCACGCCGCGTCGTTCCGGGATCGCGGTCGCCAGCCACCTTCGTGCGCTCGGCGGCGACCTGCGCCTTGCCCTGACCCTTTCGGCGCTCATCATCACGTTCCTCGCGCATCAGGCCTGGCTGATGGGCGACGCGATCGGCCGCACCGTGTGGCGACTGTATGTGAGCCGCCGGCACCTTCTCGAATGGATCCCGGCCGCGCAGGCGACGATCGGTCGTCGGCTCGACCGTCTCGGTTTCTATCGGCGGATGGCCGGCGCGCTCGCAATCAGCGCTGCAGCGCTGATCTCGACGTGGCTTTGGGGCCATGGGACATGGCCATTGGCTGCTCCTTTCGCGGCGCTGTGGCTCGCCTCGCCGGCCGTGGCATACGGCGTAAGCCGGTCCCCACGCGTCGCCGGGAAATTGCCGGTGTCCGAGGCCGACCGTCATGCCTTGCGGCTGTCGGCACGGCGAACCTGGCGGTTCTTCGAGATTTTCGTGACGCCGGCCGACCACATGTTGCCGCCCGACAACTTCCAGGAAGAGCCGGTATCGGTGCTCGCCCACAGGACGTCGCCGACCAATCTCGGCCTCTATCTTTTATCCGTGGTGAGCGCTCGCGACTTCGGCTGGATCGGAACCGGCCAGGCGGTCGATCGGTTGGAGGCGACTGTTGCCGTCATGGGCGGCTTGGCGCGCTTCCGCGGCCATTTCTACAACTGGTACGACACGCGCGACCTGCGGCCGCTCGATCCGAAATACGTCTCCACCGTCGACAGCGGCAACCTGGCCGGGCACCTCATCACGCTCGCCAATGTCTGCCGGGAATGGAGGAATGGCCCCATCGTCGACGCGGCGCGTTTCGCCGGCATCGCCGACGCCATCGACCTCGCGCACGAGGAGGCGCTTCGCCTCCGCGACGGGCACCGGACGCAGACGGTGACCTGGCGTCAGCTCGATGACGCGCTCGCCGGGCTTACAGCCGCTGTGAGGCCGGCTCTGATGGTTCGCGGTGACCTCGTACGACAGCTCGCGGGGCTCGCCGTCCAGGCCGAAACCATGGCCGACATCGCCCGCGCGCTTGCGAACGAACGCGGCGATGACGCCGGTGCGGATTTGCTGTTCTGGGCGCAGGCGAGCGTGAGCTCGATCGAGGCCCACCGCCGTGACCTTGGACAGGAGATCGAGGCGGCTGCCCCGTTGGCGGCACGCCTCTCGATCCTCGAAGACACCGCCCGGTCGATGGCGCTTGAGATGGAGTTCGGCTTCCTGCTCGACCACGAGCGCAAGCTGCTCTCGATCGGTTATCTGGTGCCCGAAGCGGCGCTCGACCCGAATTGTTACGACCTCCTTGCTTCGGAGGCACGACTCGCGAGCTTCATCGCGATCGCCAAGGGCGACGTACCGGCCAGCCACTGGTTCCGGCTCGGCCGCGGCGTCACGCGGGTCGCGCATCGTGCCGCGCTGATTTCCTGGTCGGGATCGATGTTCGAGTATCTCATGCCCTCGCTCATCATGCGCGCACCGAAGGGAAGCCTCCTGGAGCAGACGAGCCGGCTGATCGTGCGGCGCCAGATCGACTACGCGACGAGGCGGCGCCTGCCATGGGGAATTTCGGAATCCGCCTACAACGTCCGCGACCTGGAATTCACTTACCAGTATTCGAGCTTCGGCGTCCCTGGACTCGGCCTGAAACGCGGGCTTGGCGAAGACCTCGTCGTCGCGCCCTATGCGACGGCGCTGGCGACGATGGTCGACCCGCGCGCGGCCTCCGCCAATCTGGCGCGACTTGCGGGGGCCGGTGCGCGCGGCCGGTATGGATTCTACGAAGCTTTGGACTACACGCCGATCCGCGTGCTGGAGGGCGCGAGCGTCGCCATCGTGCGAGCCTACATGGCGCATCATCAGGGCATGACGATCGTTGCCATCGCCGATGCCTTGTTCGACGGCGCGATGCGGGAGCGGTTCCATGCCGAGCCGATCGTCCAGGCGACGGAGCTGCTCCTGCAGGAGCGCACGCCGCGCGACGTGTCGGTCGTTCGTCCTTGGGCAGCGGAGGTGAAGTCGGCGGCCGCGGCCCGGGAGACCGAGCCGTCCGGCGGCCGGCGCTTCGCCGGCGCCGATCAGGCAACGCCCGCGACGCACCTGCTGTCGAACGGTCGCTACGCCACGATGCTCACGGCTGCCGGCTCCGGCTACAGCCGGTGGGGGGACCTCGCCGTGACCCGTTGGCGCGAGGATGCTACCTGCGACGATTCCGGCTCCTACGTCTTCCTCAGGGACGTCCGCAGCGGGAATACCTGGTCGGCCGGCTTTCAGCCGACCGGCGTCGAGCCGGACCAATATGACGTCGTCTTCCATGAAGACCGCGCCGAGCTCACGCGCCGCGACGGAACGCTGACGACGACATTGGACGTGCTGGTCTCGGCCGAGGACGACGCCGAGGTTCGCCGCGTCTCGATCGCGAATTCCGGCAGCCGCGTGCGGGAGCTCGAGATCACCTCCTATGCCGAGCTCGTGCTGGCGCCCCAGGCCGCCGATATTGCGCATCCGGCTTTTTCCAAGTTGTTCGTCGAGACGGAATATCTTGCCGATGTCGGCGCCGTCGTCGCGACGCGGCGACGACGGGCGCCGAGCGAGCCCGAGATATGGGCCGCGCATCTTTCCGTCGTCGACGGCGACGTCCTGGGCAGGCCGGAGATCGAGACCGACAGAGCCCGCTTCCTGGGCCGCGGCCACGGCAGCCGCGCGCCGATCGCGGTCATCGATGGTCGAGCCCTCTCGAACACGGTCGGCACCGTGCTCGACCCGGTCTTCGCGCTGCGCCGGCGCATACGGATAGCGCCGGGCGCGATCGCGCACGTCGCCTTCTGGACGATGGTCGCATCGACGCGTGAGGCGCTGCTCGATGGCATCGACAAACATAGAGACACGACCGCCTTCGGGCGCGCCGCGACCCTGGCCTGGACGCAGGCGCAGGTCCAGCTCCATCACCTCGGCATCACAGCGGGCGAAGCCGGTCTTTTCCAGCGCCTGGCGGGGCATGTGATCTATGCCGCGGCGACCCTGCGCCCCTCCTCGGACACGATCTTGCGGGGCAGCGGCCCGCAATCGGGGTTGTGGGCACAAGGGATTTCCGGCGATCTGCCGATCGTGCTCCTGCGGATCGCCGACACGGAGAACATGGACATCGCGCGCGAGCTGCTGCAGGCGCACGAATATTGGCGCATGAAGCAGCTCGCCGTCGATCTGGTGATCCTCAACGAGCGTCCTTCCTCCTATGTCCAGGACCTTCAGATCGCGCTCGAGACTCTGGTTCGCACCAGCCAATCGCGGCGGCGAACCAGCGGGGACGGGCCGTCGGGCCGCGTCTTCGTGCTGCGAGCCGATCTGATTTCGACCGAGATGCGGGCGCTTCTCGTCGCCGTGGCGCGCGTCGTGCTCGTAGCGCAGCGCGGCAGCCTCTTCGACCAGCTCGAGCGCGTTGCCGAAGCCAGGACGCCTGCCAGGTTCCTTCCCAAGCGCATCATCGTGAACCCAGAGCCGCAAGTGCTGCCGCCGGCGCCGGACCTCGAATTCTTCAACGGGCTGGGCGGCTTCGCCGAGCGTGGCAAGGAATATGTGACGATCCTTGGTCCCGGGCAGTCGACGCCGGCGCCGTGGATCAATGTCGTCGCCAATTCGGCCTTCGGCTTTCAGGCCGCGACTGAAGGCGGTGGCTATAGCTGGTCCGTCAACAGCCGGGAGAACCAGCTTACCCCCTGGTCGAACGACCCGGTCACGGATCGTCCGGGCGAGGCGTTCTATCTGCGCGACGACGACACCGGCGATTTGTGGAGCCCGACGGCCTCTCCCATCCGCGACCAGGCGGCGACCTATCGGACCCGCCACGGCCGAGGATACAGCCGGTTCGAACATGCCGCACACGGGATCGCATCCGATCTCCTGCAATACGTGCCGATCGACGCCCCAATCAAGATCTCGCGCCTGGTGCTTCGCAACCGGTCGAGCCGCGCCCGACATCTCAGCGTGACGGCTTACGTCGACTGGGTCCTGGGCCCGTCGCGCTCCGCCTCGCTTCCGTTCGTGACGACAGGAATTGACTCCGACACCGGTGCGATGTTCGCGCGAAATCCATGGAACATGGCCTTCGGATCGCGTGTCGCCTTCGCCGATCTGCGCGGGCGTCAGACGGATTGGACGGGCGACCGCCGGGAGTTCATCGGCCGCAACCGCACGATGGCAAATCC
>DATJIG010000207.1:0-8810 GCA_035493495.1 Alphaproteobacteria bacterium
TCGATCCATATACTCCGCCGCGGGACACGCCCCCCCAACGGGGCGCAACTATTCTGGAAGGAATAGCGCCATGATGCCGACACATCGGCCGCGCAACGCCGCTTTCTCCTCTGGCCCCTGCGCCAAATTTCCCGGTTGGACGACTGATCACCTGAAGGACGCCGCGCTCGGGCGTTCGCACCGTTCGAAGGACGGGAAGGCGAAGCTCGCCGCCGTCATCGACATGAGCCGTAAGATCCTCGGCATCCCGAAGGATTGGCGCCTCGGCATCGTGCCCGCCTCCGACACCGGCGCCTTCGAAATGGCGATGTGGTCGCTGCTCGGGCCGCGTCCGGTCGACGTGCTCGCCTGGGAGAGCTTCGGCTCCGGGTGGGTCAACGACATCACCAAGGAACTCAAGCTCAAGGACGTCCGCACGCTGAAGGCGGACTACGGCAAGCTTCCCGACCTCAAGCAGGTCGACTCCGATCACGACATCGTCTTCACCTGGAACGGCACGACCTCGGGCGTGCGCGTGCCGAACGGCGACTGGATCAAGGCGGACCGCAAGGGCCTCGCGATGTGCGATGCCACCTCGGCGGTGTTCGCGATGGACATCCCGTGGGACAAGCTCGACGTCGTCACCTGGTCCTGGCAGAAGGTGCTGGGCGGCGAGGGACAGCACGGCATGCTGGCGCTGAGCCCGCGCGCCGCCGAGCGGCTCACCACCTACACGCCGCCGTGGCCGATGCCGAAGATCTTCAAGATGGCCTCGGGCGGCAAGATCCTCGAAGGCATCTTCAAGGGCGACACCATCAACACTCCGTCCATGCTGTGCGTCGAGGATCACCTCGCCGCGCTGCACTGGGCCGATGGCATCGGCGGCCTGCCGGCGCTGATCAAGCGTTCCGAGGGCAACCTCAAGGCGATCGCCGACTGGGTCGCGGAGAACGACTGGATCGACTTTCTCGCCGAGGACCCGGCGATCCGTTCCTGCACCTCGGTGTGCCTCAAGATCGTGGCGCCGTGGGTTGCGAAGCTGTCGCCCGAAGACCAGGCCAAGGTGCCGAAGTCGATGGTGGCCGCGCTGGAGCACGAGAAGGTGGCGTTCGACATCGACGCCTACCGCGACGCGCCTCCGGGCATGCGCATCTGGGCCGGTGCCACGGTGGAAACCAGCGACCTTCAGGCGCTGTTCCCGTGGCTCGAGTGGGCCTACGCGCAGGCGGAAGCGGCCTAAGGCCGCTTCGCTTCCCGCTTCTCAGCTTCGCGTTTCCTCCACGCGTCTACGGACCCCATTTCCCTTTAGGATAAGGATTGCTTCGCCATGCCGAAGGTTCTGATTTCCGACGATCTCAGCCCGCAAGCCGTCGCCATCTTCAAGGATCGCGGCATCGACGTCGACTACAAGCCGGGCACCAAGGCCGATGAGCTCCTCAACATCATCGGCAACTACGACGGTCTCGCCGTTCGCTCGGCGACCAAGGTGACCGAGAAGGTTCTCGCCGCGGCGAAGAACCTCAAGGTCATCGGCCGCGCCGGCATCGGCGTCGACAACATCGACGTTTCCAAGGCGACGGCGCGCGGCGTCATCGTCATGAACACGCCGTTCGGCAACTCGATCACCACCGCCGAGCACGCGATCGCGATGCTGTTCGCGCTCGCCCGCGACCTGCCTGCGGCCAACGCCTCGACCCAGGCCGGCAAGTGGGAAAAGAACCGCTTCATGGGCGTCGAGATCAGCGGCAAGACGCTCGGCGTCATCGGCTGCGGCAACATCGGCTCGATCGTCGCCGACCGCGCGCTGGGCCTGAAGATGAAGGTCGTCGCCTACGACCCGTTCCTGTCGCCCGAGCGCGCCCGGGATCTCGGCGTCGAGAAGGTCGAGCTCGACGAGGTCTACAAGCGTGCCGACTTCATCACGCTGCACGTGCCGCTCACCGATTCGACGCGCGACATGATCGACGCGAAAGCCATTTCGAAGATGAAGAAGGGCGTCCGCCTCATCAACTGCGCCCGCGGCGAGCTGATCGTCGAGGCCGACGTCAAGGCGGCTCTCGAGTCGGGTCACGTCAAGGGCCTCGGCCTCGACGTATTCCGCGTCGAGCCGGCCAAGGAGTCCGTGTTCTTCGGCATGGAGCAGGTGGTGGCCACGCCGCACCTCGGCGCCTCCACGCTGGAAGCGCAGGAGAACGTTGCGCTCCAGGTCGCCGAGCAGATCTCCGATTACCTGCTGACCGGCGCGGTCGTGAACGCGATCAACATGCCGTCGGTTTCGGCCGAGGACGCGCCGCGGCTCCGTCCGTACATGAAGCTCGCCGAGCAGCTCGGCGGTTTCGCCGGCCGTCTCACCGAGTCTGCGCTCAAGAGCATCACCATCGACTATGACGGCCACGTCGCCGAGCTCAACACTCGGCCGCTTACCGCCATCGTGCTGATGGGTCTGTTGTCGCCGACCATGGACATCGTCAACATGGTCAACGCGCCGGTGATCGCCCGCGAGCGCAACATCCAGGTCACCGAGTCCAAGCACGAGCGTGCGTCGGATTACCAGACGCAGATCCGCGTCACGGTCGAGACCGAGAAGGGCAAGCTGTCGGTCGCCGGCACGCTGTTCGGCGGTGACAAGCCGCGCGTCGTCGACGTCGACGGGATCTCGGTCGAGGCCGAGCTCGGGCCTGCGGTGCTGTTCGTCAAGAACAAGGACAAGCCGGGCTTCATCGGCAACCTCGGCCGCACCCTAGCCGAGCACTCGGTCAACATCGCGACCTTCCACCTCGGCCGCACCGCCCCTGGCGCCGATGCCGTGTGCCTGGTCAACATTGACGGCAAGCTCGACGACGGCATCATCGCCAAGGTGAAGGCGCTGCCGAACGTCGTCCAGGCCAAGGCGCTGGTGTTTCACGCCTGAGGCCACGTTCTGGGCCTAGTCTTCCGGGCCGATTGCTCTAAACTGGCGCCGCTCGGCCGTTCCGGCTGGGCGGTATCCAGAGGAAATCAGGGCGTGCGGCCGATCGCAGACGAGTGCGGACCGAACGGGCTGCCAAGGGGCGTAAGGGGATGAACGAGGACAGCTCGCGCGCCCTGCTGCCGCCCGGATTCAACGACATCCTGCCTCCGGACGCCGCCTTTGAGGCCGACATCGTCGGTCGGTTGATGGCGCGTGTCCGCGCCTCGGGCTACGAGCAGGTCAAGCCGCCGCTGGTCGAGTACGAGGACACGC
This sequence comes from Alphaproteobacteria bacterium, assembly GCA_035493495.1. Taxonomy (GTDB): domain Bacteria; phylum Pseudomonadota; class Alphaproteobacteria; order SMXQ01; family SMXQ01; genus DATJIG01. The sequence continues at coordinate 3,203 of DATJIG010000207.1, forward strand.
TGCTCGCCGGCGACGGCTCGTCGATGACCGCGCGCACATTCCGACTCATGGATCCGATGTCGCACCGCATGCTCGCGGTGCGCGCCGACATGACGCTGCAGATCGCCCGCATCGCGACCACGCGGCTCGCCCATGAGCCGCGCCCGCTGCGGCTGTGCTACGGAGGCCAGGTCTTACAGGTCGCCGGCAGCCAGCTCCGGCCCGAGCGTCAGGTCGGGCAGATGGGTTGCGAGCTGATCGGCACCGATTCGCCGGTCGCCGACGCCGAGATCGTGGCGCTCGCGGCCGATTCGCTCGCGGGCATCGGTGTCGCCGACATCTCGGTCGATCTCAATCTTCCTCCGCTCGTCACGTCGGTGGCGAACGCCGCCGGCATCGATGCCGCGACCCTCGCGCGCGTGCGCGCGGCGCTCGATCGCAAGGACGCGGCGGCGGTGAAGTCGTACGGCGGCCGGGCCGCCGGTATGCTGGGCGCGATGCTGGCCGCCGCGGGGCCCGCCGACCCGGCGCTCGCCGCGCTCAACAAGCTCGATCTGCCGCAGGCAGCGCGCGAAGCGGTGCGCGGGCTCGCCGACGTCGTCGCGCGGGTGCGCGAGGCGGCACCGTCGGTCGCGCTCACCATCGACCCGGTCGAAAACCGCGGCTTCGAGTACCACACCGGCATCAGCTTCTCGATTTTCTCCCGCCGGTCGCGCGACGAACTCGGCCGCGGCGGACGCTATCGCGCCGGCAACGGCGGCACTGGCGAGCCGTCGACCGGCTTCACGCTGTTCATGGACACCGTGCTGCGCGCCTGCGCGGCGGTGCCTCCGCCGAAGCGGATCTATGTGCCGTTCGGCGTGGCGTCGCCGGAGACCGCGCGGCTTCGCGCCGAAGGCTGGACCACGATCGCCGGACTCGAGCACGCCGGAGACCAGGCCGCCGAGGCGAAGCGCCTCGGCTGTGCGCATGTGTTTGTCGACGGACGCGCCCGTCCCGTCGCCTGACGTTTTTTTGAGAGGACATCATGGCCAACGTCGCCGTCGTCGGCGCCCAGTGGGGTGACGAAGGAAAAGGCAAGATCGTCGACTGGTTGTCGAGCCGCGCCGATGTCGTGGTGCGCTTCCAGGGCGGGCACAACGCGGGCCACACGCTGGTCATCCGCAACGTCACCTACAAGCTGAGCCTGCTGCCGTCGGGCGTGGTGCGCCCCGGCAAGCTGTCGATCATCGGCAACGGCGTCGTCGTCGACCCGTGGGCGCTGCTCACCGAGATCGATGCGATCGAGAAGCTCGGGGTCAAGATTTCGCCCGAAAATCTGATCGTCGCCGAGAACGCGGCGCTGATTCTTCCGTTGCACTCGCGGCTCGACAAGGTGCGCGAGGAGGCGAGGGGACGCGCCGCCATCGGCACTACGGGGCGCGGCATCGGTCCCGCCTATGAGGACAAGGTCGCGCGCCGCGCGATCCGCGTCTGCGATCTCGCCGATTTCGCCACCCTCGGCGACAAGGTCGACCAACTGCTCGTGCATCACAACGCGCTGCTGCGCGGTCTCGGCGCGACCGAGATCGACCGCAACGAGCTCCTTGACTCGCTCAAGGATGTCGCGCCGAAGCTGCTGCCGTACGCCGATGCGGTGTGGCGCCGGCTCGACGATGCGCGTCGCGCCGGCAAGCGCATCCTGTTCGAGGGCGCGCAGGGCGCGATGCTCGACATCGACCACGGTACGTATCCCTACGTCACCTCCTCCAACACCGTGGCGGGGCAGGCGGCTGCGGGCTCCGGCTTCGGCATCAGCGGCATCAACTACGTGCTCGGCATCACCAAGGCCTACACGACGCGCGTCGGCGCGGGCCCGTTCCCGAGCGAGCTCAAGGATGCGGTGGGTGAAAAGATCGGCGAGCGGGGCCACGAGTTCGGCACGGTGACGGGACGCAAGCGCCGTTGCGGCTGGTTCGACGCAGTGATGGTGCGCCAGGCCCTCAAGGTCGGCGGCATAACCGGCATCGCGTTGACCAAGCTCGACGTGCTCGACGGCTTCGAAACGCTCAAGATCTGCACCGGGTATCGCTACAAGGGGCAGACCTACAGCCACCTGCCGTCGGCACCCGAGGTCCAAGCCGGAATCGAGCCGATCTACGAGGAGTTCCCGGGCTGGAGCGAAACCACCCAGGGCGCGCGCTCCTGGGCGGATCTGCCGGCGAGCGCCGTCAAGTACGTACGGCGCATCGAGGAGCTGATCGAGACGCCGGTCGCCCTCCTGTCGACCAGCCCCGAGCGCGACGACACGATCCTGGTCCACGACCCGTTTGCGGCCTGAATCGGCGTCAAAAGGTCGATTTTTGGCCGTTTTGCGCGTGTCATTTCCAGGTTGTTAACCATCCGTTTGCCTTTCCCCGGCACGATTCGCAGATTGCGGTTCGTGTGTGGAAAGGCGTTGCCTGATGGCGACCCAAGTCAAGGTTGTCCAGCAACCGCGCGGCGTCAATGCGCGGCAAGGCGGTATCGTCCTGAAGGAAAGGCTCGAGATCCTTCCGGACCAGCCGCTGGCCGACTTCTCGACCCCGTGGGCGCAGGCGTTCGCGACTCGAGATCTGCTCGGAGTCGGCGATGGCCTGTGCACGCTCGTCGTCGCCGATACGCTTCCGTGCCGTGAGGCGGTGCTTTCGCGCCTGATCGGCGCCCGCTCGCGCGGCTACTTCGATGTTCTGGATTTCGGCTCGGTGCGATGGAGCGACGGCCGCCGGCGCCTCGCGATTGTCGGCGAGAAGCCGGACTCGCCTGCACTGATGCCCGACCTGTCGGCGACCATCAAGGCGATGCCGCTGCCCGAGCTCATCGACAAGGTGTTGTCGCCGATGGCCGAGGGGCTCGCGAACCTCGGGCAGCTCGCGATAACCCACCGCGGCATCCGCCCCTCGAACATCTTCCGGCGCGCGGGGGCTGCCCGCGAATACGCGCTCGGCGACTTCATCACCGGACCTGCCGGCGCGGGTCAGCCCGCCGTTTACGAGACGATCGAATCGGCGATGTCCCTGCCGTCGGGCAGGGGCCACGGCACGCCCGCGAACGATGTGTTCTCGCTGGGCGTCACGTTGCTGACGCTGTTCCTCGGCCGCAATCCCGTCTCCCATATGAACGAAGCCGAGTTGATGGCGCAGCGTCTCAATACCGGCTCGTTCTCGACATTGCTCAACGTGGTGGGCACGGAAACGGTGACCGGCCCGTTCCGCGACCTGCTGCGCGGCATGCTCCAGGACGATCCCGAGCAGCGCTGGAGCATTCAGGACGTGCAGTCGTGGCTGCGCGAACGCCGCGGCCGCGTCTTCGTCGTCGGCAAGGTCGAGCGCGCGCTGCGGCCGATTTCGCTGGCCGGCCAGAGCTTTTATTCGTGTCGGCCGCTCGCGGCGCAGCTCGCGACCAAGTGGCGCGCGGCGTCGCTGGTCGAAAAAAAGGAAGAGCTCGTCACCTGGCTGTCACGCTCGATCCAGGACCCGATCTACATGACTGCGGTCGCCAAGGCGCTGGACTGGCGCTGGGCGGCGAGCCGCCGCTCCGTTCCCGGCGGCATGGAGATGGGCATCAACGCGCGTCTGTGCGTCGCCCTCGATCGCAAGGCGCCGCTCCGCTACAAGTCGTTCGCCGCGTTCCCGGGTGGAGTCGGGCCGGCGCTCGCCGCGGCGCTGAGCGAGCCTGAGCGGCTGCGCGACATGAGCGAGATGCTGGCGCAGCAGCTTCCCGAATTCCTGATCGAGCTGACGGTGGCCGAGGACGACTCGGAGGCCGAAAACATGGGCGCCACGTTCCGGCGCTCGGCGGCGGCCCTCGCCGACAATCGCCCCGGCCAGGGCATCGAGCGCGCGCTCTACGAGCTCAACCCGCATTATCCGTGCCAGAGCCCGATCATCGCCGGTGAGCGGGTGACCGACATCGTCGAGCTCCTGCCGGCGCTGGAGCGGGTCGCGGCGAATCAGACCCAGGGCACGCCCATCGATCGCCACATCGCCGCGTTCGTCGCCGCGCGCTTTCCGACGATGCCGTCCGACGTTTACACGCTCCTCGCGTCGCCCGCCGGCACCGTGAGCCACGTGCTGGGCGTCATCGGCATGATCGCGGCCCTGCAGTCGAAGCTCGGACCCCGCGCGCTGCCCAAGCTGTCGCGCTGGATCTCGCCGGCCGTGAAGCCGGTCATCGAGGGCTTTCACCGCCGTGCCACGCGCGAGCGGCTCGAGGCCGCCTTGCCGACCATCATCGAGACCGGCGATCTGTCGCGCATGCGCGACTTCATCGTCGGCGCCGACCAGCGCCAGCGCGACCGCGACGAGTTCTACGCGGCGATGCGTGAATACGCCCAGCTCGACGCCGAGGTGCGGTTCATCGAATCGGGGGGCGCGTCGAGCCCGCAGCACGCCCGCGAGTACGGCCACATGATGGGCGGCTGGATCGCCATTCTGCTGTCGCTGGCGGCCATGACGGCGACGCTTCTCTCCGCCTTTTGAGCCGAGGACCGCATGGCCCCACCGCAACGACCCCGCACCAAGCCCCAGGCCGCCAAGGCGCCGCCGCGCCGGGCCGCCGCTCCGCAACGCAAGGCCGCGCGCACCAAGACGCCGATCATGGGCAACATGGCGATCACGCTGGTGCTCGTCGTGCTGATGTTCGCGATGCTGCCCACGGCGCTGATCCTTGTCGTCGGCGGCCTGCCGACGCTTGTCGCGTTCATCGTCGACCGTCACAAAAAGCACTTGCTTACGCGCTGCGTCGGCTCGCTCAATCTCGCGGGAATCCTGCCCTATCTGCTGAAGATCTGGACCCACCACACGACGCTCGCCGCAGTGCAGATGCTGACCGATCCGCTGGTGTGGCTCGTGATGTACGGCGGCGCCGCCGTCGGCTGGGTCATCTTCCTGTCAGCGCCGTCGATCGCGTGGCTTCAGGTCGAGATCACCGGCTCGCGGCGGGTGAAGGCGCTGCGCGCGCGGCAAAAGCAGTTGCTCGACGAGTGGGGCAACGAAGTCGCGCACCTGCCGGGCGCCGGCACGCCCCCGCAAACGACTCCGGCCGCCTGACGGGCGTCAGGCGGCCGGGTTTTCGTCGCGTCGTCCGGTCGTCCTAGACCGTCGCCGAGGCCGAGCGGCTGGCGATGCGTTCGTCGCGGCCGCGCTGCTCGTCGGCGACCGCCTGGCGCATTGCTTTCTGCAGCTTCTCGAACGCCCGCACCTCGATCTGGCGCACGCGCTCGCGGCTGATCCCGTAGCGGTGGCTCAAATCCTCGAGCGTCACCGGGTTCTCGGTCAGCCGGCGCTCCGACAGGATGTGGCGCTCGCGCTTGTTGAGCGTCATCAGGGCTGCCGCCAGCAGTCGCCGGCGCTCCTTGAGCTCCTGGCTTTCGCCGAGCACCGTCTCCTGGCTCGGGCCCTCGTCGACCAGCCAGTCCTGCCACTCGCCCTCGGAGTCGGCGCGCACCGGTGCGTTGAGCGAATGGTCGGGGCTCGACAGGCGGCGGTTCATGTTGACCACCTCCTGCTCGTCGACGCCGAGGCGCTCGGCGATCTGCGTCACCTTTTCGGGCGGCAGGTCGCCTTCCTCGATCGCCTTCATCTGGCCCTTGATCTTGCGCAGGTTGAAG
>DATJIG010000208.1:0-5431 GCA_035493495.1 Alphaproteobacteria bacterium
AATCTTGATCGCCTCGCCGGTCGCCGGGTTACGACCCATGCGCGCCGGGCGATGACGGACCTGGAGGATGCCGAAGCCGCTGATGCGGATGCGGTTGCCCTTCTTCAGGTGCTTGGTGATGGCCGTGATCAGATCGTTGAGAACCGCCTCGGCCTGCTTCTTCGCGATCCCATGCTGCTCGGCGAGCTGAGCCGCCAAATGCTTCAGGGTGATGGTGTTCTGTTTTTCCGCCATGGTGAATGGGTTCCTGATGAACGATGGGAGACCCCACAGAATCACAACACCTAGCGAAAAACAAGCATTTCTACTGACAATTGCATCTATCTATAGGGGTGTTTCGGGCATTTCCTGTGGGTCGTTGCCATCGCCCGGGCGCCCGGACAGGTGTCCAGGAGGGCGGCCAGCCGCCCTCTTGGACACGACACCCGGCCTCCGGGTTGGCCCGATTCGTTAGCCGAGGGGGATCGATCCACGGCGCGGCACCTCCTGCATCCGCAGCGATGCGGCCGCCGTCGCACCGGCCTGAGGCGAGACCTTCATCGAGAAATAAGCGATGGTCGCGCGCAGGCCTTTCTCGAGCGCGACCTGAGGCCGCCATCCGAGCAGATCGATCGCGCGCGCGATCACCGGTTTCCGACGCTTCGGATCGTCCTGCGGCAAGGCGCGGTACTCGATCTTCGACGTCGAGTTGGTCTGTTCGAGAATGAGTTGCGCGATCTCGTTCACCGGAACCTCGTGCGGGTTGCCGAGATTGCACGGTCCGGTGATGTCGTCGGCGCTCTCCATCAGCAACTCGAGTCCGCCGAGAAGATCGTCGACATAGCAAAACGAACGGGTCTGCGATCCATCGCCGTACACCGTCAGCGGCTGATTGCGCAGTGCCTGGACGATGAAGTTGGAGACGACTCGGCCGTCGTTCTCCACCATGCGCGGGCCGTAGGTGTTGAAGATGCGCGCGACTTTGATCGGCAGCCGATGCATGCGGTGATAGTCGAAGAACAGCGTCTCGGCGCATCGCTTGCCCTCATCGTAGCAAGCGCGGATGCCGATCGGGTTGACGTGACCGATGTAGGTCTCGGGCTGGGGATGCATCTCGGGATCGCCGTACACCTCGCTGGTCGAGGCCTGCAGCACGCGTGCGCCCTTCTGCCGCGCGAGTTCGAGCACGTTGTACGCCCCGAGCACGCAGGTGCGCAGCGTCGCGACGGGATCGCGCTGATAGTGCCGCGGCGACGCGGGACACGCGAGGTTGTAGATGCGGTCGATCGCACCGCGGATCGCCAGCGGCTCACGCACATCGTGTTGAATGAACTGGAAACGCGGATGATTGACGAGCGGCTGGATGTTCTCGAAATCGCCGGTGTAGAAATTGTCAATGCAGATGACCTTGTGACCCTTCTGGATGAGCCGGTCGCAAAGATTCGAACCAATAAAGCCTGCACCGCCCGTCACCAGAATCGCCTTCTTCGAGGTGCCGGCCATTGCGTCGATCTCCTTGTCGGTCCCACCAATACCCCGACCGGGGTCGGCACCCGCTTCGCGCGCGGATCGTTCGCCATAGTCGAGACACAATTGGACAAACAAAAATTTCGCCAGCCGGTTCCTGTCGCGGCAGCGACGCAACTGTGACTATGCGGGGGCTATCTGCGCCGTATCCGGCGAATCACGCGAGCGAGCGGCCCAAGGCGCGCGTGTGTTCCTCGTTTTTCGCGGCGGCATCGGCGATCACCTCGTGGACATAGCCTTCGAGCTCGCGCGCGCGGTGATCGGCGGTGTGATTCCCCAGCACGCGACGGCGCGCCGCCGCGGCGATGTTTCGTCGGGAATCGTCCGACATCTGATCGAAAATGCGCAGCACGTCGTCCGCTGTCGTGGCGATCAGAATCTCGCGACCGGGCGTGAGAATCGTCTCGAGGCCGGGCCAGGAATCGCTGATCACCGGCACGCCGCACGCCGCCGCCTCGAACAGGCGCACGCTCGGCGAATAGCCGACGGTAATCATGTCGGCGCGCGTGACATTGAGCGTATAGCGTTGCGCACCGTAGAACGCGCGGTGATCGACCGGCGGCAGGTGCTCGATGCGAGCGACGTTGTCGGGCCAGGCGATGGATGCGGGATACTGCGGACCGGCGACGACAAATCGGCGATCGGGGCAGCGCCGCGCCGGCTCCAGCAACAGGCGTTCGAGCGCGGGCTGGCGATCGTTACTGTAGGTGCCGATGTACCCGAGCTGCCAGTCGCGCGGCCCCTCGATCGGCGCATGGACGTCGGGATCGACCGCACAGTACAGCGCACGCGCGCGCGGGCTGCCGTACTCTTCCTCAATTTCGGCGAGTACGGGCCCGCCGGTGAACGACAGGTAGAGATCGAAGCGCGGGATCATCGCCGCGCTGATGTATTCGGCATTGCCCTGCTTGAGGCGGGCGAGCGTCACTGGCGTGTCGATGTCGTAGAACGCGGTGACGCCCGTAGCCGTGCGGGTAATCCAGTCGGCGAGCACCGCGCCGTCCGGCACGTACGACCCCAGGAGCACGAGGCCGGCAGCCGCGACGAGAGCCCCGAACTGCGCCGGAACGCACTTCAGGTCTTCATAGAGCTCGATCGTGCAGTAGGGCGCGCGCGTGAAGTCGCGATTGTCGCGATACCACGACACATCGCGTTCGAGGAAGGTGACGGAGTGGCCGCGCGCAGCGAGCGCCTTGATCAACGCGCGGTAGGTCGTCGCGTGACCGTTGCCCCACGAGGAGGTGATCGACAACCCGAAGACGACGACGTTCATTCCACCGCCTCGCGGGACATGGCGCCCAGAAGCGCCGCCACCTGGCGCGCGCGATGCGCGTAGGTGTGACGGGCGAGAACGCGGGCGCGCGCGGCATGGCCCATCCGTCGCGCGCCTTCCGGCGTGAGCCGATCGAGGCACTCGGCCACCGCGCGACCGTCGCGGGCGACGAGGATTTCCGAATCGGGATCGAGGAAGGTCTCGATACCCTCCCATTCGTCGGTGATAAGGCAGGCGCCGGCGCCCGCGGCCTCGAACACCCGCGTCGGAGGCGAGAAGCCGTAGCGGGCCATGCTGTCGCGGTTGATGTTGAGGGTCGCCATCGCCGAGCAGAAGAATGCGTTGTGGTCTTCGCTGCCGACGTGTCCGAGGACGCGGACGTTCGCCGACACCCGCTTGTCGCCCCATCCCGAGCCGCCCATAAGGAAACGGCGACCGGGTCGCATTGCGGCCGGTTTGAGAAAGAACTCCTCGACCCGGCGCTCGCGGTCGGGCAGCCGGTTGCCGAGGAAGCTCAGGTCGCACGCGAGTTCCGGGCGCGGCGGCACAGGATGATGGGTATCGGGGTCGACCGCGTTGTAGATCGGCACGCAGGCCCGTGCGCCCACTTTCTCGTAGGCGCGCACCACCGGATCGCCGCCGCCGTAGGTCAGCACCAGATCGTAGCGCGGGATCATGCGCCGCAGGTGATGGCGCGGATCGGCGGCGATGGCGTCGAGCGTCGCCGGCGCGTCGACGTCCCAGTAGACGGTGACCGCGCCGGGTCGCGCCGCGTCGGGGACGGCGATTTCGAGCTCGACGTCGAACACGCCGACGCCGCTCGCCTTGGCGAGCAGATCGGCATCCCTCGCCTGATCGAGCGCGCGGTGCCAGCCGTCCTCGGTCGCGGGATAGACGACGACGCGCGCCCACGGCGGATCGGGAATGTCGCGGTGCGATTGGCGCTCGAATGCGTCGGGCTCGTAGAACGTCACGTCGTGACCGAGCGCCGCCACTGCCTTCAGAAGACCGCGGTAGTAGGTCGCCGCACCGTTCCAGTACGACGACACCAGACTCGATCCGAAGAACGCGATTTTCACGACGCCATCCTCTGACGCTGGCTCGGGCGCTCCGGCCGCTTGCCCTGAACGCGGTCGATGATGCCCGTCAGCTCTTTCACCCGATGAAGGCAGGTGTGTCGCGACCGGATCGCCTGCAGGCCGGCCTCGGCGAGGTGGGTCGCGAACTGCGGGTCGTTCTGGAGCAGGCGTAGCGCCGCCTTCATCTCGACGCCGTTGCGCACCGCCATGTAGCTGCCGCTGGGGAACAGGCCCTCGGCGTCGGTCCACGGCGCGCTGATCAGCGGGATGCCGCACGCCAGCGCCTCGAACATCCGGATCGTCGGGATCCCCGGCAGCGCCTCGACGTAGGGACGGCGCGGCACGTGCACCGTCATCCGCGCGCGGGCAAACGCCGTCGGCGCTCGGTGGTTGGGCAGCCAGCCGTCGTAGGCGATGCCGAAGGCAGCGAACGTCGCCCGCACGTCGTCGGGATAACGAACGCCATAAATGCGCGCGCGCAGGTCGAGATCGGCGATCGGCTCGATCAGGTATTCGTGCAGCTCGTCGCTGCGCTCGCCATCGCCCCAGTTGCCGATCCACACGAGATCGGAGTCCTTGGCGATGTCGGCCATCGGCTGGAACAGCGCCGTGTCCGCCGCCTCGTGCCAGACGAAGACGTTCCGCCCCCATCCGCGCCGGCGATAGACGTCCGACAGCACTTCCCCGAACGCGAGCACGGCGTCGTAGCCGTTGAGATTGAGGCGCCCGAGCTCCTCGGGCGCGGTGATCGCGCGGTGATGGGTGTCGTGGAAGAACAGCCGGAAACGGCCGCCGGCAATGCGGCGCTCGCCGATCTGGGCGACCACCTCGGGATCCGTCCACTCATGGACGACCACGACGTCGGCGCCGTCGAGGGCAAGGTCGAGATCGAGCGTCGAATCCTGATAGGTGCCGAGCGCGACCCCGGGCACCAGCGTCGCCGCTTCCTTCAGAACGGCCTCGCCGCCGTCCTTCAGGGCATTGGTGCGGCTCCAGCCGTTCTCCGGCTCGTAGACGGCAACCTGGTGGCCGAGGCGGATGAGCTCGCGCGCGACGCCACGCAGGAAATGCGCGTTGCCATGGTTCCAGCACGACACGAACGAATGACAGAACAGAACGAACTTCATGCCTGGGCCTCGAGCTGGGACAAGGAGGGTTCGGGTTCGAGCGGCGCAGACGTCTTCATCAGTGAGATGTAGGTACCCTGGTAGGCCTCGATCATTTTCGACAGCGAGTAACGCCGCGCCCGCAACGCGGCGCGACGCTGGAAATCCCGGCGCGTCGCGGCGTCGGCGATCAGGCCTGCGAGGGCGTCGCGGACCGCCGACGGATCCCGCGGGTCGACGAACACCGCGGCGCTGTCCCACAGCTCGCGCAAGCTCGGGATGTCGGCCAGCACCAGCGCGCAGCCGCCGGCCGCCGCCTCGAGCGTCGTCAGGCCAAACGGCTCGTAGAGGGCCGGGGCGACATAGATCGACGCGGCGCGGAACAGCTCGAGCAGATCGGCGCGCGGAAGCTCGCCGAGCAGGTCAAGGTTCGAAACGGATGGCGGAATGTCGGTCCCGACGTCGCC
>DATJIG010000209.1:0-2658 GCA_035493495.1 Alphaproteobacteria bacterium
GGGCTGGTCGCGCGCGAATATCGCAAGGTGAACTGGGACCCGGTCGATCAGACCGTGCTCGCCAACGAGCAGGTGATCGACGGCCGCGGCTGGAGAAGCGGAGCGCTGGTCGAGCAGCGCGACCTCTACCAGTGGGTCTTCAAGATCAGCGACTACTCGCAGGAGCTCCTCGAAGCGCTCGACACGCTCGACCGCTGGCCGGACAAGGTCCGGCTGATGCAGAAGAACTGGATCGGCCGCTCGGAAGGCCTGCTGGTCCGCTTCATGCTCGATCCGGCGACGACACCGAACAAGGAGTCGGAGCTCGAGATCTTTACGACACGGCCCGACACGTTGTTCGGCGCCAAGTTCATGGCGATCGCGCCCGATCACCCGCTGGCCATGGCCGCCGCCAAGACCAATCCGAAGCTCGCCGCCTTCATCGAGGAGTGCAAGCATCTCGGCACGTCGCAGGCCGCGATCGACACCGCCGAGAAGCTCGGCTTCGATACCGGCATCCGCGCCACGCATCCGTTCGATCCGTCGTGGAAGCTGCCGGTCTACGTCGCCAACTTCATCCTGATGGACTACGGCACCGGCGCCATCTTCGGTTGCCCGGCGCACGACCAGCGCGACCTCGACTTCGTCAACAAGTACGGCCTCGGCAATACGCCGGTCGTGCTGCCGCCGAACCAGGACCCGAAAACCTTCATCGTCACCGATGTCGCCTATGACGGCGACGGCACGATGTTCAATTCGAAGAACGGCGTCATCGATCTGAACGGCATGACGCCGCAGCAGGCGTTCGACGCGGTCGCCAATTTGCTCGCCGCGACGACGCGCGGCAACCGGCCGGTGGCGCAGCGCCAGGTCAATTATCGCCTGCGCGACTGGGGCATTTCGCGCCAGCGCTACTGGGGTTGCCCGATCCCGGTGATCCACTGCGACAAATGCGGCGTCGTGCCGGTGCCGGACGCGGATCTGCCGGTCAAGCTGCCGGAGGACGTCACATTCGACAAGCCGGGCAATCCGCTCGACCGCAATCCCGGCTTCACCCATGTGAAGTGCCCGTCCTGCGGCGGCGATGCGCGGCGCGAAACCGACACCATGGACACCTTCGTCGACTCGTCCTGGTACTTTCTGCGCTTCACCGATCCGTGGAACGAGCAATCGCCGACCACGCCGGCCGTCGCCAACGCGTGGATGCCGGTCGACCAGTATATCGGCGGCATCGAGCACGCGATCCTGCATCTTCTCTATTCGCGTTTCTTCACGCGCGGCATGAAGAAATGCGGTTACGTCGGAATCGACGAGCCGTTCGCCGGCCTGTTCACGCAGGGCATGGTCGTGCACGAGACCTACCGCACCAAGGGCGGCGAGTGGGTTGAGCCGGCGAATGTGAAAATCGACGGCATGGGTGACGCGCGCACCGCCACGCTGCTCAAGACCGGCGAACCGATCGAGATCGGCTCGATCGAGAAGATGTCGAAGTCGAAGAAGAACACGGTCGACCCCGACGACATCATCGCCGCCTACGGCGCCGACACGGCGCGCTGGTTCATGCTCTCCGACAGTCCGCCGGATCGCGACGTGATCTGGACCGAGGAAGGCGTGCAGGGCGCGTGGCGCTTCGTGCAGCGCCTGTGGCGGTTGGTCGGCGAGATCGCGAACGTGACGCCGCCGGCGGCGAAGCCGGCCAGCTTCAGCGAGCAGGCCTTGACCGTGCGCAAGGCCGCGCACCGGGCGCTCGCCGCCGTGTCGGACGACATCGGCAAGCTGCGCTTCAACCGCTGCGTCGCGCACATCTACGAATGCGCGAACGCGCTGTCGGACGCCATCGGCCATATCGAGGCGGCGCCGGCGCCGGATCTTGCCTGGGCTTTGCGTGAAGCCGGCGACATCCTGGTCCGGCTGTTCCACCCGATGATGCCGCACCTCGCCGAGGAGTGCTGGGCTTCGCTCGGCCACAAATCCCTGGTCGCCACCGAGGCCTGGCCGGAGCTCGAGCCGGCGCTCCTGGTCGAGACCACGATCACCCTGCCGGTGCAGATCAACGGCAAGAAGCGGGCCGATGTGACCGTGCCCCGGGACGCCGGAAAAGACGAGATCGAGGCTGCCGTTCTGGCCCTGGATACGGTACAAAAGGCGCTCGACGGCAAGAGCCCGAAAAAGGTCATCGTCGTCCCGCAGAGGATCGTCAATGTGGTCGCCTGATCGCCGCGCCTTCCTCCGCCTGTCAGCCGCCGTGGGCCTCGCCGGCCTGACTGCGGGCTGCTTCCAGCCGCTCTACGGCGACAAGAGCGTCGTGCCGACCGCCGGGCTCGACGACAAGCTCGGCACCGTCGACGTGCTGCCGATCGAGGCGCCGAACGGCACGCGGCTCAAGCGCCTCGCCATCGAAGTGCGCAACGACCTGATCTTCGGCCTGACCGGCGGCGGCGCGGCCCAGACTTCAGCCTACGTGCTCAAGATCCAGCTCGCCTCGACACAGTCGCAAGTCATCGTCGATGTGAACAGCAACCGTCCCGACATCCAGAACTACGGCATCAACGCCACCTACACGCTGACCGACATAGGCACCGGCAAGGCGGTCATCTCGGGAACGACGTTCTCGCGCGTGTCCTACAACATCCCCGGCCAGCAGCAGCGCTTTGCCGGCGACCGCGGCCTGCGCGACGC
>DATJIG010000210.1:0-4765 GCA_035493495.1 Alphaproteobacteria bacterium
CAAGAACCACCCGTCGGGCACCGTGCTCGAGGGTGAGGTGAAGAACATCACCGAGTTCGGCCTGTTCGTCGGCCTGCCCGGCGACATCGACGGCATGGTGCACCTGTCCGACCTCGACTGGGCGAAGTCCGGCGACGAGGCGATCAAGGAGTACCAGAAGGGCCAGGTCGTAAAGGTGAAGGTGCTCGACACCGACATCGAGAAGGAACGCATCAGCCTCGGCATCAAGCAGCTCTCGGGCGATCCGTACGCGCAGGCGATGGAGACCGTCAACAAGGGCGACGTCGTCACCTGCACCGTCAAGGCGATCGGCGACAAAGGCATCGACGTCGACGTCAACGGCGCGCCGGGCTTCATCCGCAAGACCGACCTCGCCCGCGATCGTTCGGAGCAGCGTCCGGATCGCTTCGCGATCGGCGACAAGGTCGACGCGGTGATCACCGCCGTCGATCGCACGTCGCACAAGGTCCAGCTCTCGATCAAGACGCGCGAGATCGACGAGGAGAAGAAGGCGATGGCCCAGTACGGGTCGTCGGATTCCGGTGCCTCGCTCGGCGACATTCTCGGTGCGGCGCTCAATCGCGCCCGCGCCGAGCGCGACGAGAAGAAGGAGTAGACGCGGAACGGCGGCAGCCAAACCCGCGACAGGCCAATCTCCGAGACATGAATGCCCCTCGAAGCTGACCAAGCGGTGGATCGCCGGCGCCTCAAGCGCCGGCTTTCCATTTGGCGCGCCGCCGCCGTGATTGCCGTGGCGGCGCTCGCCGTCGTCGTGGTGAACCGCACGAAGGGAACGCTGTCTCCCTTCGACCGCCCGCACGTCGAGCGACTCTCGGTCGACGGCGTTATCAGCGAGGATCCCGACCGCAGCGCGGCCCTCAAGGCGGTCGAGAAGAACGACCGCGTCAAGGCGCTGATCGTCTCGATCAACAGCCCCGGCGGCACCGTCGTCGGCAGCGAAGAGCTGTTCCGCGAGCTCCGCGCCATCGCCGCGAAGAAACCGGTGGTCGCGGTGATGGGCACCCTCGCCGCCTCAGGCGGCTACATGACCGCGCTCGGTGCCGATCACATTGTCGCCCGCGACGGCACGATCACCGGCTCGATCGGCGTCATCATGCAGACCGCCGACGTCACCGGACTGCTCAAGAAGCTCGGAATCGAGCCCGAGGCCATCAAGAGTGCTCCGCTCAAGGCCGTCCCCTCGCCGCTCGAACCGCTGACCGATGAGGGCCGCGAGGCCACCCGGGGGCTCGTTCTCGACATGTACGACATGTTCGTCACCATGGTCGCGGACCGTCGCGGCCTCGACGCCGATGTCGCCAAAAAGCTCGCCGACGGGCGGGTTTACACCGGTCGTCAGGCGCTCGCTGCACGGCTCATCGACGAAATCGGCGGTGAGGATGAGGCCCGCGCATGGCTCGAGAGCGCGAAAGGTGTCCCGGTTACTCTGCCGATATCGGATGTGCGCATCGAGAAGGAGAATAAGGACCTGCTCGGGCTCGTCGGGGGATCGTTGGGAAAAGCGCTGTTTTCTGAAAGGCTTACCCTTGACGGGCTGTTGGTGCTTTGGCACCCTTGATGGCACGGCGGATTTGACCGTCGGGTCAGGTCGAAAGGGGAGGCCATGACCAAATCCGAGCTGATCTTGAAGTTGGCGGAACGCAATCCGCATCTGTACCACCGCGACGTCGAGCGAATCGTCACGGCGATCTTCGACGAGATTACGCAGGCGCTCGCGCGCGGCGATCGCGTCGAACTGCGTGGCTTCGGTGCGTTTTCGGTGAAGAGCCGAGGCGCGCGCACCGGCCGCAATCCCCGCACCGGCGAAGCTGTCCAGGTCGACAGCAAGACGGTGCCGTTCTTCAAGACCGGGAAACAGTTGCGCGAGCGGCTCAACAGCCGCGCATAAGCTCCGCGCAGGCGAACAGCGAAAAGGCTCGCCGCGCACGTCCGCGGCCGGGAGTGAGCGATGCGGCTTGTGCTCTGGCTCGTCCTGCTGGCGATCATCGTCGCCGCGATGGTGTTCGCCGTGTCGAACGCGACTCCGGTCACGCTGCGGCTCTGGCCCTTCCCAAGCTCCTGGGACGCTCCGCTGTTCGCGGTGATCGCCGCCGGAGTCATCGCCGGACTGCTGGTCGGCGTTTTCTACGGTTGGCTGCTCGGTGGTCCTACCCGTCGCCGCGCCCGGGCGCTGGCCCGCGAGAACCGCGCGCTGACGGGCGAGGTCGAGGAGCTCCGTGCCCACCAGACTCGCGTCTTGCATGGGCCCGACAGCGAGGATATGGACTGAGCCCCGTGGGCGAAGCCCGCCCCTTTGGTAACAGCAGGCGAAGCCCGACCTTGTTTATGTGACCCGGGCGGCGCCCGGCCCCGCTTGATGACGGCGCCCTGAAGGCGCCGCCTACCCTTTGCGCTACGACCGCGAGCCCCGATGTCCACCCTTTCACCCGCCCAGCGCCTGTTCGTCGCGATCGACACCCCCGACGCTTCCCATGCCGCCAGGCTTGCCCGCGAGCTTGCGACCACCGGCTGCGGCATCAAGCTCGGTCTTGAGTTCTTCTCGGCGAACGGCCCCGCAGGCGTCGAGCAGGTGACGTTGGCGGCGCCGCAGGCCCCGCTGTTCCTCGATCTCAAGTTTCACGACATTCCCAACACCGTCGCGGCGGCGGTCCGCTCCGCTCTCGCGCTCAATCCGTTCATCCTCAACGTTCACGCCGGCGGCGGCGCGGCGATGATGAAGGCCGCCGCCGACGCGGCGGCGCGCGGCACCTCGCGGCGCCCGATGGTGATCGCGGTCACGGTGCTGACGAGTCTCGACGACGGCGACCTCACCGCCGTCGGCCAGACTCCGCCCGCCGCCGGTCAGGTGACGCGCCTCGCGAAGCTGACGAAGTCCGCCGGCCTCGACGGCGTCGTCTGCTCGGCTCACGAGGCGGCACATCTGCGCGCGACGCTCGGACCCGATTTCAAGCTGATCGTTCCCGGGATTCGTCCGGCCGGCTCGGCCGTCGGCGATCAGAAGCGCGTCATGGGCCCCGCCGACGCGATCCGCGCCGGCGCCGATATTCTCGTCGTCGGCCGGCCGATCACCGAAGCCTCGCACCCGATCGCCGCCGCGCATGCGATCATCGACGACATCGCCGGAGCGACCGGCTCCGCCGGCAAGTAGCATGTCCGTCGACGTCAAGATCTGCGGCATCAACTCGGTGACGGCACTCGAATCCGCCATCGACGGCGGCGCGCGCTACGTCGGCTTCATCTTCTTTCCGCCGTCGCCGCGCTTCGTGTTCGCCGAGGCAGCGGCCGATCTCGCCAGGCGCGTTCCACCCTCGTCGGGCGCCACCCGCGTCGGCGTCTTCGTCGATCCCTCGATCGAGGAGATCGACAACACGCTGCTGCACGTGCCGCTCGAAATGATCCAGTTGCACGGCCACGAATCGCCCGAGGAAGTCGAGGCAATCCGCTACACCTTCCGCCTGCCGGTGATGAAGGCGATCGGCATCAGCACCGCGAAGGACTTCGATCAGGTCGACGAGTACGCGAATGTCGCCGACCGCCTGCTATTCGATGCCAAGCCGCCAAAGGGCGCGCCGCTTCCCGGCGGCAACGCGCTCGCGTTCGACTGGAACCTGATGGCGGGGCGCCACTCGCCGCTGCCGTGGACGCTGTCGGGCGGACTCGACGCCCACAACCTCGCCGAGGCCGTGCGTGCCTCGGGCGCCACCGCGGTCGACGTGTCGTCCGGCGTCGAGTCGTCGCCCGGCCGCAAGGATCCCGCGCTGATCAAGGCGTTCCTCGACGCGGCGAAAAGGCTGTAGACGAGTTTTTCTTCGTCGCCGCGTTTTTGCTTTTTATCGTCATGGCCGGACCTCGGGCGGGTTGCACCCCGCCCGATTCTTGGATGATGTGCCGCGCTTTGCGCGGTGGGCGGGTTGCACCCCGCCCGATTCGTAGATGAAGAGCCGCGCTTTGCGCGGCGGGCCGACCATGACGAGTTTCTGTTCTTGTCGTCATGCCCGCGAAGCCTGTCCCCGCGCAAGCGGGGAGCGGGCATCCAGGGGCCGTTGGACTCCGAGTGTCGGCTCTGGACCCCCGCCTTCGCGGGGGTGACGCAGACAGGGCGTTGAGTCGCCTTGTGGATTCCCGACTTTGCACAGGTTCTCTCCACAAGGGCCAAGAGAGGCTCCATTTCTCCACAGCCCCCTTGTGGCGGCGATTGTATACTTGACATAGCAGCGCAAGGGATTCAAAACGTGGCCGACAGGCCGGCGCACAAGGAAGATGTGGAGATAACTCCCGCCATGATTGAGGCGGGGGTTGCGGCATTCCGCGACTTTATGGGCGACGAGCTGCCGCCAACAATGCAAGACGCCGACGACCTAGCGGCGGCCGTCTACCGAGCGATGTGTCTCGCCGCTTCCTCGCATTGAGATAAACGTAGAACTCCGTCATATCGTCGCGAAGAGCGCGGATCGTTCGTAGACGTGCTTGCAGTTCTTTTAGAATGTCTCGGGTCGTTTGGAAGGCATGATCGAGGGGCCATGCTGGATTCGGTTTTTGGTCCTGCCAGAACCACAATGTGTGGATCACTTCATTCCGTCGCTGCGCCGCCCTTTTGAGGCGACGCATCAGCCTAATGAAGTCCTTCCTATATCGGGGGAGTCTCGCCAGTGATGGCGGCGCGATGCTCTCGACCATTTCGCGGCGGGCGCGGTGGTTGATCTGGGAGAAGTAGAGCCGGTGGCATTTGCCCACTCGCATCCCA
>DATJIG010000211.1:0-3772 GCA_035493495.1 Alphaproteobacteria bacterium
CCGCGCTTCGACTGGAAGAAGCTGGTGCGCGCCAAGGTCAAGGAGATCGGCCGCCTCAACGACATCTACGCGGGCCTGCTTAAAAACAATCGCGTGAAGTTCATCACCGGCACCGCGACCCTCACCGACAGCCACACCGTGAAGATCGGCCGCAAGCGCTACACCGCCGCGAACATCATCATCGCCGTCGGCGGCCGGCCGTCGCACCCCGAGTTCGAGGGCCATGAGCACACTATCACCTCGGACGAGTTCTTCGACATGAAGGAGCTGCCGAGGCGCGTGCTGGTGGTGGGCGGCGGCTACATCGCCTGCGAGCTCGGCTCGATCCTCAACGGCCTCGGCTCGAAGACGACGATCATGTATCGCGCCGACCAGATTCTGCGCGGCTTCGACGACGAAGCGCGCAATTATACCGCCGAGGAGATGGCCAAGAAGGGCATCAAGTTCCGCCTCGAATGCCAGATCGCCCGCATCGAGAAGAAGCGCGACGGCCTCCACGTCTATTGCAGCAAGGGGCCGCTGATGGTGGTCGACCAGGTGCTGATGGCGATCGGCAGAAAACCGGCGATCGACGGCCTCGGCCTGATCGACGCCGGAGTCGAGATCGCCCGCGACGGCTACATCATCGTCGACGAGTATTCGCGCACGTCGGTGCCGCACATCTTCGCCATCGGCGACTGCACCGAGCGCCTCAACCTGACGCCGGTCGCAATCCACGAGGCGGTGTGCGTGATCGAGACGCTCTACAACAACAACCCGACCAAGCCCGACCATCGCGACGTCGCCACCGCGGTGTTCTCGATCCCGGCGCTGGCCGCCGTCGGTCTCACCGAGGAGGAGGCGCGCAAGACCTCCGCGAAGGTGCAGATCTACAAGGCGCGCTTCCGTCCGCTGCGCCACACCATGACCGGCCGCGACGAGCGCGTGTTCATGAAACTTGTCGTGGACGGAGAGACCGGGCGCGTGATCGGCGCCCACATGTTGGGTGTCGACGCGCCGGAGATCATCCAGGCGGTGGCGATCGCGGTGAAGGCGGGACTCACCAAGGAGCAGTTCGACGCCACCATGGCCATCCATCCCACGGTGGCCGAGGAACTCGTGCTGATGCGCACCCCGGCGTAGCTGGGCGGAACCTTCCGCGTCCGTGGCGGTTCCCATTCCGGCCTCTCTGCCAGAAGGTGAGGAGCGAGCGATGTGGCGATCCGATCCCGTTTTCCAGAACCGCGGCGACGCGGGACGTCGGCTTGCGGCGGCGCTGGCGAAGTACCAGGGCAAGGGTGCCGTCGTGCTCGCGCTGCCGCGCGGCGGAGTGCCCGTCGGCTTCGAGGTGGCAAAGGCGCTCGGCGCCGATCTCGACATCATCCTCGTCCGCAAGATCGGCGCGCCGGGGCATGCGGAACTCGGCATCGGCGCGGTGGTTGACGGCCGCAATCCCGCGCTGGTGCTCAACGAGGAGATCATCGAGGAGCTGGAGCCCGACCCGGCCTACATCGCCGACGAGGAGGAGCGGCAGCTCGAGGAGATTGAGCGCGGCCGCCGGCTCTATCGTGGCGACGAGCCGCCGCTCGATGTGAACGGACGGATCGTCATCCTCGTCGACGACGGCATCGCTACGGGCGGTACGATGAAGGCGGCGCTGCGCGGTCTCATCAGCAGCAAGCCGTCGCGGCGCATCGTCGCGGCGCCCGTCGCATCGTCGCACGCCCTTGATGAACTCGCGCGGGATGCCGACGAGATCGTCAGTCTCGGCGAGCTCTCGTTTGCGATCGGTGCCCACTACCTCGACTTCGCCCAGACCGGCGACGACGAGGTGATCCGGCTGCTCGAGGAGGCGAAGAGCTGGCGCCACGCCGCCTCGTGCCACGGAGGCTGATCGGCCGTCCTTTGCCGCCGCTGGCATTGCAGGTATTTATACTCAATAATCTCCGCAACACGGCCGGCCCGAGCCGGCGGGAACAGCGGAGGTTGGAATGTCGCGTTTTCTCAAGGGGATCGGTGTGTCCGCGCCCCAAGCGTTGCCCCGTGCGTTGGTTGTCGGCGCGCTGATCGTGGCTGCCGGGGCTGACGCCCGCGCCCAGTCGGTCGAAAGCTTCTACAAGGGCAAGACGCTCGCCATCACCATCAGCTCGGGCGAAGGGGGCACGAACGACGCCTATGCGCGCCTGATCGCCAACACCATTGGCCGCTACATCCCCGGCAACCCGATGGTGGTGCCGCGCAACCTGCCGGGCGCGGGCGGTCTGCGCGCCGCCAACTTCATCCACGACGTCGCACCGAAGGACGGCACCGCGATGGCCGTGGTCCAGCGTGGCGTCATCATCCAGCCACTGGTCGACATCCAGTCGGCGACCTACGACCCGTCGAAGTTGAACTGGATCGGCAGCACCGCGCGCGAGGTCTCGGTCGGCGTGGCGTGGACCGCCTCGACTGACGTCCGCACCATCCAGGACGCGATGAAGAAGGAGGTCATCGTCGGCTCGAGCGGCGTCGGCAACGACACCGGCGCGTTCCCGCTGGTGCTCAACCGCTTCATCGGCACGCAGTTCAAGCCGATCCACGGCTACAAGAGCGGCTCGGAGATCACGCTCGCATTCGAGCGCGGAGAGGTCCAGGGCCGCGTCGGCTGGTCGTGGGGCAGCGTCAAGAGCCGCGGCCAGGAGTGGCTGCGCGATGGCAAGATCAAGGTTCTGGTCCAGATGGGCATCAACAAGGCCGACGATCTGCCTGATGTGCCGCTGATCCTCGATCTCGCCAAAACGCAGGAAGACCGTGAGGCGATGCTGATGATCTTCTCGCCGACCTACATCGGCTGGCCGTCGGTGATGCCGCCCAATGTGCCCGCGGACCGTCTCCAGGCGGTGCGCCGCGCCTACGACCAGGCAATGCAGGATCCGGAGCTGAGGGCGATGGCCGCCAAGCAGGACCTCGATCTCGATCCGATGTCGGGCGAGGAGATCCAGAAGGTGGTGACCCAGCTCTACGCGCTCTCGCCGGCGGTGGTCGAGCGGGCGCGGGTGGCGATGACGGCGGTCGGCGGGAATTGATGCCCCGGGGGCGGCGGGCCTGCCGCCGCCCCAATCCCTCGCTTGGCGTGTCGCTGTTCCAGCGCGTCGGCCGGCGACTGGTGCTGACGCCGACCGGACAGGAGTTCCTGCCCGAGGCCGAGGCGGCAATCGATGCCTTCGATCGCGCGGTCGAATCGGTTTCGTCGCGGGCCCGTGCCTCCGCGCGCAGTTTAAAATTCCTGAACAATTGCGGCCAAACTTTAAAATGTACGGTGGCCGCCGCGCCGTACTACCCTGATGGAAAGACCCAGAGCGCATCCGGGCACAGCGACCGGCGACCGCGGAGCGGCGCCGAGTTGGAATCAGGGAGGTCTCCATGGCTCATTCGCGGGCGGTCGTCGGCGCGCGCGGCGTCGACGAGGTTGAGGGACGCGCGCGGATCGAGCTCGCCGCCGCCTTCCGTATCGCCCACCAGCGCGGCTGGAACGACGGCCCGACCAATCACATCACCTTCCGGCTGCCCAGCACGCCCGGCGAGTTCCTGATCAATTCCCAGGGCATCGGCTGGGACGAGGTGTCGGCGTCGACACTGGTGCGTGCCGATCTCTCGGGCAACGTGGTCGAGAAGACGGATCTGACGCCGGGGCCCGCGGGTCTCAACTTCCACAGCGCGGTGCTGGCGGCGCGGCCCGAGATCGCCTGCACCATGCACATCCACGCCGCTTCGGGCGTGGTCATCTCGGCCCTCAAGAAGGGCCTGATGATCC
>DATJIG010000212.1:0-5987 GCA_035493495.1 Alphaproteobacteria bacterium
CCGAGAGGTCGAGAGTGACCTTGTCGGCGGCGTCGCGCGCGGTGCCGTCCTTGAGACCGTTGGACGCGTTCGGGCCACCGTCGGCGTCGGCATTGAGGTCGACCTTGAAGGCCCACTTCATGCCGCTGTCGGTGGTGTCCGTCGCGTTGATGTTGATGACGGTGCGCTGGAACATGCTGTAGCCACGTTCCGTCGCCGGGCCCTGTACGCCGCCTGGCGTCGGCGACCAGCCCTCACGATCCTGCGACGTCCAGCCCATCTGGAAGTCCATGCCACCGCCAAGGGTGACCTGGGGCTTCGCAGCGACCGGCGACGCGGCCAGGAGCGACGCGCCGACAATGGCGGTCGTACCCAGCAGTGCGTTTTTCGTTGAAGTCATTACGGTGAAATCCTCCGAGCTTGATCCGTCGCGCGGATGCGACGGTGCGTTGTCTGACGTCCGTGCGGACGCCGGGCTCGGAGCGCCTCCCCCTTGGCTTGTTTCTTCTCGTTTTATTCGAGCGAAACCGTGCCACAGGAAGGTGCGGACTGAATATTCTTATGTAAGAGTTCTTCTATAATAGTTCGACGGTGTGGCAGTTACGCAACTGTCGTTTCAGCCAAAATCAACCACTTAGCGAAGACTGGCTGCGGACATCCCTTGTGTCCAAGGCCGTCATGCCCGGCCATTTCCGGCGCAGCGGCTTTTCAGCGGCGGCCGAATCCCGGCCCTGGTTCTGCGGTTATCCGTGCCGTTCGGGAGCGGTCGCCGGGTGGGTGCCGAGTTCATCTGGATCCGTGAGCAACTGCGGTCCGCGACAGGCGCTCGCTCGCGACCGACGCCGCTCGCGAGCGGTGACACGCGGTTCGCATGACCGTTCGGGTCGAGTGCGCCATGGCAGCGACACAACGGGTGGCACACCCGTCGACGCTTCTCGAACGCCTCAGCTCCGGCGCTTCGGCTCGTACGGGTTCTCGCCTTCCTTGAGGAGAAGGCGGATCGGCGCGCCCTTGAGGCCGAAGGTGTCGCGTAAGGACCCGACGAGATAGCGCTGGTAGTCCTCGGGCAGCTCCTCGACGCGACTGCCGAACAGCGCGAACGTCGGCGGCCGCGCGCGCACCTGCGTGAGATAACGAATCTTGAGGCGCCGGCCTTTCAGCGCCGGCGGCTGATGGCGCTGCAGCGCCTCCGCCAGCCAGCGGTTGAGGCGTGCCGTCGACAGCCTCTTATTCCAGCGACCGACCGCGGCGAACACCTCGGTCATCAGACGATCGAGGTTCTCGCCGGCGCGCGCCGACACGCGGACCACGGCGATGCCCGCAACCTGGGGCAGCGACTGCTCGATCCGCTCCTCGATGCGCCGCGCGGCGCGATTGGGATTGTCGACCGCGTCCCATTTGTTGGCGGCGATGATCAGCGCCCGCCCCTCCTCGACCGCGATGCGGCCGATCGAAAGGTCCTGGTGCTCGACCGGCTGCGTCGCGTCGACCACCAACATCACGGCCTGGGCAAGGCGGATCGCACGCAGCGTATCCGCCGCCGACATCTTCTCGAGGTCCTCGTCGATGCGCCCGCGCTTGCGCAGGCCGGCGGTGTCGACCAGGCGCACCGCGTGATCCTTCCACTCCCAGTCGACCGGCACCGCCTCGCGGGTGATGCCGGCCTCGGGTCCCGTCAACATCCGCTCCTCGCCGACCAGCGCGTTGACGAGCGTCGACTTGCCGACGTTCGGTCGGCCGACGATGGCGAGCCGCAACGGCCCCGACAATTGCTCCTCGACGTCCGAATCCGACGTGACCGTCGCTTCGTCGGTCTCGTCCTCGTCCGGCACCGCGTCCGGCACGCGCTCGCGGATCGCCTGGTAGAGATCGGCGAGTCCCTCGCCATGTTCGGCTGAAACCGGAATCGGATCGCCGAAGCCGAGCCCGAACGCCTCGCCCAGGCCCGGAATCCCCGCCCGCCCCTCGGCCTTGTTGCCGACCAGCACCACGGGCACGTTCTGCCGCCGCAGCCAGTTCGCGAAATGGCGATCGTGCGGCGTCACTCCCTCGCGGGAATCGATCACGAACAGCACGAGTGCCACGCCGTCGAGCGCTCGCTCCGCCTGCTGGCGCATGCGCGTCTCGAGCGCCTGCGCCGGCGCATCCTCGAGGCCGGGCGTATCGAGAGCGATGAACGACAGATCGGCGATGCGCGCCGGCGCCTCGCGCACGTCACGGGTCACACCGGCGGTTTCGGCGACCAGCGCCACGCGGCGTCCGGCGAGACGGTTGAACAGCGTCGACTTGCCGACGTTCGGCCGGCCGATGATGGCGATTCGGGGCGCGGGGCGCGCGGCCATATCAGGCCTACCGCAGCGCGACGAGATCGGCGTCGTCGGTAAGGAAGAAAGCCGTCTTGTCGGCAATCGCCGGCGGAATCGAGATCGGGTCGGGCATCTCGACCTCGCCCATGAGGTCGCCGGTGTACGGCGAGACCGCGACCGCCATGCTCTGCGAGCCGCCGAGGATCAGCCGATCCCCGGCCAGCACCGGGCCGGTCCATGAGATCGCGTCCTTCTTCTTCTCCTCGTTCTCCCACCGCGGCAGCGAGCGCACCCAGCGCACGCGGCCGTCGCGGCGGTTGAGGCAGGCGATCTCGGCGTCGGAGGTGACGACGAACACGTTGTCGCCGTCGACCCACGGCGGCTGGATACTGCCGATGCGCTGCTCCCACTGGCGCACGCCGGTGCGGAGGTTGAGCGCCGCCATGCGGCCGGAGTTGGAGATCGCGAACACGGTGCCCTGATAGATCACCGGCGAGGCGCGGATGTCGGCGAGGTCGCCGACCGCGTTCGTGCGGCTCGGCAGCGGCAGGAATTCCGACCACACCTGGCGGCCGCTGTCGACGCGCAGACCGAAGATCTCGCCCGATGAATACGCGACGACCACGATGCCTTCGGCGACCGCGGGGCTCGCACCGCCGAGGATGCCCGACACGCTCGACGTGCCGTCGTGAGTCCAGAGCTGGCGACCGTCATCGGCGGCGAGCGCATGGGTGCGGCTCTCGACCGTGGTGACGAACACGCGGCCATCGGAGACGGTCGGCGCGGCGCGCGACGGACCGGAGACGCGGCGACGCCAGATCTCCTTACCCGTCTCGGCGTCGAGTGCCACGACATCCGAGAACCCGGTGGTCACGTAGAGGCGGCCGTTGTCGAAGGCGACGCCGCCGCCCATCGTGCCGCCGCCCGACTCCTGGGTCGGCAGCAGCGGCGCGCGCCACACGCGGTGGCCGTCGGATGCGCGGTAGGCCCGCGCCTCGCCAAGCGAATCGAGGGTGAAGATTTTTCCGCCGGCGATCACCGGCTGCGCCAGCAGCTTGCGCTCATCGTCCGAGCCTTCGCCGATGCTCGCCGACCAGACGCGACGGGGCGAGTCATTGAGGGCGACGTGCTCCATCACGTGCGCCGCCGCGCCGCCGGTCTGCGGCCAGTCGGCGTTCTCGTAGGGCCGCGTCAGGGCGACCTTCTCCGACGCGAGCGTCGGGTCCGGCTTGAGCGACGGGTCGAACAGCAGGACCGGGATGCGCTCGCCCTTGAGCTTGGGCGGAGTCGCCCCGCCGCACGCGGCGAGAGCGATGATACCGGCCGCCGCCAGCGCGGCGCCGAACAGGCGCGACATGGAATGCAAGGTGGAACGCGAAGTGGAAGAACGGGCGCGGATCACAATCAACTCCCCAGCGTCGAGGCCATCGCCGCGGCGCGCGACCGCGCTTCCTCCGGCGCGCGCGGATCGTCGGCGATCTGCGCGAACAGGGTCTTCGCCCGGGCGGTGTCGCCCGCCTTGAGCGCGAGATGCGCCGAGATCTCCTTGGCCGAGAACCGCCACGGGCCGTTGCCCTCGGCGAGCGGCTGAAGGCGTCCGGCGAGCTGCGCCGGATCGGCGGTGTCGAACGAGGTGAGCGCCGACAGGATCCGGGCGAGATCGCGGAACAGCGGATCGACGCCCGAATCGGCGGCGATGCCGTCGTAGATCGCGGTGGCACCGGCGGCGTCGCCGCCCTTCGCCTTCAGCGCGCCGTCCTGCAGCCGCGCCAGCACGCCGTAGCCCGAGCTCGCGCCGCCGGCGGCGGTCACCTGGCCGAGAAGCTGCGAGGCTTCCTCGGAGTTGCCGCGGTTGATCGCGTCGAGCGCCGCGGCATAGGTCGTCGAGCGCGTCATCTCACGCTCGCTCTTGTACTGACGCCACACGATCACAGCGGCGACGGCGATGATGATGCCGAGCGCGAGCGCGATCAGATACGCACCGTAGCGGCGAAACAGGGCCACGGCTCGATCGCGCCGCAGGTCCTCGTCAACTTCCTCAATCAGGCTGTCCAGCGGCGAACTCATCGACTCGCACTTTCCTCATGAAAACCGGCCTCATGAAAACCGGCCTGTGATACCGGCCTGCCGGGGCGTCGCTCGCAACCCCCGGAGCGGGCGACGAACCGTCGGTCCGCAGCCTCGCCGGGCGGGTGTATGGGTACCCCAAACGGGGCCCCATGGAAAGCACGGCGGGCAGGATTCGCCGGGTAATTCCGGCCCCTCCGGCCCGCGCGACAAAGCCCGAAACTTGCGTCCGCTTCCGACGTTTCTGAGGCGAGGGCCCTTGGGCCCTCGGACCATCGCGGTGCACCCGCTCTGGACGGAGGTGGCGCGATGGGCGAAACTTGGCGCTGGGCTGCTCCGCCGGGGTGCCGCCGGACACAGCCCCGGACATAGCCAGTGAATTGTCAGTAACAGGGTCGCCGTACGCGATGACCGAACCCGTCCGCCTCGCGGACTACCGTCGCCAGCCCCGCCTCGTCTGCTTCACCCGGGCGGAGATGAACCAGTTGCTTAGTGTCTACAGCCGTCGGGTCAGCGCGGGCGAGTGGAAGGCCTACGCCCTCGATGTCGAGCCCGGGTTTGCCGCCTTCTCGGTGTTCCGCCACGCCGCCGCCGAGCCGCTCTACACCATCATCAAGGGCAAATCGGCGCGCGGCCGGCCGTTCCGGCTGCTGCAAGGGGAACGCCGCGTCCGCGAGGCTGCGACCCTGGGCGAGGTCCTCGCCGCTCTGCCGAAGGGCCTTCAGCTCATCAAGCGTTAGCCAAAAACCAAGAATTCTTTCAACAGGGGACGTCATGAACATCCGCCATCTCGGCCTGGCCGCGCTCGAGTCGGCCAGGCTGGTTGCGACTGCCCACGCCCAGGCACCCGCCGATTTCTACAAGGGTAAGAAGGTCGACGTACTGATCGGTGTCAGGGTCGGCGGCAAGTACGGCCAGCATGCGCGACCCGTCGCGCGCTAGATCGGTGGTATTGACGGCCGCCACAGCAGTCATCTAGGTCAGCTTATGACCACCACCGATCCTCTTCCGCTCGCGCTCAAGGCGGCGCAATCCGGGCAGTTCGACCAGGCGGCGCGGCTCTGCGAGATTGCGCTCCGCGACGATCCCGCGCACGTCGATGCGCTGAAGATCCTGTCGGGTGTGCGTTTCATGGAAGGGCGGCTCGACGACGCGCTGGCAACCCTCCAGCGCGCCGCCGCTGCACGACCCGACGACCCGCAGATTCAGGCGAATCTGGGATCCATCCTGACCCGCCTCGCCCGTCCCGACGAGGCGATCGCCAGCTACCAGCGTGCCATCGCGCTCGCGCCCGATTACGCGGAGGCCCACTACAACCTCGGTGCGACCTACACCGCGCTCAAACGCCACGAGGAAGCGCTCGAAAGCTACCGCCGCGTGCTGGAGCTGGCCCCTGGGCATCCGAAGGCGTTGGTCAACTGCGGTGGAGCGTTGAGCGCGCTCGGTCGCAACGAAGAGGCGCTCGTGCTCTATGAGCAGGTGCTGGCAAGCGATCCCTCCAACGTCGAGGCCGAGACCAACCGCGGCACCGCTTTGCACCGGATCGGTCGCAGCGACGAGGCGATGCGCCATTACGACGAGGCCCTCAGGCTGCGTCCCGAGGATGCGGTCGCACGGTGGAACCGCGGGTTGATC
>DATJIG010000213.1:0-10613 GCA_035493495.1 Alphaproteobacteria bacterium
AGCGCGATGTATTTGCAGTGCGTCGGCAGATGCGAGAAATCGGCGAGCATGATGGTGGTGTCGCCCACCTGCCCGCTCAGACGCTCGACGCGCGAATGCGGCAGCTTGAGGAAGTCGTCGAGCAACCCGAGCTCGTATATCAGCTCGAGCGTTGAGGGATGGATGGTGTCGCCGCGGAAGTCGCGCAGGAAGTCGGCGTGCTTCTCCAGCACAACGACGTGTACGCCGGCGCGCGCGAGCAGGAAGCCAAGCATCATGCCGGCTGGTCCGCCGCCGGCGATGCAGCAGGTGGTGGTGATTGATTGTGCGGCCATGTCCCCTCCCAGTCATTCCGGACGCCGCGTCAGCGGCGATCCGAAATCCAGACACAGGCGCAACGCTCGCTGCTGGATCCGGGTCCGCGGGCTTCGCCCGCACCCCGGAATGACAGAATTCTTTACGCCTGCTTCTCCGGCGTACGCACGACAAGGCCGTCGAGCGCGTCGGTGACCTTGATCTGGCACGACAGCCGCGAATTCTCGCGCACGTCGTAGCCGAAATCGAGCATGTCCTCTTCCATCGGCGAGGGGCCGCCGACCTTCTCGCGCCAGGCCTCTTCAATATAGACGTGGCAGGTCGCGCAGGCGCAGGCGCCGCCGCACTCGGCCTCGATGCCGGGAATGTTGTTGCGGATCGCGGTCTCCATCACGGTCGAACCAGGCTCGGCATCGACCGTGCGTTCGGTCCCGGTGGAATCGATATAGGTGATCTTCGGCATAAGCGATGAGGTCAGCGATGACGGGAAATCCGGCGCCGGGATTGGCGCGGGCGCGGCTCGTATAGCCCCATTCGCTTGATTGCGCCATCCCTCGGTGACGCCGCGCGCGCCATGCTCAAACGCGCAGCATTTCCGCGATTTTCGTCCGCGCCAAGGCGACCGCTTGGGCGAGGTGGTTCAAGGCCAGATCGCGGTCACGCCCGTTTGCGGCCCGCTCGAACGCCTCCGCCGCCTGCGCCACGCCAATCGCTCCAATTCCGAGCGCCGAACCCTTTAATGTATGCGCCAGGGTGCCGGCATTGGTCTGGTCGGCTTCGCGCATACGCGCGATCAGGAGAGCCGCCTGCCCGTCGAAGAGCCCCAGAAGTTCACGCTGGAGGCCTTGGTCCCCAAGGGTGACCCGATGAAGATGCGCGCAGTCGACCGGTTCGTCGGCCACGCCGGCCCGATGAACCGTCCCTGCCCGCTCTTTGGTGGCTTGCCGCACCATGGTTTCCCCCGCGGAATTTGCGTCCCGCCAGTGTCGCCTCTGTGGATTAACGCCGGCGTAACCGCAGGAACAGTTCGGCTGGTGATGGCAGCGGCGTGGCCGTATCGCGGCCTTATTTCGGCAGCCATTATGCCGGGGTTCGGGAGCGGACAGGGCTGGCAATCCGGACAATCATGGTTAACCGCCGTTAACGATGATTAAAGATCTCTTACCGCCGTGGTTTCTTTCGCACACTCAAGGCGATAGGATTAACCTTGGCGGCGAGATGGGGCTTGATCCGGCGGCATAGTCAGCCTGCAGAGGTTGGTGCGCGCGTCATTAGGCCCGCTTTTTGTGACGGTCCGGGCTCTCGGCAAGTGTGTCCGGCGTAACGACGAGGCGACGACCGAAAATGGCGAATATCCCGCAAAAATCAAAAGATCCGACCGAGGAAGCGCTCAACGCCATCGAAGAGGCGCTCAGCATCCGGCCGGTCGAACCGTCGGTTGCGCCACCGATCTCAATTCCCCAGGAGCGCGAGGGAAATCCGCCAGCACCGCCCATCACGTCGGACCTCTTTGTCCAGGAGCCCGCGCCGGCCGCCTGGTCGGACGACGCGGCGCCGCGCCGGCCTGCCAACGACGATCGCGCCAATATTGGGCAGATCCTGCAATCCCTGCACCGGCGGCCGAGCCGCACGCCCTTCGTCCTCGCCGGTCTCGCGACTTGCGCCTGGGTCGCCGGCGGCCTCGCCACCGCCTACCTGTTCCGCGAAGACTTGCAGGGCCTGTTCGCGACCCCGCGCGTCGGCATTGCCGCGATTGTAGGCCTTATCGCCGCGATCGCCGTGCCCGTGCTCTTCTTCTATGCGCTCGCGCACATGATCAACCGCGCGCGCGACATGCGTATCGTCGCTGAATCGCTCACCGACGTTGCCATGCGCCTGGCGCAGCCGGAAGTCGCCGCGCACGACTCCATCGTCAGTGTCGGCCAGGCGATCCGCCGCGAGGTCGCCGCCATGGGCGACGGCGTCGAGCGCGCGCTTGCGCGCGCCGCCGAACTGGAAGCGCTGGTTCACAATGAGGTGTCGGCACTCGAACGCGCGTATAACGACAACGAAGTGCGCATTCGCGATTTGCTGAGCGAACTTTCCAACCAACGCGAGACGCTGGTGACCCAGGCCGAGCAGGTGCGCAACGCGATCGCCAGCGTCCACCTCGACCTCTCGCACGATATCACCTCGGTCGGCGATCTCGTCTCCGACAAGGTCAGTGAAGTCGCCCAGCGCGTCACCCGCACGCTCACCGAGAAGGGCGAGCACATTACGCTGGCGCTCGGCCATGCCGGCGATTCCATGATCGATACGCTGAGCGAGCGCGGCTCGACCCTGCTCGACCGGCTCGAGACCACCAGCGATCGGGCCACAACCGCCATCTCCTCGGCCAGCGAACGGCTGACCGACAGCCTCAAGTTCAAGACCGAGACCGTCCACGACGAGTTCGCGCAGCTCGCCGCGCGGCTCCAGCAGACGATGACCATGCGGCTCGACGAGGTCGCGCAGAACTTCCAGCAGCGCGCCGGCGCCACCGTCGAGCAGATGGCGATTCGCTCGCAGACCTTCACCACCGCGCTCAACGACACCACCGCCCGCATCACCGAGATGATCACCACACGGGGCGCAGAGGTGAACACCTCGATTCACACGACGGGCGATGCGCTGGTGCAGAACATCACCTTGCGCGGCAGCGACGTGGTCAACAAGATCGAGCAGACCGGCACGCGCGTCGCCGACGACATCATCGGCCGCAGCAACAGCGTGGCCGATACGTTCCACGAAAGCGCCCAGGCGCTCGTTGCCACCATCGATAACCGCGGCGACGCGGTGAAGGAGATGCTGGTGGCGCGCCTCCAGGCCTTCGAGGAGATGTTCAACACCGGCGGCACCGCGCTTTCAGAAAAGGTCGCGCGCGACTCCACCACGCTCGGCAGCCTCATCACCCGTCACATCGCCGAGTTCGACCACACCGTGAAGACCTACGGCAGCGAACTGGTGGAACGGCTCAGTCACCGCACCCAAGATGTGGCCGAGTCGATGCGCTCCTATCTCGACACGTTCGACGATCGCGTCAGCGGCCGCACCAACGAGGTCTCGGGCGCCATCGAACAGCGGCTCGCGCAGTTCGAGCAGTTGCTCGGCAACAGCACCGCCGACATCGCCAAGGCGCTCAGTGAAGGCGGCAAGGACGTTGTCGCCGCCCTCGATCGCCGCGTCGGCGAGGTCGGTGGCGCCATCGATGCCCGCGCCACCGAGGTGGCCAACACCATCGCCGCCAAGGCCGAGGTGATCGACCGCACCTTGGGCGACCGCGCCGCGCAAGTGGCCGATACGCTCGACACGCGCATCAGCCGTTTTGAGGAGTTGCTGATCGGCCGCGCAGAGACCGTCACCGGCGAGATCGAGAACCGCACTCGCGCCGCCGCCGATGCCATGCTCGTGCGCATGGAGCAGTTGAGCCACACCATCAAGGTAAACTCGTCCGAGGCCGAGCGCGCGCTCGGCACCCTCGCCATCTCGGCCAGCGACGCCATCCGCGTCAGCACCGGCGAGGCCGAGCGTTCCTTGGGCACGCTCGCCGCCTCCACCAGCGAGGCTATCCGCAACAGCGCGGGCGACGCCGAGCGGACTTTGGGCGCCCTCGCCGCTTCCACGACCGAGGCCATCCGCACCAGCGCGGGCGATGCCGAGCGCACCTTGGGCACGCTCGCCGCGTCGACGAGCGACTCCATCCGCAATAGTGCGGGCGACGCTGAGCGCACGTTGCGCAACGTCAGCGACGACGTCGCCCGGAGCTTCACCGGCAGGGCCGAGGAGATCACCAGGGCCGTCAGCGAGCGCACGCAGGAACTCGAGACCCTTCTCTCCAACCGCAGCGGCAGTGTGCTCGCCGCCATCGGCGACAAGGGCCAGCAGTTCGCCGCTGAGATCGCCCAGGCCACCGACCAGGCCATGTCCTCGATCGAGGAAAAGGGCTTCGCCTTCACCCGCTCGATGATCGAGAACTCGGCCGAGATTTCGCGGCAGATCAGTTCGGCCGGCGAAACGGCCGCCCACACGGTCAGCCGCACTCTCGGCGACCTGCACGACGTCGCGCAGAGGGCGATCTCTGAATCGAAGGACACCGCGACCTCGACCGTCTCGGAGATGCTCGAGACGCACAACATGCTGCGCTCCGACACCACCGCCCTCTTCGAGCGGCTGCGCGAAGCCAACATCATGCTCCAGGAAGTGCTCTCCGGCTCACACGCCAACATGAGCACGCTGGAAAACACGCTGATGCTGCGCGTCTCGGAATTCGTCGCGGCCATGGGCGAAGTGAATGCCTCGACGGGCGACGCCGCGAACCGCGTGGAAGCCAATATCGGCAACTTCCGCAACGTCACCGGCCAGGTGCTCGCGGACCTCGGCCAGATCGCGCATCAGTTCGAGGCGCACGGCCAGGAACTGGCCAGGGCGGCCGACCTGATCGAGCACAGCAACCAGCGCACCGAGACCAGCGTCAACGAGCGCCGCGTGCAGCTTGACTCGCTGGTGTCCAACCTCGACGGCCGTACCGAAGACCTGGAGAAGCGCCTCACGCGCTTCTCCAGTCTGCTCGACGAGACTCTGGAAGCCGCCACATCGCGTGCCCGCGATGTCGCGCGCATCGTGTCGGACTCGACCACCGAAGGCGCCCGCGCCGTCGGCGATCAGGTCGAGCTCGCACGCCAGCAGGCGGAAGAGATCGCCCGCATCGTCTCCGAGAGCAGCACCGAAGGCGCCCGCGTCATCACCGAGCATTACGACCGCGTGCGCTCGCGTGCCGAAGACATCACCCGCGTGGTGTCACAGGCGAGCGCGGAAGGCGCGCGCGTCATCGCCGAGCAGTACGAGAACGTGCGCGAGCGGGCCGAGGACATCACCCGCGTCGTGGCGCAGACCGGCACCGAAAGCGCGCGCGCGATCAGCGAGCAGTACGATCGCGTACGCGAGCATGCCGAAGCAGAACGCCGCCGCGTGACCGTGGCGATGCGCGACATCTACGAGCAGACGTCGGGCGAAACCGACTCGCTGTTCCGCGATGCAAACGAGCGCTTCGCGCAGACGGTCCGCGAGATCAAGCAGATGGCCACCGAGATGCAGCGCGAGCTGGAGGAAACCCGGACCGAGCTGCGCCGCGGCGTCTTCGAGCTGCCGCAGGAGACTGCCGAGAGCGCGGCGCAGATGCGCCGTGTGATCGTCGACCAGATCGAGGCCCTGGCAGAGCTCAACCGCATCGTCGCCCGCCACGGCCGCAATCTCGACGCGGTCGAGCCCGCGGCGCGGCGCGCGCGCGAGGAAACCTCGCTCAGCGTCGTCGGCGGCCGTCCCGAAACGCCCGCCCCCGCCCCGCGCGCCGAGGCCCCCGTGCGCAAGACCGAACCGCCACGTCCGGCGCCGCGCGCCGAGCGCAGCGAACGCGAGCCGAGTCACTTCGCGCCGGCACCGCGCCGGCCGGAGACGCCGTCGCTGACCCAGGCGGTGCCGACGCCGCCGGGCCGCGGCTGGCTCACCGATCTCCTCAACCGCGCGTCGCGCGAGGATGACGATGCGCCGACCGATTACCCGCGCGAAACGCCGCGAGAGTCATTGCGCGAACCACTGTCGCGCGGCAGCGAGGACCGCACGCCGCGTCACAGCATCGAGTCGCTCGACTCGCTGTCCGTCGACATTGCGCGGATGATCGACCACGACGCCGCCGCCGACTTGTGGGATCGCTACAAGCGCGGCGAGCGCAACGTATTCACTCGCCGGCTCTACACGCTGCAGGGCCAGCAGGCCTTCGACGAGATCCGCAAGAAGTATCGCGGCGACCGCGAGTTCAAGCAGACGGTCGACCGCTATATCGGCGAGTTCGAACGGCTGCTCGACGAAGTGTCGCGCGACGACCGCGGCCAAGTGGTCGCCCGCACTTATCTCACCTCGGAAACCGGCAAGGTCTACACCATGCTGGCGCACGCGGCGGGACGGTTCGACTGACGAAGTGTCCCCCCGCCTGAAGGCGAGGCGCATTCGCAGACAGTGATGCTCAACTAAAATGGCCGGGCTTGTCCCGGCCATTTGCTTATGAAGGCACAGTGCGCGCCTCACACGCATTGACGCAGTGACGTCCGCACCGCGGCGGCCGGATTGGGACACCATCGCTTCCGCCAACGTCATGCCATGATCGTCGTCACCCACGCAGTGCCGCGCTGCCCGCGACAGAGCGCGATGCTGTCATCGCCACCGTCAGGGAGGATGATCATGCCGAGAGCGCCGTTCACCGCACGCACCGCTTCGACCACGGCCGGCTTCGCCGCGGCCATGATCGCGGCGGTGTTCGCCCTTTTGGACGGCAGGGCCATCTCTGCGCAGGACAAGTACACCGTGCAGGTGCCGAACGGCCTCTCCTTCTCGGAGTTCAGGGGCTACGAGGATTGGCTGGCGGTCGCGGTCAGCCAAACGGACGAAGCGATCACGATGATCGTCGCCAATCCGGCGATGATCGAGGCCTATCGCGCGGGCGTGCCCAACAATGGCAAGCCTTTTCCGGACGGATCCAAGATCGCGAAGATCCATTGGACACAAAAGAAGAGCGCCGAGGCTCCCGCACCCACGACGGTGCCGGACAAGCTGCACGACGTCGACTTCATTGAAAGGGACAGCAAGCGCTTTCCGGACACCGCCGGATGGGGTTATGCCCAGTTCAACTATGACACCGCGTCCGACACCTTCTCGCCCGAGGGAAGCGGCACCGATTGCGGCTATGCCTGCCACACGATCGTGGCAGCGAAGGATTACATCTTCACAGCTTATCCAAAGCGGTAGCGGCCTAGACCAGCGGCGCGGCCCAGAGCACGATCTGCGTCGCTGCCTGCACGAAGGCCTCGTTGATCGACGCCACCGCGCCCGACCCTTGCGTTGCCTGCGCCGGCACGGTCGCGCGGATCACGCGCGCGGCGACGATGCGGCCCGAGCCCTCGCGCACGATCTTGGCGGCGATCTCCACCACCGCGGTGCCGTCGGCCGCCGAAATTTCGAATGACCTCACGTCCGTCACCAGCACAAAGTCGCCAGCGATCTTGTCTGCTGGCTTGCCCACCGCGCGCAGGCGATTGGCGTTCTCGAAAGACTGCACGAGCCGCGCCTGGATCAGCCGCGGCAGGCGGTCTTCCCATTGCGCATCAGTGAGTTGGGCGGCTTCTCCCGGTCCCGGGCGCACCAAAATACGCTCGCCATCGAGCGGGCCGAGCATGGTCGGCTCGACGATCACAAGTTGGCCGTGCGGACGACCGATCCGGTGCGGGAAAGTCGTGGCGGCAGCAAGGTCGTAGGCGGTTGCCCGTCCCTGCCCCAATCCCATGCTGGCGCAGCCGGCAAGCGACACCGCCAGCCCGGCTGCCACAAGGGACAACCTCGCTCGGGAACGACGCCGCGACAACCGCACGCTCAACAGCCCCTTCTTTACGACCGAAAAAGCGGCCGACAACCCTGTCGCACCATTCTAGACCGGCTTACCGCTCAAGCCACCTGGCAATAGCCCGATTCCACGGGAGTTTTGTCCAAATAATTGCGGAAACCGCAATGGAACCGGCCCGGCGTTGCCGATGTGCATCATCTTGGCTTGGGTGGCTCACGCCGCGGCGCGCCTCGCCGTTCGGACCGCGCAACGGCCGGCTCAGCGCCGGCCTCCATAATTCGGCAGATTCGAGCCGCTGCCGCCCCAAATCAGGCGGCTTGGATCGCGGTCGAGGTTCTCCACGGCCCGGTTGATGGTGTCGAGCGTGCGCTGCGCATTGCCGGACAGCGCGTCGAGTTGCCGCGTGCCGGCCGTGGTCAGCTTGTTCACGCCAGAGGTGATTTCCGCCGTGCGCGCATCG
This sequence comes from Alphaproteobacteria bacterium, assembly GCA_035493495.1. Classification (GTDB taxonomy): domain Bacteria; phylum Pseudomonadota; class Alphaproteobacteria; order SMXQ01; family SMXQ01; genus DATJIG01. The sequence continues at coordinate 8,163 of DATJIG010000213.1, forward strand.
AGATGATCGGCGAGCGTCTTGATCGAGCGCGCTGCCTCGTTGATCTGCCCGCCTTTGCCGTCGGCGCCGCCGGTCAGATTCTGCAGGCCGCTGGTGATCTGGTCGAGCTTGTCCGAATTGCGCGCCAAAACCGCGGAGAACTTGTCGATGTTGGCGAGAGTCGAGTTGATGTGGTCGGTATTGTTTGCCAAGGCCTCGGTGAACTTGTTGATGTTGTCCATCGCCGATTTGAACGTGGCCTGGTTCTGCGTGATGAAATCGTTGAGCTTGGCCAGCACGTCGCGCGCGGCGCTGGTCACATCGGCGGTCGCGCTCGGCGGCGCCTGCAGGACGGGCGGATTGTCCTTCGAACCGGCGAGTGCCGGCAACGACGGATTGCCGCCCTTGAGCGACAGCGAGGCGATGCCAGTCAGCCCCTGAAATTCCATGCCGATCTGCGTGTCGGGCCGGATCGCCACGGACTTGTCGACCGCGATCGTGGCGACCACCTGGTCGGGCTTCTGAGGATCGAGCGAAAGGCCCGTCACTTCGCCCACGCGAATGCCGTTGAACAACACCGTGCCGCCGGTGCGCAGGCCCGACACCGAGCCGTCGAACAGCACGCGATAGTAGGCGCGCTCGCCGGAGCCGCCGATGTTCTGGAACCAGTAAATGAAGCTGAACACGCCGACGACCACGGCGACCGTGAACACGCCGATCAGCACATAATTGGCTCTGGTTTCCATCGGTTCTTTCCCGCTCAGCTCGTTGGCGCGGCTTGCGACGCCGCCTCCGCGACGTGTCCCGCCCGCGACCTCTTCCCATGGAAATATTCACGCAGCCACGGATGGGTCGAGGCCAGCATGGTTTCCATGGTCCCGGCCGCGATCACCTTGCCGTCGGCGAGCACCGCGATGCGATCGCACACCGTGTGCAGGCTGTCGAGGTCGTGGGTTACCATGAAAACCGTGAGGCCCAAAGTGCGCTGCAAGGTCGCGATCAATTCGTCGAAATCGCCGGCGCCGATCGGATCGAGGCCCGAGGTCGGCTCGTCGAGGAAAACGATATCGGGGTCGAGCGCGAGCGCCCGAGCCAAGGCCACGCGCTTGGTCATGCCGCCGGAAAGTTCCGACGGGTATTTGTCCATCGCGCTGCCGTCGAGACCGACCATTTCCAGCTTGGCCACCGCCAGTTCGTCGAGCAGCTTCTGCGACAGCTTGAGATACTCGCGCACGGGGAATTGCAGGTTCTCGCGCACGGTGAGCGATGAGAACAGCGCCCCCTGCTGGAACAAGACGCCCCAGCGCCGCTCGACCGACTGGCGCTGCGCGTCGTTGGCGCTGCCCATGTCGATGCCGAGCACCTTGATGGTGCCGGCGCGCTTCGGCAACAGGCCTATGATGGTGCGCATCAGCACCGATTTGCCGGCGCCGGAGCCGCCGACGAAGCCGAGGATCTCCCCGCGATAGACGTCGAGATTGACGTGATTGAGCACGAGCCGCGAGTCGAAGCCCACGACCACGTCGCGGACCTCGATGATGGTTTCCTGCCGTCCGTTGCCGCCCGCCATCGCCTACATTCCGATCGATGCGAAGAAGATGGCGAAGAAGCCGTCGAGCACGATGACGAGAAAGATCGATTCCACCACCGAGGCCGTCGTCTGCAAGCCGAGTGATTCCGACGATCCCTTTACGGCCAGCCCTTCGACACAGGCGACCACGCCGATCACCAGCGCCATGAACGGCGCCTTGATCATGCCGACCTCGAAGGTCTCGAGCGAGATCGCTTCCTTCAGCCGCGAGAGAAAGATGTCGGGATCGACGCCGCCATAGGCCCAGGCGACCAGGCCGCCGCCATACAGCGCCGCCATCGAGCCGAGGAAGGTCAGGATCGGCACGCCGATGATGAGTGCGAGCACGCGCGGCAGCACCAGCACCTCGATCGGGTCGAACCCCATGGTGCGCAGCGCGTCGATCTCCTCACGCATTTTCATCGAACCGAGCTCGGCGGTGTAGGCGCTGCCGGAGCGGCCGGCCACCATGATGCAGACGATCAGCACGCCGAGCTCGCGCAAGGTCAGGATGCCGATCATGTCCACGACATAGATGTCGGCGCCGAACCGGCGGAAATGGAAGATGCCCTGCTGCGAAATGATGCAGCCGACGAGGAATGTGATGAGCAGGATGATCGGAACGCCGCGCCAGGCGACGTTGTCGAGCTGATGCACGAGCGCGGTGAAGCGCAGGCGGCGCGGGTTCGCCAGCACGCGCAACAGGGCCACCGTGAGCGCGCCCAGCATATTGACCACCGAGACCAGCGTGCCACCGACGCCGGCAACGGTCATTCCGATCGCGGACAAGGCGTGCAGGAGCTGGCTCGGCTTGCCCTTGTTCAGATCCTCGAGCGTGACGCCGTGCACCTCGTCGACAAGCTTGCGGTACGTGTCGTTGAGGCCGGTCACCTGCGTATCGA
>DATJIG010000214.1:0-18715 GCA_035493495.1 Alphaproteobacteria bacterium
CGCGCCTGGCGGCATCGGCCTTGAGGCGGCCCTCGGTCATCTTGAGCGCGTCGACCACCGTGTTGCCGGTGACCATGATCGTGCGCGATCCGAGGTTTTCGGCGAGCAGATTGGCGCGCGACCCTTCGGTGGGCGCGAACAGGTACTGCGCCATGCCGTCGATGGTGCGGCGGTTCATCTCCTCGGGCCACGGTCGGTCGAGATCGTTGGTCCGCAGGCCGGCCTCGACGTGGCCGATAGCGACCCGAGCGTAGAACGCGGCCATCGCCGATGCCATCGCCGTCGTCGTGTCGCCGTGAACGAGGACCACGTCGGGCTTCCACTCGGCAATGACGTTGGTGACGCCCGACAGCGCCCCCGTCGTGATATCGGCCAGCGTCTGGCCGCTCTTCATGATCGCGAGATCGAATTGCGGCCGAAGCTCGAACAGCTCCAGGACCTGATCGAGCATGGTCTGGTGCTGGCCGGTGATGCACAGCGCCGACTCGATGTCGTCGCGTGCCGCGAGCGCCTTGATCACCGGCGCCATCTTGATGGCCTCGGGACGCGTCCCGATCACCGTCAGGATGCGCCGCGCGGCTCGCGGACGTCCCCGCATCGCTTCGTCCATGGCGGCGGTCACGCGATCAGGTCCCAGCTCAGCGGCGTGCCACGGGCGATGCGGGCGCGGGCGCGACGGCCGATCACGCGGTCGAACTCCTTCGGCGGAAGGCCGTGACCGGGTCGGATGATCCGCACGTTGTCGGCGGTCAGCGCTTCGCCCGCTGCGATGTCGCGGACCGCGAACAGCGAGCGCCGGAAGCGCAGCGATTTGGTCTCGGCCTCGGTCGGACCGTAGCTCACCTTGCCCATCGCCAGCGCCGCCCGGCCCGTCTCCACGACGAGCGACTTAAGCTCGGAGGGCTCGAGCGAGAACGCGGAATCGACGCCGCCGTCGGCGCGCGCGAGCGTGAAGTGCTTCTCGATCACCGTTGCACCCAAGGCCACAGCGGCGACCGAGGCGCCGACGCCCATGGTGTGGTCCGAGAGCCCGATCTCGCAGCCGTAGCGCGCACGCATGTCGGGAATCGTCGCCAGGTTGGTGTTCTCGGGAGTCGCCGGGTAGGTGCTGGTGCACTTGAGCAGCACCAGATCACGGCAGCCGGCACCGCGCGCCGTGCTCACCGCATCGTCGAGCTCGGCGGTCGTCGCCATGCCGGTCGAGATGATCAGCGGCTTGCCGGTCGATGCCGCCTTGCGGATCAGTGGCAGATGCACGTTCTCGAACGAGGCGATCTTGTACGCCGGCGCGTTGAGACCTTCGAGGAAGTCGACCGCCGTCTCGTCGAACGGGCTCGAGAAGCAGACGATGCCGCGCGCCTTCGCCCGCTCCATGATCGGGGCATGCCACTCCCAGGGGGTGTAGGCCTCCTGGTAGAGCTCATAGAGGTTGCGACCCTTCCACAGGCTGCCCTCGTCAGCGATGGTGAACTCCTCGCGTGCGGCGTCGATGGTCAGCGTATCGGCGGTGTAAGTCTGCAGTTTGATCGCATGCGCACCCGCATCCGCGGCTGCGTCGACGATGGCGAGCGCCCGGTCGAGCGAGCGGTTGTGGTTGCCCGACATCTCGGCGATGACGAACGGCGGAGAGCCGGCGCCGATCGGTCGTCCGGCAAGGCTAAACATCGGCGGAACTCATCTGGGCAAATCGGGCGGGCAGTCGCCTGACGTATAGCATCCGGTCGGATGTCCCGGAAGGCGCCGGCGCAAAGCCGGCGCGCGCGAACAGCCGCAACGATGCGCCGTTGTCGGGCTTGATCTCCGCGTCGAGTTGGGTGACCTGCGCGACATTGCCGAGGTACGCCTCCCCGGCTTCGAGCAGAGCCGCGCCGACACCGCGGCCCTGGGCCTTCGGCGCGACGACGATCGACACGGTGGCACGGTCCGCGGCGATGTCGTACCGGACCGTGCCCACCGGCGCCTTGCTGAGCGTGCCGATCAGGAGGATACGTTCCGGGTCGACCAGCGCCCGTTCCAGCCAGCGGCAATGATCCGCATAAGGAATCGGATCCGACGAGAACGAGGCCGCGCGCACGGCGTCATCGTTGCGCCAGCGGTGAAGAATCTCGGCATCGGCCATGGTGGCGCGACGGACGGAGATCCCCCCGGCATCGCCCTTGATGGCCGCGACCACCCGCGACGTACCCTGCCCATCCGTCACCGATGCGGCGGCTGCGCCGAGCGCCCGCACGTCTTCGGGCGACGCCCGCAGGCGGCGTATCATCGAAGAAATCGTCTCCGCAGTGACCGCCGTGAGATCGCCGAGATGAGCCACGGCCCTCCGTTTGTTAAGAACCTCAAGCCCGGGCCTCTGATTATCGGCGATGGCAATGGTGATGCTGGGCACGCCGACGCAGCACCGCTCGAGCGCGGCGACACCGCCACTGCCGATCGCCAAACCGGCGCGCGCGAACAGTCCGGCGATGTCTCGGGTATCGACGTGCACCGTCGCGTGGCCACGCCCCTCGGCGGCGACTTTCACGGCGGCGAGATGCGAGCTCGCGCCGCCGATGACCACGTCGAGGTCGATGTCCTTGAGGTCGGGCTCGGACAGGGCGGACAAGACGACCAGCGTTGTGCCCTCGGGATCGGTGCCGCTCATGAACACCACGATCCGCTCGACGGCGCCGCCACGAGCTGCGCCACGCGCGGCCGCGAACTCCGGGCGCAGCAGCGCATATCGTGGTCCGGTCAACCGGTCGGCTTCCGGCGGCAGCAGGGAGTCGTATCGATCTGCGACCTGGGGGTTGTGGTCGAGCAGGAGATCGCAATCGTGCCGCCGGTCGGCGAGGTCGTCGATCGCCATGATCTTCGAGGCCACGGTGCGCACACGCGATTCCCAGCGCGCATCGAGCCCATAGTGATCGACGATCAGCCAATCGGCCTCCTCCGCCAAGGCAGACATCGTCGCCTCGGCGTCCGCGGGCTGCCCCCACGGCAGCCAGGACGAGTGACGAAGATCGCCGTCGCCCGAGCCTTCGCCGCGCACGTCGAGAAGCCGCAGTTTGTGGCCGCGCCCCTCGACCTGCTTCGCCCACGGGGCAGCCGATGGGGCGCACAGGAACGTTATCTCGGCGCCGTCGGCACGCAGCCCATCGGCGAGCGTCAGGCAGCGCATCAGGTGCCCGGTGCCGATGGTCGGCGACGCGTCGGTGCGGACGGCTACCTTCATTGCCTCAGCGGACCTTAAACAATGGCTGCAGCGGCTCGCACTTGAGGTATTGCTTCAGCGCCTTGTTGCGCACGGCATCGGCGACGATTGGCAGCACCTCGCGGTAGACCGCGGTCAACCGATCGATATCGGCGTCGGTATGGGCGTAGCTCATGTTGTGAGTGCCGAGGGTGAGCACACCGCGCGCAAAGATCTCCTGGAGGAACAGCGTCTTGATCTCGAACGCCGAGTAGCCGCCGGCGTCGCGGACGTTGACGAAGCTCCACGTCGGGTGGCCCGACACGGCCATGACGTCGTCCAGCCCGTTGGCGTGGATCACTTCGGCGACCCGGTCCTTTACGGCGCGGCCGCGCGCAGCCATGATCGCCGCTACCGGCTCGCGTTGCAGCTTGTCGAGCGTCGCCTTGGCCGCCGCGAGCGACAGCGTCTCGCCGCCCATGGTGAACGAGAAGAATATCTCCTCCATCAACGCCATCACCTCGGCGCGACCGGCCACCGCCGACAGCGGATAGCCGTTGGCGATGCCCTTGCCGAACGTCGCGAGATCGGGGGTGACACCGAACAGCTCCTGCGCACCGCCGTTGGCAAAGCGGAATCCGGTGATCGTCTCGTCGAACACTGCGAGCGCGCCGTGGCGATGGGCAAGATCGACGACGCCCTGCAGGAACCCCGGTGCGGGCTCGGCGACATTCATCGGCTCGAGGATGACCGCGGCGAACTCTCCTTTATGGGAATCGAGCAGCTTTTCGAGCGAGCCGAGATCATTGTAGGCGAAGACATGGCTCAGATCGCGCACCGCCTGGGGCACGCCACGATTGCGCGCGGTCGTGCCGATGTACCAGTCCTGCCAGCCGTGATAGCCACAGACGGCGACGCGGTCACGGCCGGTGTGGGCGCGGGCAACGCGGATCGCGCCCGCGGTCGCGTCCGAACCGTTCTTGCCGAACCGCACCATCTCGGCGCACGGCACCATGTCGCAGATGCGCTCGGCGACCTCGGTCTCGAGCGGATGCGGCAACGAGAAGATCACGCCATCATCGAGCTGGGCGCGCACCGCGCGGGTCACATCCGGATCGTCGTAGCCGAGCGTCACCGCACACAGCGCATTGATGAAGTCGACGTACTCGTTGCCGTCGACGTCCCAGACATGGGCGCCCTTGCCGCGCGTCACGAAATACGGCGAGACGCCGAACGGATACTGGGTCTTCGACTTCGAGAACGTCTGACTGCCGAGCGGAATGGCGCGCTGGGCGCGTGCCAGGAAGGCTTCGGACTTCGCGTAACGCTCGGACATGACTAGCTCTCTTTCCTCGACTGCACGTTTGCCGCTTCCCTGGCGAGTGAGCGCGCGAGCCCCTCGTTGCGCTCGATCCCGGTATTCAGCGCCACGAGATCGGGATGCTCGGCCAACAACCGCAGGACATCGGCGGTGGTGAATGCCGGATTCACGGGATACAGCGTCTGATAGATGCGTTCGACCAGCGCGAAATCGGCAGGTTCGTCGACGGTCCAGCGTAGCGCCGACAAATCGGTGGCGCTGCGCACGATGTGCAGCCGGAAGCACTCGGGGTGCCGATGGATCGCCAGCGTCACGTGCTCGCGCTCGGCCTGAGTGCGATTTTCCGATGCGATCTGCTCCAGGATTGCACCACGGACCACTTCCGCATCGAGCCCGTCAGGGAACGTCGGTTCGAGAGCGTTCGAGCCGTAGTCGGCCTTGGCCGCGATCGTCTCGCGAACGACGCGATCGACGACCTCGGGATCGGCGAGCGGGCAATCGCCGGTCAGCCGCACGATCCACTCGGGATTGTATGGCTTCGCGGCCAACGTGAAGCGTGCCAGCACGTCGTCGAGGGGCCCGCGCACGGTTTCGATCCCCTCGGCCTTCATGAGATCGGCCAACGCGTCGTCGCTCGGGTCGACGCTGGTGGCGAGGACCAATTTGTCGAGCGTTTGTGCGCGTTGCAGACGCTCGATCTGACGCAGGATCATCGGCCGGCCGAGGATCGGCTTCAGCACCTTGCCCGGCAGCCGGCTGGAGGATACTCGCGCCTGGAGGATGCCGAGGATCATGACGCCCACCGCCGCGGGTCGACGATGTCGGGATCGTTGCACGCGATCGCGTCCCACGACAGCGCGACCGGCGTCTCGACGGCGGTAAGACACTCGGCGAGGTGCTGGCGGGAGTGAACGCCTATCACGACGTGGTCGATCTCGGGCTGCGCCAGGACGAACGCAAGCGCCGCGGCGACGGGCGTCGCACCCGCGGCTTCGCACGCCGACTGCCAGCGTTCAACGATGGCCTCGGCGCGCGGCAGCTTTGTCGCCACCTCGGACGATTCCATCAGCATCAGGCCCTGCAGGAATGCCGAGCGCGCCTGCACCGACACGCCGTCGGCGCGGAGCCGGGCGAGCGACCCGTCGAGCAAGAGGCGCTGATCGAGCGCGTTGACCGGAAGCTGCACAACATCGACGGGGAATTTCGCCATCACCGCCGCAATCTGCGTGCCGTCGTAGACCGAGACGCCGATCCGGCGCACCCTGCCGTCGCGGCGGAACGACTCAAGCAGGTTCCAGAGGCGCTCGCCGCCGTCGGCCAGCAGGTCACCCGCGTCATGCACAAGCAGAGCGTCGACAGAGGAGCGCTTGAGCAGGGAAAGCGAGCGCTCGAATCCTTCCGCGACACGCCCCACGTCCTCGCGGGTGAGTGTGTCTGCGCGGATCGGCACGGTCTTCGTCGTGATGGCGAACGGCTTGGATTCGGCGAGCGAGCCGAGAACGGTCTCGCTGTCGCCGTAGGCCGAGGCGGTGTCGAGCGCCGCCACGCCTCGCGCGGACGCGAGCGACAGAATGCCCGCGACATCATCGCGTCCCACGCGGCCGCCCTCATTCGAGATGCCGTACGACAACCCGAACTGCGCGGTGCCGAGGATGACGCGTGCGCCGCCCATGTCAGGCCGCTCCGGTGACGATGTCTCGAACGCGCTCGACGACCGTCGCCTGCTCGTCGTCGGTCATGGCGGCAAACAACGGAATGGTGATCGCACCTTCGTAGTAGCGCTCGGATTCCGGGAAGTCGCCGGGCTTGAACCCGAGCTTGCGGTAATAGGGCTGGAGGTGGACCGGAATGTAGTGCACCTGGACGCCGATGCCCGCGCCACGCAACGCATCGAACACCTCGCGCCGCGAACGCCGAAGCTGCGCGAGCCGCAGCCAGATCGGATAGAGGTGGTAGGCCGAGAGGCCGTCCGGGTGCTGCCACGGAGTGACGAGCGGAAGGTTGCCCAGCGCATCATCGTAGTGCGCGGCGAGCGCGCGCCGCCGGGCGATGAAGGCATCGATCCGCTTCATCTGACTCATGCCGAGCGCCGCCTGCAGGTCGGTGAGCCGGTAGTTGAGACCAAGCGCGATCTGCTCGTAGTACCAGCCGCCCTCGGCTTCCCCATCCATGCGCTCAGGGTCGCGGGTGATCCCGTGTGTCCGGAGCTCCGACAATACCGTCGCCAGCTTAGGGTCATTGGTGGTGAGCGCCCCGCCCTCGCCCGTCGTCACGATCTTGACCGGATGGAAACTGAAAACCGCGATATCGGAGTAGCGGCACGACCCGACCTTCTCGCCGAGGTAGTCGGCACCGATCGCGTGGGCCGCGTCCTCGACGATGCGGAAACCGTAGCGCTGGCCGAGGGCGTGAATTGCCCGCATGTCGCACGACTGGCCGGCGAAGTGCACCGGCGTGACCACCTTCGGCAGCCTGTTCTCACGCTTGGCGTCTTCGAGTTTCGTCGCCAGCGCCTCCACCGACATGCAGTAGCTGCGCGGATCGATGTCGACGAAATCGACCTCAGCGCCGCAGTAGAGCGCCGCGTTAGCAGTGGCGACGAAGGTGTTGGGCACGGTCCACACCAGGTCGCCCGGACCCACCCCGAGCGCCAGATACGCGAGATGCAGCGCCGCTGTGCCGTTCGACACGGCGACCGCGTGCCGCGCGCCGACATAGAGCGCAAGCGCCGCCTCGAACGCCGGGACGGCCGGTCCCTGGGTCAGCCAGTCCGAGCGCAGAGTGCGGACGACGGCTTCGACGTCGTCGTCGCTGATGTCCTGGCGTCCGTAGGGGATCATGCCGTCGCCGCCAGCAGCGCGCGGATCTCCGGCACACTGAGGAAGTGCGGATTGGTACCTGAGTTGTATTCGAAATCGGGATCGACCGGTGCGCCGCTCTCGTTGAGCGCGTTGGTGCGGTATTCAGGATGCTCGTGGAACGTGATCGACGGCTGGATCACGTAGTGATCCTTAAACTCGAGCGTCAGGCGCGAATCGTCGAGCGGGCACATGATCTCGTGCAGCTTCTCGCCGGGACGGATACCGATGATCTCGCGCTTCATGCCCGGCGCAATCGCCTCGGCCAAGTCGGTGATCCGCGACGATGGAATCCGCGGCACGAAGATCTCACCGCCGTGCATGCGCTCGAACGACTTGATGACGAAGTCGACACCCTGCTGGAGCGTGATCCAGAACCGGGTCATCCGCTCATCGGTGATCGGCAGCGTACGCGCGCCGGCGGCGATGATCTTCTGGAAGAACGGCACCACCGAGCCCCGTGAGCCGACGACGTTGCCGTAGCGCACGACGCTGAAGCGCGTGCTGTGCGGGCCGACCACATTGTTGGCGGCCGTGAACAGCTTGTCCGAGGCAAGCTTGGTTGCGCCGTACAGGTTGATCGGATTGGCCGCCTTGTCGGTCGACAGCGCCACGACCTTGCGCACGCCGGTCGAGATCGCCGCCTGGATGACGTTCTCGGCGCCGTGGATGTTGGTCCTGATGCACTCGATCGGGTTGTACTCGGCAATCGGCACGTGCTTGAGGGCGGCGGCATGCACGACGTAGTCGGCGCCCTCGAACGCCTGCAGCAGGCGGTCGCGATCGCGCACGTCGCCGATGAAGTAGCGCATCTGCGGCGCATCGAACTCCTGCGCCATCTCGTACTGCTTCAGCTCGTCGCGCGAGAACACCACGATCTTGCGCGGCTTGCCGGTCGCCAGCAGCGTCTTCACGAAGCGCTTGCCGAAGGAACCGGTGCCGCCGGTCACGAGAACAACCTTATCGTCGAATATCGTCATCAGAGCTTCCGAATTGCGGGGAGTCCCCAAGCTACCGCACTCCGGGTGAATCGCTCGCCCGGAGGTCTCACGCACAAACGCCTCGACGTCATGCCGCCGCGACGATATCCTCGCACGACGCGCCGGTCATCACCCGACGACCGAGCACATCCAACAACAGCCACACGCGGTCCCGTCCTTCGACCCGAAGGATCGTGGCCACGTGTTCGACGAACGGACCATCGCGCAACCGCACGACGTCACCAGTACGGAACTCGGTCTCCGGCAGCGGGATAAAGCCCTCGGCGTCCTGTCGGGCGTGAAGCTCGTCGATAAATCCCTCGGGTACAGCGACGGGCCGGTCGCCTCGGCAAATCAGCCGTTGCACGCCACAGGTGCCGTTGATCGCGCGCCATGGCCGGCGTACCGGATCAAGGACGACGAACAGATACCCCGGAAACAGGGCTACGGGCGCGATTTCAGTGCGCCGGGCGTGACGTCGCGTCTTGCGGATTTGAGGAAGCCACACTTCGAATCCCTGCCGGGCGAGATGCTGCGCCGCGCGTGCTTCCTGGTGGGCGCGTGTCGAGACCGCGTACCAGCTCACAGCGTCCCCCCCACGGCTCGCGGGAGCGGCTGCTCGCGATCGGTCACCACTTCGAGCAACACCGGACAGACGATGCGGTCCTGCGGCAGCGCGCGCCGCAGATCATCATAGGTCGCCTGGGGCGATCGGCCGTCGGTGATGACGATCCGGTCGAACGGCGCGCACTCGTCGAGCGAGCGCACGACATCGACACCGGCAGCGCGCCGCTGGTTGCTTGCCGCATCGACGATGGCGACGATCTCGATCTCGAACTCAAGCGCCGCGATCGCCGCGATCTCGGCCAGCTCACCCACTCCGGCGAGCACGACCCGTCGCGCACCGGCACGCGCCGCGTCCGCAAACAGCGCCGCGTACTCCGCGCGCGCCTCGCGGAAGAACGACAGCGAGAAGTTGAGATACTCGGCAACGAGCCGGCTCTTCTCGGCGAAACCCTTGGGCGTCAGGTAGTACTTGTAGCGACGCGCCGGAGCGCTGCTGACCTTGACCAGCCCCTTGCGCACCGCGCGCTTGAGCAGCGCGTTGACGAGTCCGACCGCGACGCCGACCCGCTTCGAGAGCGATATCTGCGTGTCCTCGGTTCCGGACTCGATCGCCGTGAACAGCCTGAGCTCGGTCCGGGTCTGGAGGGGCGTGGCCCCTTCGGCCGACTCGCGCCGCTCCGGGGCGCCCCGAGCAGGCATTTTAACCTTCTATAAGTATTTGTCCTAACACAAGAATACGCGTTCACGTCGTGAACGTCAAGAATCGCGAGAACGGCCGGCCGGGCCGATCTCGGCGACGCGGCGGATGACCCGGACGGTCCAAGGACCGCCCGGGATTCCAGTTCAGGAGAACGCGAAGTCGTGGCTGGCGACGCCCGACAGCGTGGTGTTGTTGAGGGTGATGCTGTCGCCGGTGGCAAGCTGGATGACAAGATTGGTGCCGACCTGGGTTGCGTGGGACCCGATGTCGGAGAAGCTCGCGATTCCCACCTCACCCGAGATCTGGATCACGTCCTGGTTCGAGCGGAAGTCGGTGACCACGTCGTTGCCGTCACCGCGGTTGAACACCATCAGGTCATAGCCGCCGCCGAACGTGATGGTGTCGTCGCCGGTGCCGCCCACCAGGATGTCGTTGCCGGCGCCGCCATCGAGGCTGTCGTTACCCGCGAGGCCATGGATCACATCGTCGCCGGCACCACCTGACAGCACGTTGGCACCGCTGTTCCCGACCAGGACGTTGTCGAGCCCATTGCCGGTACCGTTAATCGACGCCGTTCCCATCAGCGTCAGGTTCTCGACGTTGGCGGACAGCGTGTGGGTCACCGAGCTACGCACCTCGTCGATGCCCTGGCCCGAGCTCTCGTTCACGACGTCGCCCGAGTTGTCGACGTAGTAGATGTCATTGCCCGCACCGCCGGCCATGGTGTCGGCGCCGGCCTTGCCGTCGAGCGTGTTATTTCCGGAGTTGCCGGTGATCGAGTTGTCGAGCGAGTTGCCCGTGCCATCGATCGAGCCGCTGCCGGTCAGGACGAGGTTCTTGGTCGCAGCGTCGAGGGTGACGCTGCTGGAACTTTTCAGCGTGGAATTGCCGGCCGACTTTCCGCCGACTGGACTGCTCTGGCTGTTGTCGAAGAGGAAATCGTAGCTGCTGAGGCTCGACACACTGATGTTGTTGAGGGTCAGCGTATCCCCCGTGGCGAACGACAGCACCAGATTGGACCCAGCCTGCGTCGCGTGGGCCTGCAGGTCGGCGAAGCTGGTGAAACCGGGGATGCCGATCAGACGGATGACATCCTGCATCGCAGAGAAGTCGGTCACCGTGTCGTTGCCGTCGCCGGCCGCGAAGATCAGCACGTCGCTTCCGGCCCCCAACGTGATGGTGTCGTTGCCGGCGCCGCCCCACACGATGTCGTTGCCATTCCCGGCATCAATGGTGTCGTTTCCGGCCTGACCATAGATCACGTCGTTGCCATCGCCGCCAATGAGCACGTTCGCGCCCGCGTTGCCGAACAGGTCGTTGTCGAGCGAATTCCCGGTTCCGTTGATCGCCGCCGAGCCCAGCAGCTCCAGCACCTCGACGTTCGCCGGCAGAGTGTAGGTGACCGACGTCCGGATCGCGTCGGTCCCCTGGGACAGGTTCTCGGTCACCACGTCGGCCGCGTTGTCGACGATGTAGGTGTCGTTTCCGGCGCCACCGATCATCGTGTCGGCGCCACCCAGACCGTTGATGACGTTGTCGGCCGAATTGCCGGTGATGACGTTGTCGAGCGCATTGCCGGTCCCGTTGATCGGGTCGGTCCCGGTCAGCGTCAAATTCGGCGTGGTCGCGTCGAGAGTATAGCTGACCGAACTGGAGATCGTCGTCGGCGGAGGGGCCGGAACGATAGGGTTTCCCGCCGCATCGAAAAACGCAAACGAGCCGCTGGTCAGGGCGGACAGCGTCGTGTTCGCGAGCGTGATGCTGTCGCTGGCCGCGAGCTGTATGACAACGCCGGTTCCGACCTGAGTTGCGTGCGACTGGATGTCGGTGAAGCTCGCAAATCCGGTCTCGCCGTAGATCTTGATGAGATCCTGCGAGGTGAATCCCGCAATCGTGTCATTGCCGTCGCCGGCATTGAATATGACGATGTCGTTGCCGTTGCCCAGCGTCAGCGAGTCGTTGCCGGTTCCGCCGATCACCGTGTCGTTGCCGTCGCCGGCATTGATCGTGTCGTTGCCCGCGCCGCCCTGCAAGAGGTTGGCCGCCGCGTTCCCGGTAATAACATTGTCCAGCGCGTTGCCGGTACCGTTGATCGCAGCCGTCCCGGAAAGGATCAGATTCTCGACATTGGCGGTCAGGGTGTAGGTGATCGAGCTGGTGACGGTGTCCGTGCCCTCGCCCGCGTTTTCGATCACCACGTCGCCCGCATTGTCGACGACGTATGAGTCGTTGCCGATGCCGCCAACCATCGAATCGGCACCCGTTCCGCCGTCGAGCGTGTCGTTACCGCCCGCGCCCAGCAGCGTGTCGTTGCCGTCCAGTCCCTGAAGGAGATTGGCGGCGTCATTACCGGTGATGGTGTTGGCCAGGGCGTTACCGGTGCCGTTGATCGCCGAGGTGCCGGTGAGCGTCAGATTCTGGGTCGTCGCGTCGAGCGTGGCACTGACCGAGCTCGACGTGGTCGTTGCGGTCGCGCCGCTCGCCGCGTATTCGACCGTGCCGTTGATCGCCAGGATCTGCGAACCGTCGGTCGTCGTAGCGCCGTTGGTCGCATTGTTGAACGCCGCTGCGGAGACGTTCTGACCGTTGATCGTCACGGACTGCACGTAGAGGTTGCGGTCGGTCGATAAGCTGCCGCCCCAGGCATCATTTATGAAGGTAACGTCGACCGTGTGATAACCGGTCGCCGTAAAATTCCCGGCGACGGTAATGTCCTGCCACTGCCCCAGGCTGTGGTTGGCTGTCGCCGTGTAGATACCAGCCTGACGGATACCGTCGACCGAGACATAGAACTGGGCGTCGCCGCTCCAGGCGTCTTCGGCCACACGCACGGTGAGCGCATTCGTATACGTCGTCGTGGCCGTCCCGCTGGTCGCACCGTAGAGGTTGCTCGTGTCGATGCCGTCGGGCGAGGAGAGGGTTTGCAGCGCGACCCCAGTCGCGTTCGGATCGCTGGAATAGGCGCGGATGTAATCGATCTTGAGCTGACCGGTCTCGCCGGTCGGGCTGCCGGCCCAACTTCCGCCGACCGCCAGATTGACCAGCAGGTACATCGGCTTGTTCATATCGGTCGGCGTCTTGAGCTGATAGACCGCCTGCCCGTCAATGTAATAGGTGAGAGCGTTCGGCTCCCAGTCGATCCCGTACGTGTGATAGCCGGTGTAGATGTTGCCGTTGTTCGGCACCGTCACCCAGCTGCCGCCGCTCTGGGTTGAATCGCCGCTGATTGCGCCGACGTGGACCGAGGTCGAACCGCCTTCGCCGTTCGCATTGGTCGCGCCGAACGCCTCGAGCGGATCGAGCTCGGGGGGCCAACTCTTATCCGCGGGAAGCAACCAGAATGCGGGCCACAATCCTGCTCCTTGCGGAAGCTCGGCGCGGATCTCGAAGTAGCCGTAGGTCTGCGTGAACATCCCTTCGGTCGTGATCAGACCGGAGTTGTAGGCGAGTCCGTCGGGATTGCTGCCGGGGCTCGCGGTGATGGTCAGCTCGCCGTTCTGCAGCGAGAAAGGATTCACGCCAACGGTCGGGTCCGAGTAGTACTCCTGCTCGCCGTTTGAAGGCAGCGAACGCCCACCGAAGTAGAACGTCGTCTGATATCCCGAGCTGCCATCGGGCGACCATGTGAATGAATTGAACTCATCGTCGTAGGTCAGCTTGAAGCCGGTGAGGTCGAGGGCCATGGGTCACGTGCTCGCGCGGGAGTGCTGCAGGTCCGCTGCAGCCCGTGACGAACATGTGTCCTAAATCAGACAGCTGTGCAGTTAACGTTCTCGGGAATTCGCGA
Source organism: Alphaproteobacteria bacterium (assembly GCA_035493495.1). GTDB lineage: Bacteria > Pseudomonadota > Alphaproteobacteria > SMXQ01 > SMXQ01 > DATJIG01. Next base: position 13,383 of record DATJIG010000214.1, read on the forward strand.
CAAAGGTCGGCGCGCTACTGTCTTTCGCGAGCGAAGCTGAGCCGCACGCATCGATGACGTGTGTTACGCCGAATCCCAACGTCGAATCTGGCTTCCGCTGACTTCGATGGGCGTCGGACGCTCGCGATCGAAAGGCGATCTCGCTCACGACGCGATCACGATGAATTGAGTGTGTCATCGACTCCGCGCACCGCAACGCAGCGGAACCAAGCTTGGCCGTTCGCCGAACATGCTAAGGTCGCTCCATGCGCTCCTTGCTGCTCACCGCCGGATTGCTCGCCATCGTCGTCGGCCTGCTGTGGATCGGCCAGGGACTCGGCTGGATCCTCTGGCCGAAGACCAGCTTCATGCTGAACCAGACCAAGTGGTCGTGGTATGGCGCCATCCTGGCGACAGCCGGCGCGGTGATCGCCGTCCTGTCGCGGCGTTGACTCGCCTCACACCATCGCGGCTGGTCGTCACGCGAGTGCGTAGTCGTGCGCATCGTTACGGTTGCGCAAAGACGAGAATGTGTGCGCCGACACATTCCTGCCGCCGACCGTTCGAGTCCGCGCGAAAGTTCGCGCTTGTTCGAACGATCTTTGTCTCAACCTGCAGCGTCTCTTAACGGAGGCGCAGCAATCCGGGACTACCGTGGCATCATGCGCATCGCACTCATCACCTTCGGCACCGTCGCCATGGCGTTGGGACTGGTGTGGATCGTCCAGCAGGGCGGTTGGGCACCATGGCCGCTGGCGCGGTTCTCGTTGCCGAGCATACGTTGGCTGACGTACGGCGCCATTCCGGTTCTCGGCGGCTGGACGTTGCTGATGTTCGCGCGCCGACTGTAAGGCGCGCGCCCGGCCATCAACACCGCGCAGAGGCCGCGCGGCATGGAACGCGCGTACTCAGCGCCCGTAGTACATCAGAAAATAGACGATTAGCGCCGCGACGAACGCGGCGACCGATGCGACCTTCAAGTTGAAGCCCTCGAACATCGTCCGCTCCCCGCGTGACGCGTCTGAGACCCGGAATACTCAGGCGGCGACGGTTTCCGCGAGAGCGCGCTCGATCGCGGCGAGCGCATCGGCCGCCTTCGCCGCGTCCGGCCCGCCGGCCTGGGCCATGTCGGGACGGCCACCGCCGCCCTTGCCGCCCAGCGCTTCGGAGCCGCTCTTCACGAGATCGACAGCGCTGATGCGCGACGTCAGATCCGGCGTGACGCCGACGACGAGCGACGCCTTTCCGTCGGCGGTACCGACGAGCGCCACGACACCCGATCCGATCTTGGCCTTGAACTCGTCGGCCATGCCCTTGAGGTCGCGTGCGGCGACGCCGTCGAGCGTGCGAGCGATCAGCTTCACGCCCGCGACTGTGCGCTCCTGTGGCTCCGCGGCCGCAGTGGCTCCATCTCCGGCGAGCGCCAGCTTCTTGCGGAGCTCGGACACCTCGCGCTCGAGCTTTCGACGTTCCTCGGCGAGCTGGGCGACGCGCGACGGCAGGTCGACCGGCGCCACCTTGAGTGCGCTCGCCGCTTCCATCAGCAATTGCTCCTGGGCCGCGTCGTAGGCGATCGCGTCTGCACCGGTCACCGCTTCGATGCGGCGCACGCCGGCGGCAAGCGCCGACTCGGAGACGATGCGGAAGGCGCCGATATCGCCGGTGCGGCTGACATGCGTGCCGCCGCACAGCTCGACCGACAGCGCGGTTTCCTCGCCCCCACCGCCCATCGACACGACGCGCACCTCGTCGCCGTATTTCTCGCCGAACAGCGCCATCGCTCCCTGCTTCACCGCCTCTTCCGGCGACATGAGCCGGGTGATCGTGGCTTTGTTGGCACGGATCGAGGCGTTGACCTCGTCCTCGACCGCGCGGATATCGTCGGGCGTCATCGGCTTCGGCTGCGCGATGTCGAAGCGCAGACGGTCGGGCGCGACCAGCGAGCCCTTCTGGGTGACATGCTTGCCCAGCCGATGCTGAAGTGCGGCGTGCAGAAGGTGAGTCGCCGAGTGATTGCCGCGGATGCGCGAGCGACGGGTGTGGTCAACGCGCATTTCGACGACGTCGCCGACCTTGAGCGAGCCCTTTGTCATGGCACCGACGTGGACGAACAGGTCGCCAAGCTTCTTCTGGGTGTCCGCCACGCCGAACTCGGCGCCGCCATGGCTGAACAGGTCACCGGTATCGCCGGTCTGGCCGCCGGATTCGCCATAGAACGGCGTCTGGTTGGTGATCACCGCCGCCTTATCGCCCGCCTTGATCGAGTCGACGGATTTGCCGTCGATGATGAGCGCCGTGACCTTGCCCTCGGCCACCTCGGTTTCGTAGCCGAGGAATTCGGTGGCTCCGGCCTTTTCGCGGACCTCGAACCATACCTTCTCGGTCGCGGTGTCGCCCGAACCGGCCCAGGCCGCGCGCGCGTCCTCGCGTTGCTTCGCCATGGCGCGCTCGAAGCCCTCGAGCTCGACCGAGCGGCCCTCGGGACGCAGCGCATCCTGGGTCAGGTCGAGCGGGAAACCGTAGGTGTCGTAAAGCTTGAACGCCACGTCGCCGGGGAGTGCCGTGCCTTTGCCGAGCTTCTGGGTCTCTTCCTCAAGGAGCTTGAGGCCGCGCTCGAGGGTGCGCAGAAACCGTCCTTCCTCGAGCTTGAGAGTTTCAGTGACCAGCGGCTGGGCGCGGACGAGTTCGGGATATGTGGACCCCATCTCGGCGATCAAGGTCGGCACAAGGCGGTTCAGGAGCGGCTCGCGAACGCCGAGCATGTGGGCGTGACGCATGGCGCGGCGCAGGATGCGGCGCAGCACGTAGCCGCGCCCTTCGTTCGACGGCATCACGCCATCGGCGATGAGGAACGACACCGCCCGCAGGTGGTCGGCAATGACGCGGTGCGACACCGCATTCGGGCCGTCGGCGGCGGTCCTAGTGAGCTCGGCCGAAGCCTCGATCAGGCGGCGGAACAGGTCGATATCGAAGTTATCGTGCTTGCCCTGCAACACCGCGGAGATGCGCTCGAGCCCCATGCCGGTGTCGATCGACGGCCGCGGCAGGTCCTTGCGCTCGCCGCCGGCCATCTGCTCGTACTGCATGAACACGAGATTCCAGATCTCGACGTAGCGGTCGCCGTCGGCATCGGGCGAGCCCGGAGGACCGCCGGCCAGCTTGTCGCCGTGATCGTAGAAAATCTCGGAGCACGGGCCGCACGGGCCGGTGTCGCCCATTGCCCAGAAATTGTCGTTGGTGGCAATGCGGACGATCCGCGAATCGGGGAGCCCGGCGATCTTCTTCCAGTGCGCGTGGGCATCGTCGTCGGTGTGGTAGACGGTGACCCAGAGCTTGTCCTTCGGGATCCCGAATTCCTTGGTCACGAGATTCCACGCGAGCTCGATCGCCCGTTCCTTGAAGTAGTCGCCGAACGAGAAGTTGCCGAGCATCTCGAAGAAAGTGTGGTGACGGGCGGTGTAGCCGACGTTCTCCAGATCGTTGTGCTTGCCGCCGGCACGGACGCACTTCTGGGCGCTGGCGGCGCGCGCATAATCCCGCTTCTCGGCGCCGGTGAAGACGTTCTTGAACTGCACCATCCCGGCGTTGGTGAACAGCAGCGTCGGGTCGTTCACCGGGACCAGCGGGCTCGACGGCACGACGCGGTGCTCCGCGCACGCGAAATAGTCGAGGAAGGCCTTGCGGATATCGCTGGTCGTGGGCATGCGAGCTCGGAATGTGTGAAAAATCCCGGCCGGGCCGGGTTGTTGCTTTTACCGCCAAGGCCACGGTGTGTCAAAGAAACGGGCCTGTAAAGACACGCTAATTTTCTCGTCCGCGGGCTTGAAAAGCGGGCCAGACGGCCCTGCTCGGCCGCGCCGGCCTACTGCAATCGGAAGGCGTTGCGGAAGCGGACGACGTTTGGGCTGTCGGGCTGGCCGGGCGCGTGGAGCTGGAACATGCGCTGCGACGGCCCGTCGAAGGCGACGATGGTATCGGGCGCGGTATCGTTAACCTGGATGGTCACCATCGATGCGGTGCGCCCGGCGATTTTGATCGGGTCCCACTGGCGCGCGACCACCTTCTCGCGGGTCTCGCGCCGGGCGGCCTCCATGACGACGTACAGATAGTCGCTCGCGGTCATCGGCGACTTCGTGGTGATCGTCACCGCGTACACCCCCTGATCGTCCGAGAACTCCCAGCTCCGGACGCGGGTGCCGCCGGCTCCCTGGTCCCGCGGTGTCGGCGCGCCCGGAAACTCGGTCGCGAAGCCGTCGGCCGCGGAGCTGAACTTGATCCACGCCCGTTGCTCCTGGGCTGCGGCGATGCCGCACACTGCGACACCGACCACGCACATCGCAACGGCAAGCCGGGCAATCGTGCCCTTCATGGCACGGAGGGGCCCCCGGCGTCCGGCGCGGCAACCGGCCCGGTCAGGCGGAACGAATCGCGGAAGCGGATGGCATCCACGCCGCTCTCGTGCCCCTTCGGGCCTGACGAGCCGATCATGAAAAGGCGGTTTCCCACCTGCACGAGATCAACGAGGTGGTGCAAATCGTCGCTCCAGTCGTCGAGGATCGCCTCGAAACCCGGCAGGCCGGCAACCGTCGCGAGATAGTCCTCGCGCAGCATGGCATGACTGCCGGCGGCGAACCGTTCGACCACCCGGCCATAGTAATCGATGGTCGGAAGCGGCGGCGTGGTGCTCGGCGGCATTTCGACGACGGACACGGCGAACGAACGCCCGCCGCGCTCGACGACCCAGTACTGCTGGCGTCCCTCGTTGTTCCAGGGAACCGGACGTGTCGCAAAGGTCGGGGCTTCAGGGAACTCAACGGCAAACCCCGGGTCGGGCACCCAAACTTCGGACCAGTTGGCGGCGTCGGCGACACTCGCCGCGAGACTGAAAGCCGCGATGAGCGCGGCGATTCTGACCATGCGAAATCCTCTCGTCCGACCGTAGCACGGACCGAGCCGTTGTGGTGCGGCACCGGTGGGGCGACACCAAGAGATCGCCGAAACGCCGCACGTTCCGTCATCGCGAGGCCACCCAGGCACGCCGCCCCCTCTACGTTCCGGAAAATCCTGTTCGCAGATTGCGGCACAACCCTGGCTCATCGGGAACCCGTAGGGACGATTTACCGCGAACGCCGCCTCTCCCACATCCTCACGCTGGCTACGCTCGTCGGCACGATCCTCGCGGCGCTGCGCGCGAAGGGTGCGCCGACAGGGAGATCCAGCCGATCCTCAACAGCACCGAACGCGCGCTGTCGGAACTAGAAAAGGAGCACGCGCGCCGGGTCACCCAGCAGCCCGGCGACGTCCTCGACCTGAAATCAGCATCGGACAGTCCATCCCGCGCCCGCTCCGGAATG
>DATJIG010000215.1:0-2266 GCA_035493495.1 Alphaproteobacteria bacterium
GCCGAGCGCCGACACCACCAGCACGCTCCACTTGTCGCCGACTCGCGAGAGAACCTCGTGAACAGCTAGACATTGGTCGGGCACATGAAGGTGACCGGGTGTCGCCTTTGTGCCTACTTGAGTCTTGGGCCTGGTCATCTATTTAGCCTCGGTAACTAATCGTAACCTTACGACGCAAATAGAGGTTCCTATGGCAAAGTACAAGCTCGGCATCGTGGTCGGGAGCAATCGGCGCGATTCGCTCAATCGCAAGCTCGCCGAAGCACTGACCAAGCTGAGTGCGGATAAGTTCGACTCCAAGTTTCTGAAGATCGACGATCTCCCGCTCTACAATCAAGACGACGAGGCCAACCCGCCGAGCAGCGTGACGCGGCTCAAGGCCGAAATCCTCGCCTGCGACGGCATCCTGTTCGTGACGCCGGAGTACAATCGCTCGATCCCGCCGGTGCTGAAGAACGCGCTCGACTGGGCCGGCCGTCCCTATGGCAAGGGCGCCTGGACCGGCAAGCCCGCCGCCATCACCGGCACGTCGCCGGGGGCGATCGGCGCCGGCATCGCCCAGCAGCATCTGCGCCAGGTGCTCGGCAGCGGCCTCGCCATGCATGTCATGGGCGGCGAAGCCTACATCTCGTTCAAGCCTGACCTGCTGGATGCCTCGGGCTCGTTCACCGACCAGACCACGGAAGGCTTCCTGGCCGCCTACATGGACCAGTTCGCGACCTTGGTGGGACGGTTCGCGCATTCGCGCCACGCCGCCGCCGCGTAACGACGACTGAAGCAACGCGCAGCCGGACCGCCGGGGTCCGGCCGTGCACCACCAAGGGGGGCACAATGTCTATTCGACCCGTAAAGCGCGTCGTGCAGTCCAAGCCGACCATGGAGGGCGCCGGCGTGCGGCTGCGGCGCGCCTTCGGCTTCGGCGAGACCGCGGAGACCGATCCGTTCCTGTTGCTCGACGACTTCCGCAACGACCGCCCGCAGGATTATCTCGCCGGCTTCCCCTGGCACCCGCATCGCGGCATCGAGACCATCACCTATACGCTCGCGGGCACGGTCGAACATCGCGACAGTCTCGGCAACAAAGGCTCGCTCGGCGCCGGCGACGTGCAATGGATGACCGCAGGCCGCGGCATCATGCACCAGGAGATGCCGCAAGGTGACGCGCAAGGGCGCATGCACGGCTTCCAGCTCTGGGCCAACCTGCCCTCGTCGCTCAAGATGACGGCGCCGCGCTACCAGGACATCAAGGGCGCCGAAATCCCCGAGATCACCGACGATGACGGCACCCGCGTGCGTATCGTCTGCGGCGAGTTCTGGGGCCAGAAGGGCCCGGTCGAAGGCGTCGCCGCCGATCCGCGCTATCTCGATGTCTTCGTGCCCGCGGGCCAGCGCAAGACGCTGAAGGTCGAAATCGAACGCCACGCCTTCGCTTACGTGTTCGAAGGCGACGGCAACTTTGCTTATGCCTCGAAGCCCTTCGGCGTGCTCGCCGAGAAGCAGGTGAACGGCGAAGAGATCCTCGTGCGTGAGCCGGTCGGCGATCGCTCGCTGGTGCTGTTCGACCAGGGCGACGAGGTCAACGTGCAGGCGGGCGACCACGGCATCCGCTTCCTGCTGGTCTCGGGCAAGCCGATCCAGGAGCCCGTTGCCTGGCACGGCCCGATCGTCATGAACACGCAGGCCGAGTTGCAACAGGCCGTGAGCGAATTGCGCAACGGCACGTTCATCAAGAGCTGAGCGAAACGTCGCCACTTGCTCCGCTCATTCCCGCGCAAGCGGGAATCCAGAAAGTGCAGAAATCGGGCTTTAAGAGCTGGGTCCCCGCTTCCGCGGGGACGAGCGGGGGATTCCAAATAAACGCTACCCACTTCAAGGCGCCGAGCACACCATCTCCGCACGCCATGCTTTATTCCGAAGGCGCGGTCACATTGGATCGCAGCACGTCGGCCACCGACTTCCACGCGACATTCTTCAGGTCAACGATCGGCGGATTGTCCAGCTCCGCCACGGTCGCGGCTTTCGTATTGCAGCCTTCGACAAGCCGGGAGATCTCGACTTCGCCGTCGGTGTAATACGGGTCGCCTTCACCGTTCCGCCCGAGCACCGTCGGTCCCACGCCGGACACCTCGTAGATGGCCTCGACCACCTTGGCTGCTTTGAGGTCGTTGGTGAGCGCGTCCCGTTCGGCGTCGACATCCGGCGCAATGTGATGCGTGACCTGTCCGGTATAATGGCTGAAGCCGACGCGCCGGTCGAACGTCGCCGC
>DATJIG010000216.1:0-2326 GCA_035493495.1 Alphaproteobacteria bacterium
CTCGCCCCACGTGGTGACGCGGAACAGGTGACCGAAGGAGTTGTCGGACATGAGCGAAGAGCGGCGGAGCCGCTATGCCTCCTGGTTCTGGACCACGGAGATGTCGGGCGCGTCGACCGACTTCATGCCGACGACGTGATAGCCGCAGTCGACGTGGAGCACCTCGCCGGTGACGCCCGAGCCGAGGTCGGACAGCAGGAACAGCCCCGACTTGCCGACGTCCTCGATGGTGACGTTGCGCTTCAGCGGCGCGTTGTACTCGTTCCACTTGAGGATGTAGCGGAAGTCGCCGATGCCGGATGCAGCCAGCGTCTTGATCGGACCCGCGGAGATCGCGTTGACGCGGACGTTGCGGCCGCCGAGGTCGACGGCGAGGTAGCGCACGCTCGACTCGAGCGCCGCCTTCGCGACGCCCATGACGTTGTAGTGCGGCATCACGCGCTCGGCGCCGTAGTAGGTGAGGGTGACGAGGCTGCCGCCGTTGGTCATCAGCGGCGCCGCCTTCTGGGCGACGGCGGTGAACGAGTAGCACGACACCTGCATCGTGAGCGCGAAGTTCGGCGCGCTGGTGTTCATGTACTCGCCCTTGAGCTCCTCCTTGTCGGAGAAGGCAATGGCATGCACCACGAAATCGAGGCTGCCCCACGTGTTGCCGAGGACGTCGAAGACGTGCTCGATCGACTTCTCGTCGGTGACGTCGCACGGCAGCACGAGGTCGGAGCCGACCGACTGGGCGAGGGGAGTCACGCGCTTGGCGAGCGCATCGCCCTGGTAGGTGAACGCGACCTGGGCTCCGGCGGCGGCGACGGTCTTGGCGATGCCCCAGGCGATCGACCGATCGTTGGCCACACCCATCACGAGGCCTTTTTTCCCGGCCATCAGCCCGTTCGACGCGTTCATCTGATCCTCAACGTTAATCCTGCTCCAGCCCGGGCCCGGGATTCGGGGCCTAAAAAAGGGGCTCGACCGGCCCCGGGCGGGCCGCGTCGGCGGCCCGAAAGCGCGCGTATGCTACACGAAAGGCTGGGTCGTTCAAACCGCCGCGCCGTGCGGCCGGGCCGGCCGCGGAGCGTCTCCGGCGTGCCCCTAGTCGGCGTCGTGGGACGCGTGCTCGCCGAGCACGGCGGTCAGTTGCTCGCGGATGTCGGGCGGCAGGTCGGCGATGGCGGCGGCGATGCGCTTCAGCGCCGCGCGCGCGGCGTGCAGTTGGTCGAGCAGCGACAGCACGACGGGGATCGCCGAGTCGTCGATCTCGAGGTCGCGCCTGAGCTCGACGATCAGGCCGATGCGCGCGGTGTCCGTCTCGTCGAAGTCGTAGGCGTCCGCTTCGCCCTTGGGCTCGATCAGGCCCTCCTCGATCCACGACGTGACGTCGGCGCGCGTGATCTCGAAACGCGTGAGGATCTCCTCGAAGGTCGCCATGTCGCTCGGCCCTTTCGCTCAGCTTTTCTTGCGGCCGTCGGCGGCCGCCGCCTCGCCCTGCAACGCTCCTTCGAGCGCCGCGAGATCGTTCGCATCGTCCGGCAACACGATGAGGAGGCGCACGTACTGGTCGCCGGTCTTGCCGCCGCGCGAGATGCCCTTGCCCTTGAGCCGCAGGAGCTGTCCCGAGTTGGCGCGTTTCGGAATCGACACCGTCGCCCTGCCGTCGAGCGTCGGCACCGTCACCGTGCCGCCGAGCACCGCGTCGCGCAGCGGCACCTTGGCGTCGACGGTGACATCGAGGTCCTTCACCGTGAATATGCTGTCGGGCGCGACGTGCACCTCGACGAAGGCATCGCCGGGCACGCCGCCGCGCTCGTCGCTCGGCATGCCCTGGGCCTTGAGGCGCAGGGTCTGGCCGTCCTGGACGCCCGCCGGAATCTTGACCTCGAGCTTCCGCCCGTTGGGCATTGCGGCCATCTTCGTGGTGCCGCGCGCCGCCTCGACGAACGGCAGCGTCAGCCGCAGCCGTACGTCACGGCCCTTGGGCTGCGCGCGCGCGCCGGCCTGGGCGCCGCCCTGGCCGAAGAAGTCGGAGAAGATCCCGCCCTCGCCGAAGATGTCGTCGAAGCGGAAGCGTTGCTGGTAGCGATCCGAGCCTTCCTCGGCCTGGCTCGAGTAATAGCCGCCGCGCGGCCCGCGACGGAAGCCACCGGCCGTGCCTGCCGCCGCGCCGGGGTCGCCGGGATGGTAGTAGCCGTGCGGCGCGCGCTGGTTCCCCGCGGCGTCGATCTCGCCCGCGTCGTAGCGCTTGCGCTTGTCGGCATCCGACAGGATGTCGTTCGCCGCCGCGACCTCCTTGAACTGCTCGGCAACCTTCGCATTGCCGGGGTTCAGGTCGGGG
>DATJIG010000217.1:0-3549 GCA_035493495.1 Alphaproteobacteria bacterium
GCAGATCCTCGGGCTGATCGCCGTACTTATCCATCAGCAGGTTGAGTTCGGCGAGCAGCTCCTCGGTTCCGACCGGCATGGCAGCTTCTCCCATGATGTCCCGCCGCGTGGGCGATGGCGAAAGCCTAGGACATTCACAGCGGAAGTCGAGGGTGCATCGGGTGGCAAATGGCCGCGGCGGACAGGCGCGCCGTGCGGAACCTGCGGTTTCGGCGGGAAAAAAGGGCCGGCGAGGGTCCGGGGAGGTCGTATCCGATTCGGGAGAAGCGCCCGTCGTCGGCAGCCATCATCCACGGCGTCGGACGGGACACGCGCTTGCCGTTTGTCGACCGGTCGATGACATCGACGGACGGCCTCTGGGCTGCTCAGCGCTTCAGAAACGCAACCGCGGCGTCGATCGCCTCGGCGAGATTCTGGTCCTCGGTCCGGCCCGAAGCCTTGCGCGGCTTGAACGAGTGTTCGCCGTCCTCGAGCCAGTGGACGCGGATCGACTTGGGCAGCTTGAGCTTCGCGATCTCGTCGCGGCCGCCGAAGGGATCGCGCGTGCCCTGCAGGATCAGCGTCGGCGTCCTGAGCGTCATCAGGTGCTCGGTGCGCGACTTTTTGGGACTTCCTGGCGGGTGGAACGGATAACCGAGGCACACCAGTGCATCGGCGCCGACCTCGTCGGCGACCATGCTGGCGATACGCCCGCCCATCGACTTGCCGCCGACGGCGAACGCCTTGCCGTCGAACGCCCCCGCCGCGGCGCGGAAGCTGTCGAGTAGCCGGTTGAGCGTATCCGGCGGGCGCTTCTTGCCGCTCGTCCGCCGCTCCGCCATGTAGGGAAACTCGAACCGCGCGACGCGGATGCCGGCCCTGGCGACACCTTCGGCGAAGGTGTTCATGAAGGCGCTGTCCATCGGCCCGCCGGCGCCGTGGGCCAGTATCAGCGTCAGCTTTGCGGTCTTCGGACCGTCGAAATGGAAATCGGGAGCCGTGACGGCTCCCGAGTCCTTCTGTGCCGTTGTCCTGGCCATCGACGAACCTTGCTCAGTCCTTGGCGCCGACCGAGGCGAAGAAGTCGTTGCCCTTGTCGTCGACGACGACGAACGCCGGGAAGTCCTGCACCTCGATGCGCCAGATCGCTTCCATGCCGAGCTCTGGGTATTCGACGACCTCGACCTTCTTGATGCACTCCTGGGCGAGGCGCGCGGCGGGGCCGCCGGTCGAGCCGAGATAGAAGCCGCCGTGCTTCTTGCAGGCCTCGCGCACCGCGGGCGAGCGGTTGCCCTTGGCGAGCATGACCATGCTGCCGCCGAGCGACTGGAACTCGTCGACGTAGGAGTCCATGCGGCCGGCGGTGGTCGGACCGAACGAGCCCGACGGCATGCCGACGGGCGTCTTCGCCGGGCCCGCGTAATACACCGGATGATCCTTGAAGTACTGCGGCAGACCCTCGCCGCGATCGACCCGCTCCTTGAGCTTGGCGTGGGCGATGTCACGGGCGACGATCAGCGGGCCGGTCAACATGACGCGCGTCTTCACCGGCAGCTTCGACAACGTGGTGCGGATCTCGTTCATCGGCTTGTTGAGGTCGATCTTCACCGCATCTCCGGCGAGCTTCGCCCAGTTGACGTCCGGCATGTACTGCGCGGGATTGGTCTCGAGCCGCTCGATATAGATACCGCTCTCCGTGATCTTGGCCATCGCCTGGCGGTCGGCGGCACAGGAAACGCCGATGCCCACCGGGCAGGAGGCGCCGTGGCGCGGCAGTCGGATGACGCGCACGTCGTAGCAGAAGTACTTGCCGCCGAACTGCGCGCCGATGCCGGTTTTCTGCGCGAGCTTGAGGATCTCGCCCTCGAGCTCGACGTCGCGGAACGCCTGGCCGAACTTGCCGCCCGAGGTCGGCAGCCCGTCGAGGTAGCGGCACGAGGCGAGCTTCACCGTCTTCATGGTGAGCTCGGCCGAGGTGCCGCCGATCACCACCGCGAGGTGGTAGGGCGGGCACGCGGCGGTGCCGAGGCTCGTCAGCTTGGCCTCGATGAACTTGAGCAGCGACTTCGGGTTCAGGAGCGCCTTGGTTTCCTGGAACAGGAACGCCTTGTTGGCCGAGCCGCCGCCCTTGGCGATGAACAGGAACTTGTAGGCATCGCCCGGCACCGCGAAGAGATCGACCTGCGCCGGCAGATTGTTGCCGGTGTTGACCTCGTCGTACATGTTGAGCGCGCTCATCTGCGAGTAGCGCAGATTGGTCTCGGTGTAGGCGCGGAACACGCCCTCGGTGAGCGCCGCCTCGTCGCTCGAACCACCATGGGTCCAGACGCGGTCGCCCTTCTTGCCCATCACGATCGCCGTGCCGGTGTCCTGGCACATCGGTAGCACGCCGCCCGCTGCGATGTTGGCGTTCTTCATCAACTCGTAGGCGACGAAGCGGTCGTTGTCCGAGGACTCGGGATCGTCCATCACGCCGCGGAGCTGCTTGAGGTGGCTCGGGCGGAGATAGTGGGCGATGTCGTGGAACGCCTCGCGCGACAGCCCGGCGAGGCCTGCGCGGTCGACCTTGAGAACCTTTTCGCCGTCGAACGACGCGGTGGAGACGAAGTCGGTCGTGATCTTGCGGTAGGGCGTCGTGTCCTCGCCCAGCGGGAACATTTCGTGGAAGGCGAACTCGGCCATGTGTGCTCGTCTCGTGTGCGTCGAACCGGGAATGGGAAGGGAGCGCGGAAGCGCGCCGGGAGACTAGACGCTCGGGGAAGGCGAAGGCAACCGCGACGGCGTCGCGGCAGATGCGCGCCGATTACGGGCGGTTAACGGCCGATAGAAACGGGCTACTTCTTGCGGAAGGCGTCGAGCGAAACGATCTTCTCGGCGGGCCCGGCGGCCGCATCCGATGCCAGCGGCGGGAGCGCCTCGGCGGGCTTTTCTTCGGGCGATTTGGCACTGGTTCCGGCCACAGCCGCCGCGGGTGTCGGCACCGAGCCGATGCGGAACTGCAGCCCGAACTTGACCGACGGATCGACGAACGAGGTCAACGCCGCGAACGGCACTTTGATCCGCTCCGAGACGCCGGAGAACGAGAGCGTCACCTCGAACCAGTCGTCGTGGACTTCGAGGCCCCAGAACTGGTGCTGGAGGACGATGGTCATGTCATCGGGATAGCGCGAGCGCAGCGCCTCCGACAGCTCGACGCCAGGATGCGAGGTCTTGAACGTCAGGTAGAAATGATGCGCGCCGGGCAGGCCGCGCCGCGCTGTCACCGCGAGCGCATCGCGTACGACGCCCTTCAAGGCGCCGTCGACGAGCCGCTCATAATCCAGCGCGTTCTGAGACATGGACGATGTCGTTCTCCCCTCGGCGGTTGCGGAGCCTAACCCGAATCGCGCGCTTCGGGAAAGTGTCACGGTCGCGTGCCGTGCCGGGCAGGAATATGCAAACGTAAACGTCAGAATGAGGTGGGGGGCTTCTGTTGCCCGGCGCCCCCCGGGCCGCGCTTGCTTAAGCTAGTTAAGCAGCGAGGGCGAGCTTGTTATCGTTCGCACCTAGAAAGTGACCCGATAACGGCGG
>DATJIG010000218.1:0-16616 GCA_035493495.1 Alphaproteobacteria bacterium
CTCGTCGCCCCCGACGGACGGGCGTTCGCCTCGCGCGAAATCACCCGGACCCAGGCGCGCTACGACTACACCGCCGGCGGCGGCAACGTCGGCGTCGGCGCGTGGGGCGGATCGCACCACAGCGGCGTCGGTGTCGGCGTCGGCTTCCCGCTCAACGGGCGCGGCGTCGAGCGCGCCGACACCGCGACGCATTCGGTCGCCCGCTTCCAGCTCGCCGACCCCAGGACGTACCGTCGCACCGCCGCCAACTGGTCGGTGCTGGTGCGGATGGTCGACCGCAATGGCGGTCCGTCGACTGCGCGCTTCCCGGCGCCGATACCGGCCCGCCGCTAACCTGCGACGCGGAATCCGAGGTCGCGCAGGCGAAACCTGTCCTTATTTTGCCCCATCGTCGGGCCGAGGCTCCCGGCACACTGTGACGAGTTGTACGCACCGGCGTCCGTTCACAGGCCGGCTTCCTTTCACAGGTAGGTAAGCCATGACCAAGACGCGCTCCGCACTCGTGACCTCGACGGCCATCGTGGCGGTGCTGCTGCTCGCCGCGTGTCAGAACCGCCCGCGCGAAGCCGAGGGCACGCCGGTGCAGCCAGTGGCGGAGGCGGCGGGCCCGGCGGACGCCACGAACCGCGCGACCGTGACTCCCGCACCGGGCGCGCCATCGGGCGCGGTGGTGTCGCCCGAGGGCCGTGCCGACTCGGGCTCGATCCGCTGGAACGATCAGCAGCCGAATCAGACCGCGACGGTGCCGGGCGCACCGGTTGGCCCCGCGGTCAACTGGCGTTCGGGCCTCGAGGGCAACGTGGTGTGGGTCGAGATCATCGATCCCCAGTCGTACTACCGCGTCGACCAGGTCAATCTGGTCGCGCCCGACGGCCAGGCGTTTGCGTCGCGCGACATCAACCGCACACGACAGACCGGCGACTCCGGATACGGCGGCAGCGGACCCAACATCGGCATCGGCTTCGGAACCTTCAGCGGCGGGGGCTGGCACGGCGGCGGCACGTCGACCGGAGTCGGCATCGGCGTCCCGCTCGGCGGCGGAGGAGGAAGCGCGAGCGACGACAACGCGACGCACACCATCGCGCGCTTCCAGCTTGCCGACCCCGACTCCTACAACCGCACCGCCGCCAACTGGACGGTGCACGTGCGGCTGGTCGACAATAACGGCCAGCCGTCGGTCGCCCGCTTCCCCGCACCGGCGGTCGTCCGCTATTAAAGGCGGGCGCCGGATCAGGGGCGCGCGACAGGAGGACGGATCTTGGTGGTGTTTCGCAGAACGCGCATCTTCGCGGTGTTGGCGCTGGCCTTGCTCGCCGCCGCCTGCGCCGAGCGCCCCCTGTACGTGCCCTACGGCGTCAATACGACCTACGGCTTCGCCGACCGGTCGCTCGGAAACGACACCTACGAAGTCTCATACCGGCCGCCGGACTACCGCACCTACGCTTACGGCCGCTCCACGCGCGACCGGGTGGTCAACGACCAGCTCGCGCTGGCGCACGACATGGCGCTGCTGCGCGCCGCCGAGATCGCAAAGATGCGTGGCTTCCCGGCATTCCGCGAGCTCAACCGCGACAACGACGCGCGCGTCGACGTCGAGACCGATCCGTTCTACGACCCGTGGGGCTATCGCCCGTATCCGTGCCGCGGCTGCGGGCCCGGCTACTACACCGCGCCGTATATGAGCCAGGACCGGCAGACCACGGTCAACGCGACGGTGCGGCTCCAGGTCCGGCTCGAGCCGCGCGTCGTCTCCGGCACCTACAGCGTCGACGAGGTGCGGAGCAAAGTCCTCGCCGCCTATCCCAATGCGCTGCCGAAGGAGCAGACGAGCGTTCCGGGCGGGCCGATCGGCAATTTCAGCGCGCCCACCAGTGGAGGGGGCAACCAGCCGACGCCCGGGCCCACCGTATCGCCGCAGCCGCAGACCGTCGTACCGGGTGACGTGCCGTCGGGATCGCCCAACAGCGGACCGAGCGGCGTGATCACGCCGGCGCAGTAGTCCGATGGCAGCGCGCGACCGGGACATCATCGGCGGCACCCCGCGCATCGAGGCGTGGCACGCCCACATCTACTTCGATCCGATGACGCGCGATGAGGCGCTGCGCCTGCGACTGGCGATCGCCGAAGCATTCGACGTCGTCGTCGGGCGCGTCCACGACCAGCCGGTCGGCCCGCACCCGATGCCGATGTTCCAAGTCCTGTTCCGTCCCGAGCTGCTGGCCGACGTCGTGCCGTGGCTCGCGCTCAACCGCGGACGACTCGTCGTGCTGGTGCATCCCGAGACCGGCGACAATCTCACCGACCACACCCAACACGCGATGTGGATGGGCGCGATGCCGGAGCTCAACCTCAAGGTGTTCGCCAAGACGCGCTGAGCCGGCTCGCCCCCTACGCCTTGCCGTTCTCCAGGAGCTTGCGGACGCGCGCGGCCATGTCGTCGAGCTGGAAGGGCTTCGTCATCATTTCCATGCCGGGGGCGAGGAAGCCTTTAGCCGAGGTCGCGGTCTCGGCGTAACCGGTCATGAACAGCACCTTGAGCCCCGGCCGTTGCGCGCGTCCGGCGTCGGCGACCTGTTTGCCGTTGAGGCCGGGGAGCCCGATATCGGTCACCAGCAGATCGATCGGCACGCTGGTGCGGAGAAGCTCGACCGCGGACGATCCGTCGGCGGCTTCGAGAGTGCGGTAGCCGAGGTCGTTGAGGGTATCGACGACGAGATCGCGGACGATCGGATCGTCCTCGACGACGAGGACCTGCTCGGCCTTACCGACTGGCACCGGCGACGTCGCGACGGCCCTGGGCTCTGGCGCCGGGGCACCCATGTGGCGGGGCAGATAAATGGCGACGCAGGTGCCGCCGTCGACGCGGCTGTAGATCCGCGCTCCGCCGCCCGACTGCTGGGCGAAGCCGTAGATCATCGAGAGCCCGAGGCCCGTGCCCTGGCCGAGCGCCTTGGTGGTGAAGAACGGCTCGAAGGCGCGCGACACCACGTCGGCGGTCATGCCGACGCCGTTGTCGCCGACGCACAGCCGCACGTATTCGCCGGCGCGCACGCTGGGATCGCGGGCGGCACGCGCGCCGTCGATCGTGCTGTTGCCGGTCGCGATCGTCAGCAGGCCGCCGCTGGGCATGGCATCGCGGGCGTTGATCGCGAGATTGAGGATCGCGCTCTCGAGCTGGTTCTGGTCGCAGAACGTCGTCCAGATCCCGTTGCCGAGCTCGTAGCGGAGCTCGATCGCCGTGCCGAGGGTGCGGCGCAGGAGATCGTCCATCGACAGCGCGAGCTGATTGGTGTTCAGCGCCTTCGGCATCAGCGGCTGGCGGCGCGAGAAGGCGAGCAGGCGCTGGATCAGCGCAGCGGCGCGGTTCGCCGCGGTCATCGCCGTGGTCATGAAGCGGTTGACTTCGGTGGTCCTGCCGTCGGCGACCCGCTTCTCGATCAGCACCAGCGAGCCGACGATGCCCTGGAGGATGTTGTTGAAGTCGTGGGCGATGCCGCCGGTGAGCTGCCCGACCGCCTCCATCTTCTGGCTCTGGCGCAGGGCGTCCTCGGCCTTCTCGCGTTCGGCGATCTCCTGGCGCAGGTCCTGGTTGGCGCGCTCGAGCCGGAGGTTGACGCCGGCAAGCGCGCCGTGGGCGATGCCGAGAACGGCGACGACCAGCGCCGCCATGACGACGAGCAGGGCGAAGAAGCCGTAGCGGGCGACGCGCCGCTCGATCGGATCGGAGACGACGCTGAGGTAGACGGTGCCGAAGCCGGAGCCGCCGGCTTCGACCGGCACCACGACGTCGATCGATTCGCCGCGGATCTCTGGGTCGTGGACTGCGACCCGGCCCGCCGGCAGACGCGCGGTGCCGCGGGTGTAGGAGGCGAACAGGTAGCCGTCGGCATCGTAGACGGCCGCCGCCTCGACGGCGTCATTGGCGTCGAGCGCCGCGAGGTTGTCGCGGGCCGCGGGAACGTCGTCGAACGCCACCGCGGCCGAGACCGTGGAGGCGAGGATGCGCGCCTGCACCGCGAGGTCGTTCGCCTTCGTCGCCTGATAACTGTGCTCGCTGATGACGGCGAGCAGCACGCCCGCGAACAGCAACGCTATCGCGGCGATGCCGGCCACGACTGGCGTCCGCTTCCACCCGATCGCCTGGGGCAGGGACATGCGATCGCTCATCGCGGCACCGCCAGCGCCAGAAGGCGCGAGCTGACGGTCAGGCCGTTGTGCGCCGCGGCGGCATTGTCGATCTCGAAGCGAACGCGATTGTCGAGCACCCGGAAATTCACCACCCCACGACTCGAACCGTGGGCGTCGTCGGTCACCGTCAGCACGGGCCGGCCCGACAGCCGCGTGACCACTTCGGCGCGGTCCGCGCCGGACATTCCCGACAGATAGGCGATGTGGCAGGTGTCGGTCTCCGAGGCGGGAACGTCGCGGACGGCAAACGATCGGCCGTTCACCGTCTGACCTTCGGCGGCGCGGGCGACGGCGGCGGTGACCGTAGGATTGCCGACGACGCAGACCTGGAGCGGCGTCGTCGGCGACGGGAATGCGTCGTCGGGCCAGCCGACGAACGAGGCGAACTTGTAGAGCTGCGCCGCCTTCACCGCCTCCGGCAGCGAAAGCTGGGCGGCCGCGGGCATCGCGTTTGTCGTAAGCACAGACAGAACCAGCGCTGCGAGCGAGCGACGCCAACCGGCTATGGCCGTGGTCCTGCTCAGGTCAGAATCTCCAGCGCGTGCCGACGTACACCGTGCGCCGGATCTCGGCCTGCGGTGCGGGCCCGGTCTCGGGATGGTGCGAGTCGAGCAGGTTGAACCCGGCGAGGGACAGTTCGACGCCCGGAGTCACGGTCCAGCCGACGCGGGTATCGAGGCTGTAGTAGGACGGGATGCTCGGGTTAGAGAGCTGGTCGACGGCGCGGATACCGATATCGAACTCGACGTCGCGGCCGAGATCCATCGACGAGCGCAGCGACGCCTGGTACTCGGGATCGTTGCCGGCGGCCTGGCGGTTCGAGGTGTCGGTCTGCCCGGGCTTCAGATGCAGGTGCTTTTTGATGACGTTGAGCCCGGGACTGAGCCGCCACCACGAGGTGAGCGCGTAATCGCCCCACGCCTCGAGACCGTAGGTCGAGCCTTCCATGCCGTTCTGGAGCTGCACCGGGAAGGTGCTGCCATTGGCGAGCGACGTCGTCCGCAGATCGTCGTAGTCGTGATAGTAGAGCGCGAGGGTGCCGCTTGCTCGCGGCGACAGGCGACCGCGATGGCCGATCTCGTAGGCGATCAGCTTCTCCGAATCGAAGCTCGGCGCCGGGAGCAGCAATCCGGGAAATTGCAGTTCGCGATCGATCCGCGACGGCGTGCGCACCGCGCGCGACACCGCTCCCCACAGGAAATCGTCGTCGGTGACGCTCCAGCCGAGCCGGGCCTCCGGCATGTACTCGGTCCCCGAGAAGGTCGAGTGCTCGAGCTTGGTCCCGAGGGTCAGGGCGAGGTCGCTGTCGAGCGCGATGGTGTCTTGAGCGAACACGTTGCCGATGTAGGTCGTGTCGCGCTCCTTGTTGAGAGCGAATCCGTTCAGCGTGTTGGAGAAGCGGTCGGTCTGGACGCGATAGCCGCCGCCCCACACCACCTTGTGGGCTCCGGTCGCGAAGGTGTGCTGGGCCTGCAGGTCGCCGGTCTCGACCGCATCGACCACGCCGGGCGTCACACGCTCGGTCTTGTCGTAGTAGGTCTGCACCTCGACGCTCGACGCGGCGCCGAGCGTGTGCGTCCAGCGCGCCAGCGCATTGCCGCCGCGCGCCTGGCCGCCGGTGTGGAACGGATTGTTGAAGACGTCGCCTTGAACGGTGAAGGCGTTGCCGTCGGTCTTCCAGTCGGTGCGGAAGCCGCCCTGGCTGCCGTACCAGTCGTCGCCGAGGCTGGTGCCGTTGGCGTTCACGGTATGGCCGTCGGCGAAGGTCATGCCGTAGACGCGATAGGCGCCGTTCGAGCCGAGCGCGCCGCCGTAGCGCAGCGCGCCGTTGCGGTTGACGTTGCCGATCTGGGCGCTGGCGAGCCCGCCCCTGGTGGCCTCGGCGCCCTTGGTGACGACGTTGATCACGCCGTTGACGGCGTTGGTGCCCCACAGCGCGCCGCCAGGGCCGCTGATCACCTCGATCCGGTCGATGTCCTCGACCATGACGTTGGCCACGTCCCAGAACACGCCGGCGTGGAGCGGGTTGTAGACGGTCCGTCCGTCGATCAGGACCTGCAGCTTGTTGGCGGCCTCGAAGCGGTTGAAGCCGCGCGCCGATACGGTATAGGTGCTGGCGTTGAGCTGCGCGACCTCCAGGTTGGGGGCGAGCCTCAGCGCCTCGGTGAGGCTGGTGACGCCCGCGCGTCGGATGTCGTCCTGGGTGATGACGTAGATCGCCGCCGGCGCCTTGCTCAGCGGCTCGGGTCGGCGCGAGACGCTGGTCACTTGCAGGTCGATCGCGGACAGCTCCTCGATCGAGAGTCGCGACAGGTCCTCGATGCTCGGCGCGGCGGCGACAGCGGAGCGCGCGATCGTCAGCGTGCCCGCGATAAGAGCGCAGACAATTGCCGCGCGCGCCGCTGAGGTGCGCGCCCGGACATGACGATTGGAGTACGTAGGCCCCCTCCCGCACACACGCGGGGTCCCCGTGACTTTCAACGTATCGCTCCGAACCGACGTCTTCTGAGGACCAACTCAGATCGGGGTTCTGTGTAACGGGGAATCTCTTAATTGCGCAATAACGACTTGCTGTTAGCGGTCATATCCAATGTCACTTGACACGATGGCATCGAGATTTTCGCACGACCGTTCATTTTGATTCTCGGTTGTCCCGGACAAAAAACCGCACCCGCGCGAATCGGGCGGGGGTCGACCCGTGTCTCCGACTCACCTTGAGCAAGATGAATTTCCACGGTCGGATGTGAAAGCGATGCTTCGCGATGCGGAACGCATGCGCTCGATAATCGGGACATCGCGCTCCGCTCCGCTGGTGGAATTCGGTCGCGGTTCGCTGACGCGTTTCAGAATGCGTTAGACGATGAGGTCGCGCGAAACGATTCGCGCGGGGAAATGATCTCGCGGATTTCCGCAGAAAATTTTCCACACCCGCGGAGGTGGGACGTGCATCGCGCATCGCCACGGTCACGCCGCGTTGCAATGCAGCGACTCGCCGCGATCGCATGTCGTCGAATGACATCGTGACGCATCGCCTCACTGGACGCGGCAAGCGGAAAGCGTGCCGACTTTGCCCGACAAAGGTCGCGCTGGGTCACCGAGGTTTTGTCTAGTGTGGCCGCTCTACAGCCTTGGAATCCAGTAACAGTCCAGAGGCGCTCCAATGAGCACCGACCTCCTCACAAAACATGAGAGAGACGACGCGATTGCGCACGAAGGCATCGCGTACGATCTGGCGCGCCGCACCGTCGCAGACGACACGTGCCGCGTGTGCGGCGGCCTCCTTCATCGCTTCATCGACCTCGGCCTGTCGCCGCTGTGTGACCGCTTGCTAAGTCTCGATCAGCTCGAGTCGGCCGAGACGTTCTATCCGCTGGACGTGAAGGTGTGCGGCCAATGCTGGCTGGCGCAGCATCATGAATATGTGGCGCCGACGCAGATCTATCCCGAGTACGCCAATTCATCGTCGATGTCGGAATCGCTGCTCGCCCACGCGAGCGCCTATGTCGAAGACGCCGTTCGTCGCTTCCGGCTGGGCGCGCGCAGCCTCGTCGTCGAGATCGGCAGCAACGACGGCTATCTGCTCCGCAGCGTGATCCGGCACGGCATCCCGTGTCTCGGCATCGAACCCGCGCGGATTCTCGCCCGTGAGGCGCAGCACGCCGGCATCCGCACCATCCCCGCGTTCTTCCGCGAGCGACTGGCGGCGGCTTTGGTGGCGCGGGGCATGTCGGCCGACCTGGTGGTGGCCAACAACTGCATGACCGAGATGTCGGACCTCCACGACTTCGCGACAGGAGTGGCGACGCTGCTCAAGCGTGACGGCGTGGCGACGTTCGAGGTGCCCCATCTCATGCGCCTGATGGAAAGGAATCAGTTCGACACGATCTACCACGAGAACCTTTGGTACTTTTCGCTCCACGCGATCGAGGACGTTCTCGGGCGCGGCGGGTTGCGCGTGTTCGACGTCGAAGAGCTGTCGACACAAGGCGGCAGCTTGCGCGTGTTCTGCTGCGGCAAGGGCAGCGACCGGGCGGAGGAGCCGAGCGTCGATCGCGTGCGACGGGCCGAAAGCGCCGCCGGACTGTGCGACGTCACAACCTACGGCGCGTTCGGCGAGAGGGTCTTCGAGACCAAGCGCAAGCTGCTCGAGATGCTGGTGATACTCAAGGGGAGGGGCTGTCGAATCGCCGCCTACGGAGCGCCCGGCAAGGGCTGCATGCTGCTCAACTACTGCGGTATCCGCGGCGACATCCTCGACTACACCGTCGACCGCAATCCCCACAAGCACGGCCACTATCTGCCCGGGACGCGCATCCGGGTCGAGCCGGTGGATCGCCTGTTCGAGGCGCCGCCCGACTGGGTGCTGATCTTGCCGTGGAACCTGGAGCAGGAAATCGTGTCGCAGCTTTCGTCGTTGCGGGCGCGCGGCACCAAGTTCATCGTCCCGATCCCCGAGCCGCGGGTCGTGATCTGACGATCGCGGCAGGAGCGGGTGCCCGCCTCCGGCTGGCGCCTCGCCGCGTCCACATCTCTTCCCCTGAGGGGTTCCCCCCGCTAGCATGCGCGCCGCCCGAGGGCGCATCCGACGAGAGGGGAACCGCGTGCCGAACGTTCCGATCACCATTGCGACCGACGATTACGACCACATGCGCGACCTGCGCTTCGGGCTGGTACGGCCCGAGGGCATCGACGTCACCTATCTCTGCATGGAGATCCACGAGGTGTTCTCGCGGATGATCTTCAACCGCGAGTTCGACGTCTCGGAGCTGTCGTCGGCGAAGTTCGCGAACCTGGTGTCGCAGCCGAACAGCGACCTGATCGGCCTGCCGGTGTTCCCGTCGCGGCAGTTCCGCTTCTCGTCGTTCTACATCAACACGAAGAAGGGCATCAAAGGCCCGGCGGATCTCCGCGGCAAGCGCGTAGGTCTGCCCGAGTGGGCGCAAAGCGCCGCGGTCTACACCCGCGGCTACCTGATGCACGACGTCGGCATTCCCCTGAGCGAGATCCACTGGGTCCAGGCCGGAACCGAACAGGCGGGACGCATCGAGAAGGTGGAGCTCGATCTGCCGAACGGCATCAAGGTCGAGCGCATCGCCGACAAGACGCTGTCGGACATGCTGGCCAAGGGCGAGATCGACGCGGCGATGATCGCCCGCGAGCCGAGCTGCTTCCGCAAGGGACATCCGGACGTGGCGAGGCTGTTCCCCGACTTTCGCGCGATGGAGCTCGCGTACTACGAGAAGACGAAGATCTTCCCGATCATGCACATCATGGCCATGAAGAAGTCGGTTCTGGCGAAGCACCCGTGGGTGGCGCGCAATCTGTTCACCGCTTTCGAGGAGTCGAAGAAGAACAGTCTGCACCGCATCCACGACAACGCAATCTCGTCGTATCCGGTGCCGTGGCTGACCGATTACGCCCGCAGCCTGAAAAAAGCGTTCGGCGACGACACCCATTCCTACGGTATCGAGGCCAACCGGCCGACGCTCGAGGCGTATCTGACGTACGCCTACGAGCAGGGGATCGCCCGGCGGCTGATGAAGCCCGAGGATATCTTCCCGTCCCACATCGAGGTCTCGACCAACATCTGAGGTCGATGTCTTGGACGAAGCGACGACCGAGCGGTGACAGCGTGCGCGCTCGTCGCTTTTGAATCTCATTTTCCGCAAAATCCCCGCGACCGGGGCAGGCCTTTAACCTTCGGTTAAAGCCGTGGGCGGAGCCTAGCGTCATGCCGCAATGGGCGGAGGGCGCCATGGGGACCACGGCGATGCATGACGGAGTGTCGAGGGCCGCGATGCTGGTTGCGGCCGCGCTCGTGGCGATGCTGTCGCTGAACGGCTGCGCGGCGCCCGCGGCGCTGACGGTCGCCAGCGTCGCGGCCGATGGCGCGAGCCTCGCCGCCAGCGGCAAGACCATGACCGACCACGCCATGTCCGCCGTCAGCGGTCAGGACTGCTCGACCGCCAACTTTTTCGACAACGGCGTCTTGTGTCGCGCAAAGGTCCCGGAGGCCAACGCCGAGGTGGTCGACGCTCCGCCGCCGTTGGCGCAGCCGGCGCCGCGCGCGCCGCTGCCGCCGATCCCCGACAACAGCGAGGCGACGTTCCTGGCGTTGGGCGAATTCGCCGACTGGGCCAACGCTGACAACGCCGTGGTGACGGGCCGCTTCTACAGTCCGATCGTTGTGCCTCTCGATAAAGCGGAGGGCGACAAGGGCTCCTCGTTCTGGGTCATCGCCGGCCAGCCGCTGCGCGGCGGCGCCGAGGTGCCGGTGGCGCAGGCGAAGAGCATCGGCTTTGCCGGTGCGCGCACCATCGCGCTGTGCCGCGCGACCTACCGGCCGGCGCCCTGCGCCGAAGAGGCGGCTCCGGTCGAGACCGTCGCCGTCACGAAGCCCGCGACGCGCAACATTCCGCCGCAGCTCGCCCAGCGTCCAGACGCGCGCTGAGGCGCGTCCCTCTCTCGCCAGCCGATCGCCGCCAGGCGCACTTTGCTCCCTTACGGGCGCGTCAGGAGTTCGAGGAGGTGTCCGTCGGGGTCCTTGAAGTAGCAGCCGCGCCCACCGTTATGGTGATTGAGCGCATTGGTCCGTGTCCGGCCCGGATCGGCCCAGTAGGTCAGCCCGCGCTCTTGAATCCGTCCGAAGGCGCCGTCGAACTCGGCGTCGCTGACCAGAAACGCGTAATGCTCGGTGGTGATCTTGCCCTCGGTGGTGTCGAAGTCGAGCGAGACGCCGTTGGCGAGCTCGACGACGAGGAACGGTCCGAACGGCTTTGGCTTCGGCAGGCCGAGAATGTCCGCGAGGAAGGCGGCGGACGTCTCCTTGCTGCGGCAATGGACGATGGTGTGATTCAGTTGTGCGGACATGTGGACCTCCTCACTGAACGGAACGCTCAGATCCCGAAGCGTACGTACCCCTCGGGGCTGATCGGCCACGCCGGATTCCACGCGATCTCCCACGCGTGGTCGTCCGGGTCCGCGACGTAGCCGCGGAAGCCGCCGTGGGGCGGCGCGTCGGCAACGCGCAGGACGCGTCCGCCGAAGCGCACGAGACGGTCGATCAGCGGCTGGACGTCGTCGCGCGCGGCGACGTTATGGGCGAGAGCGAAGGCACCGGGCGTGGCCGACGGTGGTCGCCGCATGTCCTGTTGGAGCGCCGCCTTCAGCCAGGTGCCGAGCACGAAGCCGTTCATCTGGTAGAAGACGATCTCGGGATTTTCGAACACCGGCGTCCAGCCGAATCCGTCGGCGTAGAAGCGTCGCGAGCGCGCGAGGTCCGCGACGCCCAAGGTGATGACCGATACCTGCTGTTGCATGTGCCTGTGTGCCGACGCCTCACGCGTCGGCAAGAAGCTGACTGTTGACCGCCGCGAGGAGCTGCTCCGGCGTATAGGGCTTCACGAGCAGCGGAATGTCCATGCGCGCGAGCGGTTCCTTGAGCGCGATCTCGCCCGACACCATGATCGCCGGAACCTGTCCCACCGCCGCGCGGACCTCCTGGATGACCTTGAGGCCGTCCGGACCGCGCAGGCGGAAGTCGACGAGCATCAGGTCGGGCCGCCGTTCGCGCGCGCGGTCGAGCGCCTCTCCGAGCGACGCGCCGACCGAGGAGCCGACCCCCCAGTCGCCGAGCGTCGCCGCGAGCGTCATGGCCTGGACCTCGTCGTCCTCGACCACCAGCACGTGGGTGCGCTTCGACGGCGCGGTGGCGGCCGCGGTGGAGTCGCCCTTGACCGGCGCGGTCGTGCTCGGGACGTCGATCCAGAACACCGAGCCTTTTCCGGGGCGCGATTCGACGCCGATCGGATGGCCGAGGAGCGCCGCGAGCTTCTCGACCACAGCGAGGCCGAGGCCATAGCCCTTCTGGCGGTCGCGCTCGTCGTTGGCCACCTGTCGAAACGCCTTAAAGATGTTGGCGCGCTCGGTTTCGGGAATCCCGATGCCGGTATCCCACACCTCGATGCGGACCATGCCGCCGCGGCGCCGGCAGCCGAGCAACACCCGGCCCTCGCGCGTGTAGCGCACCGCGTTGGTGAGGAAGTTCCGCAGGATCGAGGCGAGCAGCACCGGATCGGTGCGCACCGCGCCGTCGGACGGCACGTAGCGCAGCTCGAGGCCCTTGGCCTGGGCGTCGCTCCGCACCTCTGTGGCGGCCGTCGAGATCAGCGCTTGCAGGCTCACCACCTGGCGGTTGGGCTTGATCGCGCCCGACTCGATGCGGGTGATGTCGAGCAGCGCGTTGAGCAGCGCCGAGCTCGAGCGCACCGCCGATTCGATGTGGCGGATGAGCCGGGCGTTCGCGGCGGGCACCTCGCGGGCGAGGAGGTGGATCGCGCTCTGGACGACCTGCAGAGGCTGGCGCAGGTCGTGGCTGACCGCCGCGAGGAAGTAGCTTTTCTCGGCGCTCGCCACCTCGGCCGCGCGCAACGCGCTGCTGGCGACGCGATAGGACTCCTCGAGGTCGCGGGCGCGGGCGGCCTCGGCGCGCTGGGCCTCCTCCTCGACGCGCCGTGCCACGTACAGCGTGAGCCCGATGATGATGGTGCCGGCGATCAGCGCCAGCACCGCGATCTCGATCGCGGCCCGGCGCAGCGGGGCGTACAGCACCTCGACCGGCATGATCGCGCCTGCCCACCACTTGGTCCGCGGCGACTGGACGTAGAGGAACGCCCGTGTCTGGTTGAGAAGGCCCATGCCGACGCCGATGTTTCCGGGCGGAACCTGGTCGACCAGTGCGCTCGGCCGGCCGATGGCGCGTTCGGGCTCGATCGAGATCGCGACGATCGTCTTCGACGGATCGAGCACGGCCGCGATCCAGTCGTTGGGGTCCGGATTGTAGAACCCCTCGGCGATGGCTTCGGGGGTGAGCGAAGCGGAAAGCACGTACTTCACCTCCTCGTCGACGATCACCGGAACGCGGATGTGGAAGGAAAGGACCTGCTCGACCGCGTTCGGCATGGCGCGCCCGAACGTCGCGCGGCGCGAGCGCGCGGTGTCGATCACCGCCTGCGAATCGCGCGCCGGCCCTTGCCAGCCGCGGTCGCGATTGGTGTTCAGAAGCTGCGCCGATCCGTCCGGTGCCGCGACAACGACCGAGAACCAGCGCGGATGCGACTGGACCGTCTTCAACGCCTCGTCATAGAACGCGTCGAGGTTGCCGTCGCGAAGTGATTGCGACCGGGCGAGGGTTTGCAGCGTGGTCGCTTCGATGCCGAGCTCGAAGTCGACGGTCGCGAGCAGCGCCTGGGCGCGTGCGCGCAGCATCTCCTCGATCGCGGTCTGCTGGCCGGTGTAGAGACGCGCGATCGCAATCGCCGCGGCGACGAGCAGGGGAATGCCCGAGGCCAGCACGAGGGCGAGAATTCGATTCCGGCGTTTGCTCAGCGACAGCATCGAAGCCCCCCTCGACTGTCGGCTGCCCCAGAGCATAACCGAAAGAGGTTATCGCGCTACAGTCAGTGGTATTGCGCGGCTTCGCCGCGCTTCACCATTCCTTGGGGGCTCTTGGTCTTTCGGCACCACGCATGGGTGCCGCCCGCCGGCGCGACGGCGCCGGCGGGAAAAGACACGCTAGAACGTCGGCCCCTTGAGGAAGTGCTCGGCGATCTCGCCGCCGGTCGCCGCCCACACCTTGGGGTGCCCCATGACGTAGTCGAGGATGCGGTCGACGATCTGGATGCGATACGACTGGCCCGCGACGAACGGGTGCAGCGCGACCACTACGACCTTGCCGGACTTTTCGCCCTCGGCATACAGCGTGTCGAAGTGATCCTTCACCATCTGCACGAACTCGTCGTTGGTGTAGTGCAGCCGGTCCATCGCGCCCTTGTCGTGCGGCTGCTCGCCGTAGGGGATCTGCACCATCTTCTTGCCCTTTACCTCCATGAGGTAGGGCGCGTCGTCGTTGATCCAGTCGGCGTTGTAGAGCATGCCCTCGTCGGCGAGGTAGTCGAGCGTGTTCCAGGTCTCGTGCATGCCGGGGCCCATCCAGCCCTTCGGCTTCGTGCCCGTCGCCTTGGTGATGATCTCGATCGCCTCGTGAATCTCGTCGCGTTCGCGCTCGGCGGGCAGGTGATGCATCGCGCGGCTGTTGGAGCGGCCATGGGCCATGAACTCCCAGCCGAGCTTCTTCGCCTCGGCGATGATCTCCGGATGCGCCGCGCACAAATCGGCGTTGAGGTTCGCCGTGCCGCGGACGCCGAACTTGGCGAGCCGCTCCATGATGCGGAACGCACCGACGCGGTTGCCGTAGTCGCGCCGCGACCAGGCGACGACGTCCGGCACCTTGCCGTTGCCGCCGGGGATCGGCTGGTCGAGCGGGAAGTACTCGAAGTTGACCACGACCCAGAACGCGACGTTGGCGCCGTTCGGCCAGGTGATCTTCGGCCGCCTGGGCGTGGGGACGTAGGGGAATGGACCGTAAGCCGACGGTTTCAAGGCGCGCTCCCGAGGTTCTGGGTTTGGATGCGGATTGTCGTTATGGGTGCGGAGTATACGGGGCCTGTCTCGACGATCAATTCGGCCGATCCGGCGGCGGGAAAGATCATTCGGGATTTTCACGCTGGAACGGCTGCGGGGAGGGAGCCAGAATACGCCCCCACCCCGTGTACCTGTTTCAAAAATACTAGGGAGACATCCATGAGCACCGCACTGAAGCTGCCGAAGCTTCCGCTCGGCAAGATGAAGATGCTGATCGGCGGCGAGCTGTGCGCGTCCGCGAGCGGCCGCTGGCTGGAGTCGATCAACCCGGCGAACGAGGAATTGCTCGGCGAGGTGCCGCGCGGCGACAAGCAGGACGTCGAGCGCGCCTACCAGGCCGCCGCGAAGGCGCAGCCGCAGTGGGAGGCGATCGGCCCGGGCAAGCGCGCCGAGTATCTGCGCAAGCTCGCCGATGCGCTCGAGAAGCGCGCCGAGGAGGCGCTGCACATCGAGGTGATGGACACCGGCAACACCATCGCCAAGATGCGGTTCGACGTCGGCTCCGGTCTCGAGACGCTGCGCTTTTACGCCGGCGTCGCCCACGAGATGAAGGGCATGACGGTGCCGGCGTCGGTCGGCAACCTGCACTTCACGGTGCGCGAGCCGTACGGCGTGGTCGGCCGCATCATTCCGTTCAACCATCCGATCATGTTCGCGATCTCGAAGATGGCGGCGCCGCTGATGGCGGGCAACTCCGTCATCATAAAGCCGTCGGAGCAGAGCCCGCTGTCGGCGTCGATCCTCGCCGAGGAATGCGCGAAGATCATGCCGCCGGGCGTCGTCAATATCGTGACGGGTCTCGGCGCCGAAGCGGGCGATGCGATCGTCCGCCATCCGCACATCAAGCGGCTCGCCTTCACCGGCTCGGCCAAGACCGGCATGGCGATCCAGAAGGCGGCGGCCGAGGTCGCGGTGAAGATCTTCTCGCTCGAGCTGGGCGGCAAGAACCCGATGATCGTCTTCCCCGACGTCGACATCGACAAGGCGGTCGCGGGCGCGATTGCCGGCATGAACTTCGCCTGGCAGGGCCAGTCGTGCGGCTCGACCAGCCGGCTGTTCCTGCACGAGTCGATCCACGACAAGGTGCTCGAGAAGCTGGTCGCCAAGGTGAAAGCCTTGAAGCTCGGCGAGCCGCTCGACGAGACATCGCAGATGGGCCCGATCAACTCGAAGGCGCAGTACGAGAAGGTCTCGTACTACATCAAGTCGGGTCTCGAGGACGGCGCCAGGCTGATGACCGGCGGCAAGCGTCCCGAGGGCAAGCAGTTCGAAAAGGGCTTCTGGATGGAGCCGACGGTGTTCGCCGACGTGAAGCCCGACATGCGCATTGCCCGCGAGGAGATCTTCGGGCCCGTGCTGTCGGTGTTCAAGTGGAGCGACCTCGACCAGTGCCTCGAGGTCGCGAACAATGTCGAGTACGGACTGACGGGTGCCGTCTGGACCAACAACCTGCAGACCGCGCTCAAGACCGCGCTGCGCGTGAAGTCGGGCTACGTGTGGATCAACGGCACGTCGGCTCACTACAAGGGTATGCCGTTCGGCGGCTATCGCAACTCCGGCGTCGGCCGCGAGGAAGCGACCGACGAGATGCTGTCCTACACCGAGGAGAAGTCGATCCACGTCATGCTCGGATGACGCGCACCCGCGCACCGGCGGGCGGACGCGACGATGAGACGAACGAACGGCCGGTGGCCCACGTCACCGGCCGTTTTTTCTTGTGTCGTCACCCCCGCGAAAGCGGGGGTCCAGAGCGGCCGCACTGAGTGTGACGGCTCTGGATTCCCGCTTGCGCGGGAATGACGAAGAGAAATTGACGCGAAGTTCGTAACGGGAGATCACATGGCCACCTATCTCGTCACCGGAGCGGCGAGCGGCATCGGCCGCGCCTGCGCCCACAAGCTGCTGGGCGACGGGCACAACGTCGCGGCGCTCGATGCGCAGCCGTT
>DATJIG010000219.1:0-4408 GCA_035493495.1 Alphaproteobacteria bacterium
AATTGCGGGGCTTTTGATGGAACGTTTTGCTTTGCAATAAGCTGTGGGATTCCTATATTCCCACCACGCGAATTTGCCGCTTTCCCGCCCGCCGGAAGGTTTTCGATGCAGGCGCTGCTGTCCGCCTACCTGCCCATTTTGATCTTCCTCGGCATTGCCGTCGCGCTCGCCGCGCTGCTCGTCGGGGCCAGCTACATCGTTGCCCGCCAGCGCCCTGACGCAGACAAGCTTGCCGCCTACGAATGCGGTTTCGAGCCGTTCGAGGACGCACGGCGCCGCTTCGATGTCCGGTTCTACCTCGTGTCGATCCTGTTCATCGTCTTCGACCTCGAGGTGGCGTTCCTGTTCCCGTGGGCGGTGGCGTTCGGCGACATCGGCAACTTCGGATTCTGGTCGATGGTGGTGTTCCTGGCCGTGCTGACGGTCGGCTTCGTTTACGAGTGGCGCAAGGGCGCGTTGGAGTGGGAATGACCGATACCGCGATCCTTCGTCCCGGCGTTCCCCCGGCGAGCGGCAATCCGGCCCTCGACGCGGCGGTCGCCGAGATCCAGTCCAAGGGCTTCATCGTCACCCAGCTCGACAAGGTGGTGAACTGGGCCCGCACCGGTTCGCTGTGGCCGATGACCTTCGGGCTCGCCTGCTGCGCGGTCGAGATGATGCAGACCGCCGCCGCGCGCTACGATCTCGATCGCTTCGGCATCGTCTTCCGGCCGAGCCCGCGCCAGTCGGATGTGATGATCGTCGCCGGCACGCTGACCAACAAGATGGCGCCGGCGCTGCGCCGCGTGTACGACCAGATGGCCGAGCCGCGCTGGGTCATTTCGATGGGTTCGTGCGCCAACGGCGGCGGCTACTACCACTATTCGTATTCCGTGGTGCGCGGCTGCGACCGCATCGTTCCGGTCGATGTCTACGTTCCGGGCTGTCCGCCCACCGCCGAGGCGCTCCTGTACGGAATTCTTCAGCTTCAGAAGAAGATCCGCCGCACCACCACCATCGCCCGCTGATCGGATTTCGTCGTGTCGCTGCCCACCACCGAAGGCCTTCAGTCACTGGCCGACCTCCTCGCGCAGAAATTTCCCGGGGAAGGGCCGGCGACGATCGTCCGCGACGAGCTGACCTTCGCGGTTCGCCGTGAATCGCTGATCGAGATCGCGACGTTCCTGCGCGACGATCCGGCGTGCCTGTTCAAGATCCTGGTCGACGTCTGCGGCTGCGACTACATCGACCGGCCGGAGCGATTCGAGGTTGTGTCGCACCTCCTGTCGATTCGCCACAACCGCCGCATCCGCCTCAAGGTGACGACCGACGTCCGCACGCCGGTGCCGTCGCTGGCGCGGGTGTTCCCGACCGCCGAATGGTTCGAGCGCGAGGCGTGGGACCTGTACGGCATCCTGTTCTCGGGACACCCCGACCTGCGTCGCATCCTCACCGACTACGGCTTCGAGGGACATCCGCTGCGCAAGGACTTCCCGCTCACCGGGTTCGTTCAGGTGCGCTACGACGAGGAGCAGAAGCGGGTCGTCAACGAGCCGGTGAAGCTGACCCAGGAGTTCCGCACCTTCGACTTTCTGAGCCCGTGGGAAGGCCAGCCGACGCAGGGCGGGCTGCTGCCGGGCGACGAGAAGGCCGACGTGCCGCCGAACGCGCCGCAGTCGCCGACGGTGCCTTTTGCTCCGAAGCCAACCCCTGCGAACAAGGGCTGAGCCGTGGCCGAGCAGAAGATCGAGAACTACACCATGAACTTCGGGCCGCAGCATCCTGCGGCCCACGGCGTCCTGCGTCTTGTGCTCGAGATGTCCGGCGAGATCGTCGAGCGCGCCGATCCGCACATCGGGCTCTTGCATCGCGGCACCGAAAAGCTGATCGAGTACAAGACCTACCTTCAGGCGCTGCCGTACTTCGACCGGCTCGACTACGTCGCGCCGATGAACCAGGAACACAGCTTCGCGCTCGCCGTCGAGAATCTGCTCGGCATCCAGGCGCCGATCCGCGCGCAGTACATCCGTGTGCTGTATGCGGAGATGAGCCGTATTCTCAACCACATCCTCAACGTCACCGCGATGGCGCTCGACGTCGGCGCGATGACGCCGTTCCTCTGGGGCTTCGAGGAGCGCGAGAAAATGATGGAGTTCTACGAGCGCGCTTCGGGCGCGCGACTCCATGCCGCGTACTTCCGTCCGGGCGGCGTCCACCAGGACCTGCCGCCGGCGCTGATCGACGATATCGCGGCGTTCTGCGAGACGTTCCCCAAGTTCATCGACGACACCGACGAGTTGCTGACAGAGAACCGCATTTTCCGTCAGCGCACCGTCGACATCGGCCGCGTCAGCACCGAGGACGCGCAGGCGTGGGGCTTCACCGGTCCGATGCTGCGCGCCTCCAACGTGCCGTGGGACCTGCGCAAGGCGCAGCCCTACGACGCGTACGCCGAGATGGACTTCGACATTCCGGTCGGCAAGACCGGCGACTGCTTCGATCGCTACCTCGTCCGCCTCGAGGAGATGCGTCAGAGCCTGCGCATCATGCGCCAGTGCCTCGAGCGCATGCCGGCCGGCCCGGTGCTGATCGACGACAACAAGATCTCGCCGCCGCGTCGCGGTGAGATGAAGCGCTCGATGGAAGCGCTGATCCACCACTTCAAGCTCTACACCGAGGGCTATCACGTGCCCGCCGGCGAGGTGTACGTCGCGACCGAGGCGCCGAAGGGCGAGTTCGGCGTCTACCTCGTGTCCGACGGCAGCAACCGCCCGTACCGGTGCAAGATCCGCGCGCCGGGTTTCGCCCATCTCGAGGCGCTCGATTTCATGTCGAGGGGGCACATGCTGGCGGACGTCGTCGCGATCATCGGCTCGCTCGACATCGTGTTCGGGGAGATCGATCGATGACCGGGACCGCGGTTCCGTTGAAGCCGCAGGGCGCGCCGTTCGCGTTCGATGCCGCGAACGAGGCTCTCGCGACCAGGATCATCGCCCGTTACCCGCAGGGCCGGCAGGCGAGCGCGGTGATTCCGCTGCTCGATCTCGCCCAGCGTCAGTGCGGCGGCTGGCTGCCCAAGGAAGCGGTCGAGTACATGGCCGAGCGGCTGCTGATGCCGTTGATCCGCGTCTACGAAGTCGTGACCTTCTACACGATGTTCAACCTCTCGCCGGTCGGGAAGCACGTCATCGGCGTGTGCACGACGACACCGTGCGCGCTGCGCGGCTCGGCCGAGATCGTCGATGCGTGCCGCAAGCGACTCGGCGTCGACCTCAATGAGACGACCGCCGACGGTATGTTCACGCTCACCGAGGTCGAGTGCCTCGGCGCCTGCGTGAATGCCCCGATGGCGCAGATCGGCGACGACTTCTATGAGGACCTCGATGCGGCGTCGATGACCCGCATCATCGACGCGTTCGCCAGGGATGAGACGCCGAATCCGGGGCCGC
The DNA here is from genome assembly GCA_035493495.1 of Alphaproteobacteria bacterium. Taxonomy (GTDB): domain Bacteria; phylum Pseudomonadota; class Alphaproteobacteria; order SMXQ01; family SMXQ01; genus DATJIG01. The sequence goes on from DATJIG010000219.1 coordinate 3,429, forward strand.
AGTCGGGCCGCCGCACGTCGGAGCCCCTCGACGGACCGACGACGCTCAGGGAATTCCAGGGGAAGACGCGCTGATGTTGGACGACAAGGACCGCATCTTCACCAACCTGTACGGCTACGAGGACTGGCGCCTCGCCGGCGCGCGGGCGCGCGGCGACTGGGACGGCACCAAGGACATCCTCGCCAAGGGGCGGGACTGGATCATCAATGAGATGAAGGCGTCGGGCCTGCGCGGCCGCGGCGGCGCCGGCTTCCCGACCGGCGTGAAATGGTCGTTCATGCCGAAGCAGTCCGACGGCCGTCCGTCGTACCTCGTCATCAACGCCGACGAGGGCGAGCCCGGCACGTGCAAGGACCGCGACATCATGCGCCACGACCCGCACAAGCTGGTCGAGGGCGCGCTGGTCGCGAGCTTCGCCTGCGGCGCGAACGCCTGCTACATCTACATCCGCGGCGAGTTCAAGCGCGAGGCCGAGAATCTCGAGGCCGCGATCGACGAGGCCTATGCGGCGGGTCTGGTCGGCAAGAACGCCTGCGGCTCGGGCTTCGATTTCGACATCTACGTGCATCGCGGCGCCGGCGCCTACATCTGTGGCGAGGAGACGGCTCTTCTCGAGAGTCTCGAGGGCCGCAAGGGCCAGCCGCGCCTGAAGCCGCCGTTTCCGGCGGGCGCCGGTCTCTACGGCTGTCCGACCACCGTCAACAACGTCGAGTCGATCGCCGTCGCGCCGACCATCATGCGGCGCGGCGCCGCCTGGTTCGCGGCGCTTGGTCGCCCGAACAACACCGGCACCAAGGTTTTCTGCATCTCCGGCCACGTGAACAAGCCGTGCAACGTGGAAGAGGTGATGGGCATCCCGATGCGGGAGCTGATCGAGAAGCACGCCGGCGGCGTGCGCGGCGGCTGGGACAACCTGCTGGCCGTCATCCCCGGCGGCTCGTCGGTGCCGCTGCTGCCGAAGTCGATCTGCGACACCGTGC
>DATJIG010000220.1:0-9330 GCA_035493495.1 Alphaproteobacteria bacterium
CGACGAAATGAGCCACTGGCCGGAGTACGACTACGTCATCGTCAACCGCGAGATCGACGCCAGCGTCGCGGCGGTGCAGGCGATCCTCGCCGCCGAGCGCCTCAAGCGCGAGCGCCAGATCGGCCTCAGCGACTTCGTCAAGGCGCTGCGCGAAGGCCAGTAGTCAGGGCTTCGCCGCGTACGCGCGCGCCAGCGCGCAGAACTCCTCGATCGACAGCTCTTCGGCGCGTGCCGTTGGCGCGATCGCCGCCTGTTCGAGCGGCGGCAGCGGATCGCGCCCCAGGCTCTTGAGCGCCGAGCGCAGCATCTTGCGGCGCTGGCCGAAGGCGGCCTTCACCACGGCTTCCAGGGTCGACGGATCGGCGTCGCACAGCGGCGTCGCTCGCGGCGTGATGCGAACGACCGTGGACGTGACCTTGGGCGGCGGTGTGAACGCGCCCGGAGCGAGATCGAACAGCGGCGTCACCGCCGCGCGCCAGTTCACCATTACGGCAAGCCGTCCGTAGGCATCGGCGCCCGGCTTCGCCGCCAGCCGCTGCGCCACCTCCTTCTGCACCATGACGACGATGTCGGCGAAGAGATCGGCACGCTCCAGCCACTTCAGGATCAGAACGGTCGCGATGTTGTAGGGCAGGTTGGCGACGATCAGCGCCGGCGGCTTGCCTTCGGCGTCGGCGACCAGCGCGCGTTCGTCGGCCTCGATTGCGTCGGCGGGCACCAGTCGGAGGCGACCGTCGGAGGCGGCGACAACATCCTGCAGTGCCGCGATGCAACGGTCGTCGCGCTCGATGGCGATCAGCGGCGACGCACCGGCGGCGAGCAGGGCGCGGGTGAGGCCGCCGGGTCCGGGGCCGACTTCGATGACGGTCCGATCGGCGAGATTGCCGGCAGCCGAGGCGATGCGCGCGGTGATGCCGGGATCGAGGAGAAAGTGCTGGCCGAGCGACTTGCGCGCGGCGAGGCCGCGGGCCGCGATGACCTCCTTGAGCGGCGGAAGTCCCGCGAGACCGGGAAGCAACGTCACGCCGCGGCCCTGCGCCGCGTGTCCATCGCCGCGGCAAGCTCCAGCGCCGCGATCAGGCTGGTCGGATCGGCCTTGCCGTGGCCCGCGATCTCGAACGCGGTGCCGTGGTCGGGCGAGGTGCGGACGATGGGAAGCCCGAGGGTGACGTCGACGCCGTGGGCGAAGTCGAGCGCCTTGAGCGGGATCAGCGCCTGGTCGTGGTACAGGCACAGCGCTAGGTCGTAGCGGGCGCGGGCATGGGGCGCGAACATGGTGTCGGCCGGGAACGGGCCCTCGGCGGCGATGCCGTCGGCCTTCAGCGCGGCGACCGCGGGCGCGACGATGGCGCGATCTTCGGTGCCGAGGCGATCTTCCTCGCCGGCATGGGGATTGAGCCCGGCGACCGCGATGCGCGGGCGGGCGATGCCGAGATCGCGGGCGAGGGATTGGGCGGCGATGCGGCCGGCGCGAACGATTTTCGCGGTGGTCAATCCGGCGATCGCGGCCGCGAGCGGTTCGTGGATCGTGACCGGCACCACCCGCAGCCCGGGCGAGGCCAGCATCATGACCGGCGGCTCGGTGAGGCCGCACAACTCGCCGAGGAACTCGGTGTGGCCCGGGTGCCGGAACCCGGCCCCCATCAGGACGGCCTTATGGATCGGATTGGTGACCACCGCGGCGGTCTGGCCGGAGCGCGTCAGCGCCACCGCCTCGCGGATCGACTCGAGCACCGACGGCGCGTTGGCGGAATCGGGACGTCCCGGCGTCGCCGGATGCCTGAGCGGCCGATCGAGAACGGGCAGGGCGTTGCGGAAGGCATCGACCGCCTCGACCGCATCGCGGACGCGGCGCACGGGAACCGAGAGCCCGAGGGACTGGGCCGTGGATTCGACCCGTGCCGCATCGTCGAGCAGAACGAACGGGCGTCCGCCGCGGGTCGCCTGCCATGCCTTGAGGGTGATCTCGGCGCCAATTCCGGCCGGCTCACCCATCGTCAGCGCGAGAGGCAGCGTCGCCGCCATCGCGCTCAGACCCGGATGTCGATGAACGCGCTCTGGCGCAGATCGCGCAGCAAACGACGGGAGAACGCCTCGAGCTTGTCGCTCTGCAGCATGCGCTCGACCTCGCTGCGCGGCGGCAGCGCCGCGGCCTCGGCTTCCTGCCGCTCGCAGACCATGATGACCTGGGTCCCGCCCGGCATCGGCAGCGGCTCGGTGATGCCGCCGACGGGAAGCCTGGTGATGATCGCGCGCAGGTCGGGGGTCATTTCGCTCATGCGGGCGCGGGCCTGACTCACGTCGGCTCCGGGCTGCTTTTCCGCGGCCTGGGCAAACGCATCGCAGCTCGGCGCGCCGCGGGTGACGCGACGGGCGGTCTCGCCCGCGGCAATCTCGCCGCCCGGCGGCGCCGGGAAGGCGGCGCGCGCGAGCAGCAGCGTCGGCTCACCCGTCGCCGCCGGAGCGCGGCGATCGCGGAGCAGCAGGAGGTAGTAGCCGCCGGCGGTGCGGATCGGTTGCGACAACTCGCCGGGATGCATCTGCTCGAGCGCGCGATCGAGCTCGGGATCGAGCTGCCCCTGGTAGATCCAACCGAGGTCGCCGCCGGAGGCGGCCGATGCCGACTGGCTGAACTGGCGGGCGAGCGGCACGAACCCGGCGCCCGCCGTCAACTGATCGCGCATGCGCTCGATGTTGGCGCGGACCGATTCTTCGTCGGTCGGGGCGTCGACCGGGAGGAAAATCTCGGCTACCAGATTCGACGGCTTGTTCATGTTGTCGCGCATGCGGTCGAGCGCCTCGGTCACCTCCTCGGGGCTGACGTTGGCGTAGGTGCCGGCGCGGCGCCGCACGATGCGCACCCACGTGAGCTGGGCCCGCAGCTGGGCCTCGAGCGTCGTGGGGCTGATGCCGTTCTGCGACAGCATGTCGGGCAGCTTGCCGCGCGGAATGTGGTTCTGCGATTCGATGCGGCCGACCGCGTCCTCGTACTCGGCCTGGTCGATCGAGATGCTGAGGCGCTTGGCCTCCTGCATTTCCAGACGCTCGTCGATGAGGCTGCGGACCACCTGCGGGCCGATCTGCCGGCGTGCCTCGGGCGAGTCTGGGATGTTGGCCGAGAACAGGATCAGCCGGACACGCTCGTTGACGTCGAAGACCGAGATCACCTCGTCATTGACGACGGCGGCGATGCGCAGCGACTGCCCGGAAGCGGTGCCGAACGCGGCCATAAGGGCGATCGCGAGCCAGACGCAGATCGCGGCGGGGCGCAGGAAAAGAGAGGAAAAGCGTGTCACCGGCGGAGAATATATCGGGTGTTGCGGGCGCTCAACCGGGCCGTTGGCCGGACTCGAAGTCGCCGAGGTACTTGAAGATGAAGCTGAAGAACACGCCCGTCGCCGGGGTGAGGTCGCGGTCGCTGGTGTAACGGCGGAAGACCGTCGTCGTGAATGTCAGACATTCGTCGTGGTAGATGACGCTCCCGGCGTTGTAGAGCGGGCCGCCGGTCGCGGTGGTGAGGTCGTAGATCGTCTGGCCGCGCACGTCCCAGTTCTGGTTGAGGCGGATCTGCAGGCCCGCGGAGATCTGCTCGCGGTTGCCGAGATTGGTCTGGGCGAGCGCGGTCTGGGTGTTCTGCTGGGCCCGGGCAAACACGTAGTCGGTGTTGAACCGGAAGCTTGACGGTCCGGCGGCCAGGCCGACGTCGTGGCGGCGGAACATGCCGTTGTCGGCGTCGGCGCGGAAGCGGTAGAGGAAGTCGAGGTACTCGGCGGGGGTGACCCGCAGGCGGCCGACGACGTCCGAGGCGTTGTTCTCGAGGCCGGAGCCGGCGCCGAATTCGGGGTGCTTCTGGAAGTTGTAGCTCTGGCCGAGGAAGGTGCCGACCGATGCGCCGCCCGTGCCGTAGCCGGTCCAGCGGACGCCGTAGACGACGCGCTGCCCGCCCTCGACCCGGTCGACGCCGGGGAAGCGCGACATCTGCAGGATGTTGAGGTCGTCGAAGTCGACGACCGGGCTGTCCTCGTTCGGGATCTTCTCGGGGTTGTTGCCCTGAGGGCCGGCGACGACCGCGGCGATCGGCTCGAGGACCTCGGTGAAATTCTCGTGCTGGCGCGCGAACGGGTAACGCCAGTCCACCATCATCTGCGGGAAGAACCGCCCGGTGGCCCCGTCGAAGGTGCGGCCGTTGCTGAGCGGCGCGTCGTTGACGTGATAGGCGTCGGCCTGGACCAGCGCCGTGACCGTGGTGACGTCGCCCCGGCTCGAGGTGTAGGGCAACTGCCACGACGGCCGCAGCGACAGTCGGCGGCTGTCGGTGCCGATGTCGCGGGAGAGTCCCAGCACGCTGGTGTCGAAGCGGGTGTGCCCGCCCCACGAGTCGTTGCCGCCGACGAAGTTGTACTGGGCGAGCGGCAGCAGCAGCGGAGTCTGGCCGGCGACCGCGTTGGCCTGCAGGTCCTGGAACGCGTAGCCCGAGAGCTTGCCGTAGTTGCGCTCGCTGAACCCTTCGACGAAGGCAGTGGAGGTCAGCTCCTTGGAGGCGTTCGCGCCGCCGAGCTGGCTGCCGGTGCCGCCGAAGCCGTAACGCCGCATGTAGGTGGCGTCGGTGGCGCGGGCGAGGTCGAAGCCGGTGCGGTAGGTCTGGTCGATGTCGAAGCGGCCGGTGCCGATGATATGGCCGCGGGTCGTCTCCTGGCCGGTGGGTGCGAGGACGCCGGATTTGTCGCCGTGGGTGATCGAGCCGTCGAGCAGCAGCGAGCCGTGGTCGAACCGCTGCCGGTACTGGGCGGCCAGGACCGGACCCTGCTCCGATGTGTAGATCGGCGTCAGGGTCATGTCCTTGTCGTTGGCGATGTTCCAGAAGTACGGCGTCTTGGTGACGCCGCCGAGACCGGTCATGTGGCCGAAGCTCGGGAACAGGAAGCCCGAGCGGCGCTTCACGGTCGGGTCGGGCATCGACAGGTACGGCGTGTAGAACACCGGGACGCCGGCGATCTCCATGATCGCGTCGCGGTACTCGATCTCCTTGGCCTCGCCGTCGTGGACGATGCGCACCGCCTTGACCTGCCACAAGGGCGGCCGCGTCGGATCCCTGGCGCACAGCTCGCACGGCGAGAACACGCCCCTGTTGAGCTCGGTGATGGTGCCGTCGGTGCGCTTGCCGCCGGCCGCCGCCATGCGCGAGTTGTCGACGAGCAGGACGCGGAGCGCCGCGATCACGCCGTCGCGCATCTGGTTGGTGAACTCGGCGTATTCGCTGAAGTAGACCTCGCCCGTCGGCTCCATCAGCGCCACATGACCGCTCGCGGTCATGACGGTGGTCTTCTCGTTGTAGGTCACCGCGTCGGCGAGCAGGACACGGTCGCCCTGGGCGATCTCGACGTGGCCGCGCGCCGTCACAAGGCTCAGCGATTCGTCGTAGGTGATCTCATCGGCCTTGAGGAGGACCGGCTCGTTCTCGTTGCCCGGCGCCGGCGCGAACTTGCCGGGGCTCAGGCCCTGGGCGATGGCCGTGCGCGGCCCCGCGATGGCGAGAAACAATGCGGTGAGCAGGGCGACCGCGCGAAACGTGAAGGACGGAACGGTCGGCACCGGCTAGCCGTCCTCGAGGTGGAGGAGGATCGCGCCGCCGACCATGGCGGCGAAGGTCGCCGGCGTCCAGGCGGCCAGCATCACGGGAATCGTCGCGGACATGCCGAGTGCCTGTACCACGTCCGAGAGGAAAAACAAAAGGAAGCCGAAGGAGATGCCGGCGATCACCAGCACCGCGACGCCGCCCTGCCGCGACGGCCGCAGCGAGAAGCTGGCGCCGATCAGCACGAGCGCGCCCAACAGCGCCGGCAGCGCCAGCAGCGTCTGCCAGTGGAGACGATGGCGCGTCGCCGAGAACCCGGCGGCGGACAGCACCCGGATGAAGCTCGGCAACTCCCAGAACGACAGGGATTCCGGGGCCGCGAAGCTGTCCTGGATCTTGGCCGGGGTCCAGTCGGTCTTGAGACGGACCTCGGGCTCGGTGACCGCGGGCCGGCCCGGGCCGGTGTGCAGGACGTTGGTCAGCACCCACTCGCCGTTCTCGAGCCGGGCCTCGTCGGAGTCGAGGCGGCCGACGAAGCGGTTTTCCTTGTCGAACGTGAACACGATCACGTTCCGCATCTCCATGCTCTCCTGCACCATCCGGGAGGCATGAAGAACCATCTGTCCGTTGTCGTCCGCCTGCCGCAGCCACAGGCCGCTGCTCGACACCGCGAGCAGGCTGGTGCGGCCGAGGATGTAGCGGCCCTCGAGCTGGTTGTAGCTCCCGAGCATGGCGGAGGCGATCGGGTTGAAGGCGGTGATGGTGAAGGCGCCGATGGCGGTCGCAAGCGCCACCGACGGCAGCAGGAACTGCCACACCGACACGCCGGCCGAGCGCGTCACCACCAGCTCGTGAAAGCGGGTGAGGCGCCAGTAGGTGTGCAGCGATCCGAACAGGACCGCGAACGGGATCAGCTTCTCGACCATGAACGGCAGCTTGAGGAACGCCATCCGCAGCAGCAGCCCGATGCTGACGTCGGAGTGGGTGGCGGCGCGGCGCATCAGCTCGATCAGGTCGAGGACGAACACCATCGCCGCGATGCCGAAAAGCACGATGATGAATGACGTCGCGAATCGGCGAGCGATGTAGAACGACAGTGTCGGAGACAGGCGGATCGCGGTTGCCACGGCCGGACTCACGATCCCGCGGGAATGGCGACAGCCGTCCCGTGCGTCGCCGACGGGCGCATCAGGACCCAGGTGGCGGCGGCGATCGTGACCACCGGCAACAGATAGATGAGGGGCGCCACCATCGGGACCAGGGTCGTCAGGTTGACGAGGCCGAGGCTCGCGATCTGCACGCCGATGACGATTCCGACGGCGATCAGGATCCGCCGATTCTGGCCACGGCGGTTGAACTCCCCGGCGAGCAGGGCGGCGAGCGCGACCATGGTATAGGCGAGCGCCAGCAACGGCGAGGCGAGGCGGTTGTGGCCTTCGGCCCGGAACCGGCGGGCGTTGCGCTGCTCGTCCGGGCTGTCGCCGGGATTGAACAGCTCACCGATGAACCGCTCCTGCGCCTCGCGCATGCGGTCGCTCGCCTCCTCGCGTGTCGAGCTGAGGTCGAGGGTGTAGCGGTCGAAATAGAGCAATGAAAGCTGGCTGCGGTTGCGCTCCACCATCTGGCGGTTGCCGTTGATCATCAGAACGCGCGGCTGGCCGTTTTCGGCGCGGATCAGCTCGCCGCGCTCGGCCATCATCGTCACTGGCCGGTCGGGGTCGCGGGTGTCGTGGGCGAGAATGCCTAGCAGCTCGCCGTCCGGCTTGCGCTCGGCGACATAGACCGTGATTCCCGGCCCGAGGGTGTTGAAGACGCCCTCCTGGAGCAGCACCGACGAGTAGTCCGTGCGAATACGGAACTGGAGGTCCTTGAACTCGCGGTAAGCCACCGGCATGAAATAAAGGGTGATCGAGTAGCAGATCGCCAGCGTGATCATACCCAGCGCCAACGCCGGTTTTGACAGCGCCGCGTCGCTCATGCCGGCGGCGCGGAGCACGATCAGTTCGCTGTCCATGGTCAGCTTGCTGTAGGAGAAGACGATCGCGATGAACAGCGCGATCGGCAGCAGCGCGGCGAGGATCATCGGAAGGATGAGCATCGCCATCCAGAACAAATAGTAAACCGGAAGGCCGCGGTTCAGCACGAGATCGACGAACCGCAGCGACTGCGAAAGCCACACGATCGCGCCCACTGCGAGCGTGATCATGATCAGCGGGCCGACGGCGAGGCGGAACAGGTAACGGAAACTGCGGTCCATCGCGCGCGAGTATAGCGCGGGAATGCCGACCGGTCAGCCGTGGCCGCGTTGGCAAGGCGCCGTCGGGTCGCTAAAGTCAGGCTCCCACCGCCGAGAGGACCGCTTTCATGAAAATCACCTTCGTCGAATCCCGCGCCACGCCGTCGGGCGCGCTCGTCCTGCCGTTTGCCGAGGCGCCGAAGGATGCCAAGGACTCGAAGTGGCCCGATGCGCTGGCCAAGCTGGATCGCGACTCCGGCGGCGCGCTCGCCAAGGCGGCCCAGGCCGGGCGTTTCCGCGGCCGCAAGGGCCAGACCCTGACGATTCTCGCGCCGGCGAATCTCGATGTCTCGCGCGTCGTGCTGGTGGGGCTCGGCAATTCGGCGAAGATCAACGCCCGCACCGCCGAAGAATGCGGTGGCGCCGTCGCGGCGGCGCTTCTGCGCTCCGGCGAGACCGAGGCGACAGTGCTGCTCGATGTGCTGCCGCGGCTTCCGCTCGCGCCGGAGAAGCTCGCCGCGCACGTCGCGCTCGGCGCGCGGCTGCGGTCGTGGACGTTCGACAAGTACCGCACCAAGCAGAAGGACGAGGAAAAGCCCTCGCTCGTGACCCTGAAGATCCGCGTCGGCGGCATCGACAAGGTCCGCGCCGCCTACGCGCCGCTCGAGGCGGTCGCCGAGGGCGTCGAGTGGACCCGCACGGTCGTCAGCGAGCCCGCCAACGTGATCTACCCGGAGACGCTCGCCAAAGCCGCGCAGCAGGTGCTGACGCCGCTCGGGGTCAAGGTCGAGATCCTCGGCATCCCCGAGATGAAGAAGCTCAACATGGGGGCGTTGCTCGGCGTCGCCCAGGGTTCCGAGCGCGAACCCCGCCTCGTCGTCATGCGCTGGCGCGGACCGGGCGCCAAGGACCAGCAGCCCGTCGCCTTCCTCGGCAAGGGTGTGACCTTCGACACCGGCGGCATCTCGATCAAGCCGTCGAAGGGCATGGAGGACATGAAGTGGGACATGGCCGGTGCCGGCGCGGTGATCGGCCTGATGCGGGCGATCGCGCTGCGCAAGGCACGCGCCGACGTCATCGGCATTGTCGGCCTCGTCGAGAACATGCCGTCGGGCACCGCCCAGCGCCCCGGGGACGTGGTCAAGACCGCTTCGGGCCAGACCGTTGAGGTCCTCAACACCGACGCCGAAGGTCGGCTCGTGCTGGCCGACGCGCTCTGGTACTGCCAGGAGCGATTCAAGCCGCGCTTCATGGTCGATCTCGCGACGCTCACCGGCGCGATCATCGTCTCGCTCGGCCACGAGTACGCCGGCCTGTTCGCGAGCGACGACAGACTCGCGCAGCGTCTCACCGCAGCGGGTGACGCGGTCGGCGAGCGGCTGTGGCGGATGCCGCTCGACGATGCCTACGACAAGCAGATCAACTCGGGGATCGCCGACGTCCAGAACATCGGCGCCAACGGATCCGCGGGCAGCATCACCGCCGCGCACTTCCTGAAGCGCTTCACCAACGACGTGCC
>DATJIG010000221.1:0-4535 GCA_035493495.1 Alphaproteobacteria bacterium
GCACCGGCGCCTTGTCCTGCGCGATCTCGACCGGCTTCAGCGGATGATCGATCGCGTGCGCGACCTTCTTCACGCGCTCGAGCGAGTTCTTCCAGCCGAACATCTTCTCGATGATGCGGATGTCGCCGAACAGGTTGGTGACGGCGCGCGCGTGCGGCTTGCCCTTCACGTTGTTGAACAGGATCGGCGGGCCGCCGTCGAAGTGCTTCTGGAGACCGGTGATCTCGAGGTCCGGGTTGACCTCCTTGTCGGTCTCGATGAGGTTGCCCTCGGACTTCAGCCACTCGAGTGCCGAGCGGAGGGACGTGACGTCTTTCGCCATAGTGTGCTTCCGGATGTCTGGGGTTGATATTGTCTTTTTAATTCGTGAGGTCCGGCGCGCGACACTCGTCCGCGCGCCGGACCTCGACTTTTCCGACGGGCCGTCCGTTAGTCGGACAGCGCGGGCTTCAGCTTCGGATTGCTGCGGTATTTGCTCTCGTCGATGAACTTGCCCATCTTCGACTTGGCGCCGTGCTTGGCGAGAGACTCGAGGAACAACTCGTGCACCTTCGGGTGCTGATCCTCGTATTCGATCTGCTTACCGCCGTCCTTCACGCTGACGTCCATGCCGGTCCACACCGCGCGCTTCTCGGCGAGGGTGGGGTAGCGCATCGAGCCCATGGCGATCGCCAGGTAACGCGCCGGCTCGGCGCTGCCGTTGAAGTGCTGGTGGAACATGCCGTCTGGCGGCGCGAACACCACGCCGTGGTCCCAGTCGACGCGCACCAGGTCCTTCTCGAAGTCGTACCACAGCAGCGAGTAGCCTTCGCCCTTGGCGCACATGACGTGGAAGTCGGCGCCGTGACGGTGGCCCTTCTTGTAGGTGCCGACCGGCATCTCCGAGATGTGGGCGTGCATCGTGCCGTCGGCGAGCGAGAACATGATATTCGAGCCGCCGGCGCCGCGCTTGTCCCACTTCTGGAGTTCGAAGGTGGAGAGGTCGGTGACGAAGTTCGTCTCCCACATATGGCGGCCCGGGATTTTCGGGATCAGTTCGCCGTCGCCGGTGAAGTACGAGGCGTTGCCCTCGCGCTCCGGGAACGTCGAGCTGTTGTCGAAGACGAACTTGGCGTTGCGGAAGATGTTGATGACCAGCGGCGCGTTGTTGCACGAGTAGATGCGCGCGCGCTTGTCGCCGGAGCCGTTGAAGTGCTGGTAGCGGGCATTGAGCGGCAGGGCGAACATGCTCTTCGGGCCCCACTCGAACTGGTGCTTGCGGCCGTCGTAGCTCTCGACGACGGTCGAGCCGTGTCCGTCGATGACGTAGAAGACTTCCTCGAACAGATACTTCTGCGGCGTCGTTTTACCGCCGGCCGGGATGTCGATCACGTACATGGCGGAGAAGTCGCCGCGGCCCTTCAAGTGAACGAAGCAGCCCGGCACGCCGTAGCGCGCCCACGGCTTGGTCTCGACCTTCTTGATGTCGACCCCGAAGTCCTCGACCACCGGGATCCCTTCGCCTTTGACCCAATCGAGGTAGGGATCAACCAGGAACCGGTTGTCGGCCAGGTTGGTGATGTCGACCATCGTGCTCATTGTGCGCCCCTGTGAGGTTGCGTAGGTGAGATGCTACGTAATCTTATGTTTGGGCAAAAATCGGCCACCGGCGGCTATGCGTCAACTCTTGTTTTTGGCTCGCAGCTGAGCAGGAACGCTATAGCTGCGCGAACGCAAATATCCGGCCGGAACCCGCCGTTCGAGACGCGCTCCGGCCGGCATGAACGCTCAGCCGTTGGCGTCGGCGGCGCCGGCCGCCACGTTCTGCAGCCAGTCGGCGCGCCCCTGCACCGCGAATCGCTGATGGTAGAACGCGAGTCCGCGCAGCCCGCCGAGCTCGGCGCCATTGCCGGCGCGGCCCGGGCCGCCGTGCACGCACATCGGCATGACGATGCCGTGGCCGGTCTGCGCCTTGCCGACGCTCGCGTCGACCACCAGCACGCGGCCGTGGTACGGACCGATTCCGAGCACGGTATCGCGCGCGAAATCCTTGTCGCCGGTGAAGATCGAGGCGACCAGGGATCCTTCGCCACGGTCGGCGAGCTGAATCGCCTGCGCCGCGTTGTCGTAGGGCATCAGCGTCGAGACAGGGCCGAACGGCTCGACGTCGTGGACGACATTGGCGGTCGCCGGCGTGTCGCAACGGAGAAGCGTCGGCGCAATGAAGCAGGACTTGTCCGCGTCGGCGTCGACCAGCTTGAGGGCGCCGTCGCCGGTCACGACCTTGGCCTCGCTCTTCAGCTTGGCGACGGCCTCAAGCACGGCCTTCTGTTGCGACTTCGAAACGACCGGGCCCATCGTTACGGTTTCGTTGCGCGGGTTGCCGACGACGATCTTGCCAAGCGCCGCCTCGATCGCCGCAGCGACGTCACCGATGACGGCCTTCGGCACAAAGGCGCGACGGATCGCGGTGCACTTCTGGCCGGCCTTGGTCGTCATCTCGCGCACCACCTCGCGGACGAAGAAGTCGAACTCGGGCGTACCCGGCTTCGCGTCGGGGCCGAGGATGCAGGAATTCAGGCTGTCCGCTTCGATGTTGAGGCGGACGCAGGATTCGATCACCCGCTTGTGGGTCTTGAGCGCGGCCGCTGTGTCGGCCGAGCCGGTGAACGCGATCGCGTCCTGGCCGGTGACGAGGTCGGTGAGCTCGCGCGCGCCGCCGCACACCAGCGACAGCACGCCCGGCGGCACCACGCCCGCGTCGATCACGTCCTTGACCATCTGGTAGGAGAGCAGGGCGGTGGCGGTCGCGGGCTTCGCGAACGCCGGCACGCCGGCCAGGATCGACATCCCGGCCTTCTCCCACAGGCCCCACGAGGGGAAGTTGAAGGCGTTGATGTGGATTCCGACGCCGCGGATCGGCACGGACACGTGCATCGCCTGGAACGCCTCGTCGCGCGACAACCGCTCGAGCTTGCCGTCCTTCAGGTACTTGGCGGCGCCGAGCGTCTCGCCGAGGCGGGCGATGTACTTGAGAGTGCCGATGCCGCCGTCGATGTCGATGGCGCCGTCGATCTTGGTGTTGCCGGAGTTGGCCTGGGCGATGGCGAAGTAGCTGTCGCGCTTGGCGGTCAGCACGTCGGCGATCCCCTTGATCAGCGCGCCGCGCTGGGCGAACGTCATGTCGCGGAGCGCCGCACCGCCCTTGTCGCGGGCGAAGGCCAGCGCCGCGCCGACGTCGACGCCGGTGGTCGAGGCCCGCGCCAGCTCGGTGCCGAGCACCGGATCGATGAGGGCCGTGCCCTGATCGCTGCCTTCGACCCAACGACCGCTGACGTAGCTCGCTAACTTCATGGACTGTCCCCTGCTGGCGGCCCCGTTTTGACAAGATGCTCCGGAATCGGGCGGGCCGAGGGCGCGTAGAATAACGGAAAGGTGAGGACCGGCAAGCGGCGGCGGGAGGGCGCGATCGCGGCAGGCACCCAATATAAAGAGGGCGGCGATATAAGGGTGGTCGGCGGCACGCTGTGGCGCGGCTTGGCTTATGAGTGTATAAGCCCGCAGCCAAAGGGGAGCGTGAGTACCGCGGAGATCGGGTAATGGCAGAGATTCAGCTCAAGGTCGCGCAGGTGAAGAGCCTGACGCCCAACATCAAGATGTTCGAGTTCGTCGCGGCCGATGGCGGCGAGTTGCCGGCCTTCGAGGCCGGCGCCCACATCGACGTCAAGACCGCGCACGGCCTGCGCTCGTATTCGCTCGCGAACGATCCGAAGGAGCGCCACCGTTACGTCACCGCCGTGCTGCGCGAGCACTCGGGCAAGGGCGGCTCGCGCTGGATGCACGAGGAGCTGAAGCCGACGGTCACCGTGACCGCGACCACGCCGATCCAGAACTTTCCGCTGGTCGAGAGCGCCGGCAAGTCGCTGCTGCTCGCGGGCGGCATCGGCATCACGCCGATGATCGCCATGGCGCATCGCCTGATCGCCCTCGGCAAGGATTTCCACCTCTACTACTGCACGCGCTCGGCCGAGGACACGGCGTTCCGCGACGAACTCAAGGCGCTGCTTGGTGACCGAGTGACGTTCGTCCACGATGGCGGCGATCCGTCGAAGGGCCTCAACCTCAAGGAGACGTTCGGCACGCAGCCGGACGACACGCACCTCTACGTCTGCGGCCCGGGCGGGCTCTTGCGCGCGGTTCAGGACACGACCGGCCACTGGCGCAACGGCACCGTGCACTACGAGCTGTTCGCCAGCGCCAAGACCGACGAGCAGAAGGCCGTGGAGAAGGGCAAGAGCCGCGAGTCGTTCGAGGTTGAGCTCGCCCAGAGCGGCGTGACGCTGACGATCCCGGCCGAGAAGTCGATCCTCGACGTCCTGCTCGACAACGGCTTCGGCGTTCCCTACGCCTGCGAGGACGGCTGGTGCGGCGCGTGCACCGTCGGCCTGATCTCGGGCAAGGCCGACCACCGCGACGAGTTTCTGTCGGACGCCGACAAGGCGGAGGGCAAGAAGATCCAGGTCTGCATCTCCCGCGCCATGCCGGGCGAGAAGCTG
>DATJIG010000222.1:0-8241 GCA_035493495.1 Alphaproteobacteria bacterium
CGCCATCTCGACGTCGCAGCCGAACTTGCGCGACAGCGGCCACTCGGCGTTGGCGCCGGAGGTCAGGATGCGGCAGAACACTTTCGAGCCGGGGGCCGCGTCGGCGATCTTGCCGAGCTCGGCGTCGGAGTCGAACGCGTAGAGCCGCACGCCGCGCTGGAAGGCGGCGGCGATGTCGCTCTTTTTCTTGATGGTGTTGCCATAGGAGATCCGCTCGGCGCCCGCGCCCGTCGCCAGCACCATGTCGATCTCGTTGACACTCGCGGTGTCGAACGACGACCCGAGCCGCGTCAGGAGCTTCAAGATCTCCGGCGCGGGGTTCGCCTTCACCGCGTAGTAGATCCCGGCTCCGGGCACGGCGGCGCGCAGACGACGATAGTTGTCGCCCACCACGTCGAGATCGACGACGAGGAACGGCGTCGCCGGTCGCTGCTCGGCAAGAAAACGGTCGATCTTCTTGGTCATTTCTGCTGGGTGCTCCTAAACACGCCGCTCAAGCGACGCGAAAATTCTTGAACTGCCAGGGATCGGAGGGATCGAGCTCCTCCGGGAACAGCCGATTGCGCCCCTCGAGCGGCGTCCAATCGGAGTACACGCCGACAACTTCGCCCAAATAAGGCCGAGCGATTTCCATCACGCGCACATGGTCCATCTGGTCGGCCTCGACAATGCCGGCGCGCGGATTTTCGATCGCCCAGATCATGCCGGCGAGGACCGCGACAGTGACCTGCAGGCTGGTCGCGTTGTTGTGCGGCACCAGCTTGCGCGCCTCGTCGATCGACAGCCGCGATCCGTACCAGTACGCGCCTTTGGCGTGGCCCATCAGCAGCACGCCGAGTTCGTCCACGCCGTGGGCGATCTCGTTGACCATCAGCCGCTTGGTCGACTGCAGCGTCCAGTTGTTGCCTGCGAGCTCATGCAGCGACAGCACGGCGTCGTCGCACGGGTGATAGGCGTAGTGCACCGTTGGGCGGTAATGGAGCGTGCCACCCTCGGCCAGCGTGTAATAGTCGGCGATCGAGATCGCCTCGCTGTGGGTCACGAGGAAGCCGTGGAACGGACCCTCCATCGGCGTCCAGGTGCGCACGCGCGTGCCGGCACCCGGGCGCATCAGGTAGATCGCCGCGTCGCAGCCGAACTCGTGCCGGCGCGCATCCGCCGGGAAGTGACGTTCGTGGGTGCCCCAGCCGAGCTCGGCGGGCTGCTGGCCCTCGCTGACGAATCCGTCCACCGACCAGGTGTTGACGAACTCGTCGCGCTGCTTCGGCTCCATCGCGACCTGGGTGTCGCGCTCGGCGATATGGATGACCTTGACCCCGATATCGCGGGCAAGCAGCGCCCAGCCAATGCGGTCGCGCGGCTTGCGCACCTTGTGGCCGGTGTCCTTGGCGATGTTGAGCAGCGCTTCCTTGACGAAGTGCGAGACGAGCCCGGGGTTCGCGCCGTGAGTCAGCACGGCGGTCGGGCCACCTTGGTACTTCAGGGCGATAGCCAGCGCCTTCTCGCGCAGCGCGTAATTGGAGCGCTCCGAGGGGCTGAGCGACGGATCGGTGTAGCCGCCGGGCCAGGGCTCGATGCAGGTGTCGAGGTAGAAGGCGCCTTTGGCGTGGGCGAACTCGAACAGCGAGATCGAGGAGACGTCGACCGACAGGTTGAGCAGGAAGTCGCCCGGGCCCACCAGGGGGCCGAGAACGGTCTGGTAGTTGTCCAGGGTCAGCGGCTCGATGACGAAGCGGACTCCGTACTCGGCCGCGACCTCGCGCCCGCGCTCCTCGGCGGTGATGATGACGACGTTCTCGGTCGGGATGTCGATGTGGCGCAGGATCAGCGGCAGGACACCCTGCCCGATCGAGCCGCACCCGATGATGACCAACCGACCGCCGAAGGCGGCGTGCTTCTTGTATTCCATATTCAACTCCACCCTCCCGCCCAGGCCTGCGGCCCGATGCGGGATCCCTCCGTTACACGTTCACCGGACATCGGTTCGTTGCCCGACGGCTCGACCGGCGTAGCTGCAAAAGGAGAAACGCGCTCACGCTCGAGACGGACCAGCAACATGCCGGTCATTCGAGCGATCACCGTTTGGTTCGCGGATAGGGCGCAAGAGCGTGCCCGGACATTGTATCCACCTCCCTTAAGGCTCCGGCCCACTGTCGACCGGCTCTACCGAAAAGGACGCGTACACGTCGTTGCTTGACCCTACTGAGGGGCCTTGGGCACGTGCGATTGGCGTCTGAACGCGTAAATAGATCAAATAGCCGCCAGCGCAAGGGAAAATTCGGGTCGCGCCCGAATTTTTTTCGATTCGGGCGAGCGCGTGGCGGTGAGAACACAAACCGGCGCGACTCGCGCCGCGTTTTTTTACCATTCGTTAGAGAGTGTGGCGGTCGCGCGAGTCGCGCGCGGCCGATTCGCCATCGCGCGGCTTCGCGTCGCTCCCAATCTCGTGAGCGTCCGCACGCGCGGCGAGAGTCAGGCGCGCGCCGTCGCCTCGCGGATCGTTCGCCACACCCGCTCCGGCGTCGTCGGCATCTCGAGGTGTGTGACACCGAGCGGCGACAGCGCGTCGGCAATGGCGTTGGCGACTGCCGGAAGTGCTCCGACGCAGCCCGCTTCGCCGGCGCCTTTGACGCCGAGCGGGTTGGTCTTGGTCGGCACCGGGTTGCTCTTGATGGCGATGCGGCTGAGATCGACGGCGTGCGGCATGGCGTAGTCCATGAAGGAGCCGGTGAGGAGCTGGCCGTCCCCGTCGTAGCGGATCTGCTCCATGAGTATCTGCCCGACGCCCTGGGCGACGCCGCCCCGGATCTGGCCTTTGAGGAGGAGGGGATTGAGCACGGTGCCGACGTCGTCGACCACCGAGTAGCGGACGATCTCGATCGTCCCGGTGTCGTGGTCGATCTCGACCTCGCAGATGTGACAGCCGTTGGGAAAGTTCTCCGCGGGATTATGGAAAACCGCGGTCGCGAGCAGGCCCGGCTCGTCGCCGTCGGGGAGGTTTTTGGGCTCGAGCGAGGCCTTCGCCACCTCCTGCACCGTGAGGCGCCGGTTGGTCTTCGGCGTCGAGAAGGCGCCGCCGTCGAACTGGATGTCCTCAGGCGTCGTCTCCAGCATGCGTGCGGCGATGCGCCGGCCCTTGGCGATGATCTTGTCGGTGGCCGCCAGGACCGCCGCGCCGCCGATGGTGGCGGTTCGGGAGCCGCCGGTGCCCTCGCCGAAGAACACCTTGTCGGTGTCGCCCTGGACGTAGGTGACGTCCTTGGGGTCGATGCCGAGGCGGTCGCAGACGAGCTGCTTGAAGACCGTCTCGTGACCCTGGCCCTGGGTGACGGCGCCTGACAGCACGGTCACGGTGCCGCCGCGGTCGAACCGGATTTCGGCGCCTTCGTAGCCGGGCGACGCGGCCTTCTCGATCGAGTTGGAGAGACCGATGCCGCGCAGCTTGCCGCGGCCCTTGGCCTCCGCCCGGCGCGCCTCGAAGCCCGCGTAGTCGGCCATGGCGAGCGTGAGGTCCATGTTCCGCTCGAACTCGCCCGAGTCGTAGGTGAACGTCAGCGCCGTCTTGTAGGGCATCGCCGACGGCGGGATGACGTTGCGGCGCCGGATCTCGGCCGGGTCGAGCTTGAGCTGGTCGGCGGCGAGGTCGATCAGCCGCTCGATGACGTAGGCGGCCTCGGGGCGCCCGTTGCCGCGGTAGGGCCGCATCGGATGGGTGTGAGTGAAGACGGCGGTGATGTCGACGTGGATCGCGGGCGTGGTGTAGACGCCGGCCAGCGTGCCGATGTTGACCACGGGCGAGCTCTCGGCCCCGGTCTGGAAATAGGCGCCGACGGCGGCGGTGGTCTTGACCCGGAGGCCCAGAAACTTGCCGTCGCGGTCGAGCGCGAGTTCGGCCTCGCTGACGTTGTCGCGGCCCTGGGCGTCGCTGAGGAAGGCGTCCGACCGGGTGCTGATCCACTTCACCGGGCGCCCGGTGAGTTTCGAGCCGAGCAGCGTCAGCGCGACTTCGTTGTAGACCGCCGACTTCATGCCGAAGCTGCCGCCGATGTCGCCGGCGACCACCCGCAGCCGGTTCTCCGTCACCCGCAGCGTCCTGGCGAGCTGGGCGCGGAACGAGTGGGCGCGCTGCAAGGTGGTGTAGGCGGTGTAGTGGTCGGCGGCGCGGTCGTACTGGCCGATGCAGCCGCGCGGCTCCATGGTGGCGGCGGTGACGCGGCTGATGACGAAGCGCTGGCTGACGACGTGCGGCGCCGAGGCGATGGCCGCGTCCGCCGCCGCCTTGTCGCCGGCCTTGTGGGTGAAGCAGATATTTCTGGCGCAGTCGTCCCAGACTAGCGGCGCGCCGGGTGCGGCGGCGTCGGCGGTCGCGGTGACGGCGGGCAGGGCCTCGTAGTCGACCTCGATCAGCTCGGCGGCGTCCATCGCATGGTGGACGGTGTCGGCGATGACGAAGGCGACGTAGTCGCCGACCCACCGTACGCGGTCGGTGGCCAGCGCCGGGTAGGGCGGGCTGAACATGCCGGAGCGCTGGCGACGTCCCTCGCCGGGCACCGGCAGGTCGCCGAAGCCCGAGGCCTGCCAGTCGGCACCGGTGAGCACGGCGAGGACGCCGGGCGCGGCCTTGGCCTTCGCGGTGTCGATCGAGACGATGCGGGCGTGGGCATGGGGCGAGCGCAGCACCCAGCCGTGAGCCATGCCGGGGAGCGCCATATCGTCGATGTAGCGGCCGCCACCGCGCAGCAGTCGCAGATCCTCGAACCGGGCAACCGGCTGCCCCAATGCGTACTCGCCCACTGTCGCCTCCCGAAGTGATCAGCGGGGGAGTTTAGCCAAGGCCCGCACCTGGGCGCGAGGGATCAGTCGTGGCCCGAGACATCGGCGATCTCGATGCCGTTGCCGTCAGGGTCGTGGAAGTAGATGTGGCGGCCGGGGAAGCTCCGGTGGCCGCCCGGACCTGTGCCGGGCGTCAGCAGCTCGATGCCCCGCGCCGTGACGACCTCGACGGCGCGGTCGAACTCCTCCGGCGAGACGATGAAGGCGTGGTGGAACTTCGTGCCGCGCGGCGGATTGGGGCTGACGTGATTGTCCATCTTCGCCAGCACGAAGTGCGATTCACCGGTGCGCATGAAGGCGAAATGATTGCTCACCCGCTCGATCTCGCAGCCCAGGAGCTCCGAGTAGTACTGGGCCGCCTTGACGTGGTCGTGCACCGAGATGGTGAAGTGGAGGATGCCATTGGTACGGATCGCGGGCTTGGGCGCAGTGGTCACGGTGTCCATGCAGGTCTCCTATCGGGCGGGCTTCGACTCGGATTTCGTCTCGCCGACCTCGCCCCCGCGGGCTTGGCCCGTCTCACCTTTGTACTTGATGGCGTCGTTGAGCTTGGCGATCACGGCGGGCGGCGCCGCCGCCACCTTGGCGATCATCGCCTGGATCTCCTCGCCGTCGACCGCCAAAATCTCGTTGCGGCTCTTTTCGGCGTCGGCCTTGAACTGTGCGTCGGCGACGGTGGCGTGGAATGCCGTGCGCAGGATCTGCACGCGATCCTCCGGCACGCCCGGGCCGACGGCGTAGGGCCGTCCCATGACCTTCTGGGTCAGCATCAGGTCCCAGAAGGTCTTGGCCTCGTCGAGCGTCACGCCCGGCGCCAGGTATTCGGGCTTGAGGAAGTCGGTGACGAGCGGAATGTCCGGCATCGCCGGGTGCTTGGTGAACGAAATCTGGGCCAGCACGGTGAACTTGTCGCGCCAGTCGGGCGTGCGCTGGGCCATCGAGGTGAATGAATCCGACTGGCCCTGGACCTCGCCGCGCTGGATCGCGAGGTCGATGGCGCCGGCGCCGGGATAGCCGCGCACGATCTTGAACTTGGTTCCCATCGTGTTGTTCATCAACGTCGGGAACACCTCGGAGTCGCTTCCGGGTGCGGTCACGCCGAGGATGATCGGCGTTGCGCGGGCGTCGTCGACGGTCTTCACCGGTGCGGTGTGCCAGACCTCGAGCACGCCGACCTCATTGTTGAGGCTGCCGAGCCAGTTGATCTTGCGCGCCTCGAACTGCGGCCCCGGCTGACCGAGAATCTGCACGAACGGCGGCGTGCGGTTCGGCGCCAGGATCATCGTGCCGTCCTGGGGCGCCACGTTGTAGATGTAGTTGGTCGCCTTGAGCGAGGCGGCCCCCGGCATGTTCTGGACGACGATGGTCGGATTGCCCGGGATGTGGCGCACAATGTGCCGCGACAGCAGCCGCGCATAGATGTCGTAGCCGCCGCCGGGATCCGAGCCGACCACCATCTGGATGGTCTTGCCTTTGTAGAAATCGGCGGTCTCCGCGACGGCACTTCCGGCTAGGGTAATCAATGGCGTGGCGATCAGTGCCGTGGCGATCAGGACAGTCCGCATTGCGCTCACTCCCCGCCCGCCGCACGCGCCGCCTCGACCACCTTGGCCGGCATCGAGCGCAGATGGGCGATCGTCTTGTCGATGGTCTCGCCGTCACGCGGATCGATCACCATTCCGCTTTTTTTGGCGTCGCTCAGAAATTGCTCGTCCTTGAACATCGCCATGAACGCCTGACGGACGGCGGCGACGCGCTCGCGCGGCACATCGGGCGGCATGGCGAAGGGGCGGGCGACATCGTTGGGCGCGAGCCAGAGTTCCAGGATCTCGCGCTTCTGCTCGTCGAGCGCCAGGTCGAACGCGAGCGGCACGTTGGGGATTGCCGTGTCCGGAGCCTTGCCGGTCTGGAACAGGACGGTGACTTTGCCCTCCTTGAGCCAGCTCGCGTATTTCGAGACCAGATTGCTCAGCCCGAAATTGCCGATGCCCTGCACCTCGCCCTTCTCCATGGCGAGGATGACGGCGGACGAGCCGGGATAGCCGGTGATGATCTTGAACCTGGTCCCCATCGTCGCGTTGTAGATGCGCGGCAGCGTCGCCGAGTTGCTGTCGCCGCCGACGATGAACTCCATCGTGCGCAGGTCGGTGGCGCGCTTCTGGGGTGCCGTGTTCCACGCCAGTGCCACGCCGACTTCCGTGCCGGTTGATCCGATCCAGTTGAACTTGCGCTCGTCGTAGCGCACGCCGTCCGGCATGAGGTACGCGTCGACGAGGTGCACCCGTTCGAGAACGCCCATGAACGTGCCGTCCTTCCTGGCGATGTTGTAGAGATTGTTGGCGGAGGTCAGACCGCGGGCGCCGGGCATGTTCTGGACGATGACGCCGGGGTTGCCTGGGATGAAGCGCCCGATATGACGCGCCACGGTGCGGGCGTCGCCGTCGTAGCCGCCACCGGGCGACGAGCCGACCAGGATCGTGATCGTCTTGCCGGAATAGAAATCGGAAATGACGTCGGCCATGGCCTGGCTCGCGGCGAAGCTGATCGCCAAAACCAGAACCGCGGCGATGCTCCGGGAGCGTTTCGTTGCGAAGATCGCATTCATCACGACGCCAGCACGCTGTCGGCGAACAGGCCGTCGACCGGCATCGGCTTGTCGATCAGGCCCTGATCGCGCGAGTACTCCATGAACCGCTCGAGGTTCGCGCGATTCTTCGCAACGCCGATCGGCCACAGGTCCTGCCCCAGCATCCGGCGCTCCTCCTCGAGGTCGAGGCGGCCCCAGGCGAGGCGCGACCAGTTGGGATCGTCGTAGTACTTCTCGGAGATGCGGTTGGCCTCCTCGAGCGCCTCGAGCATCGCCGCCGCGGCGTCGGGGTGTCGCTGCAGCACCTCATCGCGAAAGGCGATGAGGTGCATGATCGGAAAGAAGCCGTTCTTGCGGTAATAACGCGCCTCCTCGGCCTTCGAATCGGTGAACAGGCGCTTGATGTCGCTGGTGCCGTCCAGCACCTGGCGCGGCGGATGCGGGCGGAAGATCGCATCGATTTCGCCGTCCTGGAGCATGCGGCCGAGATTGCCGTCGGGCACCAGGCGCATCTTGACGCCGGGCTCCGGGGTGAACTCGACTGTCTCGGGCTTGGTCACGATCCATTCGATCGAGCGCCACGGCACGCCATGCTCGGTCTGCAGATCGCCCTTGGCGAGCACCGACAGTGTCGTCTGGAAGGTGTTGAGTCCGACCCGCTTGCCGATCAGGTCCTTGGGCTCGCGGATGCCGCGAGCGCCGTTGATCCAGATCTGCGACTGGCTGAACAGGCGGCGCGGGAACACCGGGATCGCGGTGAATGGCAGATTGCGTGCGCGAGCCATGAGGTACGACGACAGCGACAGCTCGCAGACGTCGAA
>DATJIG010000223.1:0-31052 GCA_035493495.1 Alphaproteobacteria bacterium
ACCGTGAGCCACGGCAGCAGCGAGTGGTTCTGGAACACGACCGCCCGTTCCGGCCCCGGCCCCTCGACCGCCTTGCCGTCGAGCAGCACCGCCCCCGAGCTCGGCTCCAGGAGGCCGGCAATGATGTTGAGCAGCGTCGACTTGCCGCAGCCCGAGTGGCCGATCAGCGATACCACCTCGCCGCGCGCGATCTTGAGATCGATCGACTGCAGGGCGACGAACGATCCCCCCTTCGTGGGGAAAACCATGCCGACCTCTTCGATGCTGAGATAGGCGGTCATGACGGTCCTACTTCCTGCCTTACTTCGTGGCGGTGCCGCGCGAGACGAAATAGCCGAGCGCCGCGATCAGACGGTCGAGCATGAAGCCGACCAGCCCGACGTAGATCAGCGCGACGACGATGTCGCTGATCAGCGAGCTGTTCCACGCGTCCCAGATGAAGAAGCCGATGCCGACGCCGCCGATCAGCATCTCGGCCGCGACGATGGCGAGCCACGATAGGCCGACACCGATCTTGAGGCCGGTGAAGATATACGGCACGCACGCCGGCAGCATGATCTTCCAGAAGTACTCGATGCTATTGAGCCTGAGGACGCGCGCAACGTTGCGGTAGTCCTCGGGAATGTTTCGGACGCCGACGGCGGTGTTGATGATGATCGGCCACACCGCGGTGATGAAGATCACGAAGATCGCCGAAGGATCGGCGTTGCGGAACGCGGCGAGCGACAGCGGCAGCCAGGCGAGCGGCGGCACGGTGCGCAGCACCTGGAAGATCGGATCGAGGCCGCGGTGGGCGACGACGCTTTGACCGATCAGCACGCCCAGCGCGATGCCAATCGACGCCGCCAGCGAGAAGCCGAGCGCGACGCGCTTGAGGCTCGCCAGCAGATGCCAGAACAATCCCTTGTCGAGATTGCCGCGGTCGAAGAACGGATTGGTGATGAGCTCCCAGCTCGACGTCAGGATCTTCGACGGTGCCGGCAGGGACGCGCCGGGGCTCGAGCACAGGAACTGCCACAGGCCGAGGATCAGCAGCAACGTCACCAGCGGCGGCAGCATCCGCGAGGCGACCGTCCGGGCGTAGCCGATGATCGGCGCCGACACAGGCGCCAGGCCGAGGTTCGGGCGCAGCGCCGTCACGGTCGCGGGTTTCTGCGACGGCGAGCGAGCCTGCTTGTCGCGAGCGGGAAAGCCCATTCGCCTACGCTCCGATCTTCTTGATGTTGAGCGAAGCGAGGTAGACGTCGGGCTTGTCGGGATCGAACGTCTTGCCGTCGAAGAAAGTCTCGACGCCGCGCGACGTGCTCTTCGGGATCCCGGCGTCCGTCACGCCGATCGCCTTCGCCGACTCCTTCCACAGGTCCTCGCGGTTGACCTTGGAGATGATGCCTTTGACGTCGAAGTCCGGGGGCAGCTTGCCCCAGCGGATGTTCTCGGTGAGGAACCACTGCTCGTGGCTGCGGAACGGGTACGAGGCGAAGTTCGCCCAGTACTTCATGATGTGCGGCGAGTTCTCGACCTTGCGGCCGTCGCCGTAATCGATGTTGCCCTGGGCGCGGCTGACGATGTCCTCGACCGGCACATTGAACCAGGAGCGACGGGCGACGATCTCGCACATCTCCTGCTTGTTCCCCGCCTTATCGCACCACATCTGGGCTTCCTGGACGGCCATCAGGGCCGCCTTGGCCGCTTTTGGATTCTTGTCGGCCCAGTTGGCACGCACCGCGAAGCTCTTCTCGGGGTGGTCCTTCCACAGTTCACCAGTGGTCAGCGCGGTGAAGCCGATGTTCTGGTGAACAAGCTGATCGTTCCAAGGCTCGCCGACGCAGAATGCCTCCATGGTGCCGACCTTCATGTTCGCCACCATCTGCGGCGGCGGTACGACGATCGTCTGCACGTCCTTGTCGGGGTCAATGCCGCCGGCGGCGAGCCAGTAGCGGATCCACATGTCGTGGGTGCCGCCGGGGAAGGTCATCGCGCACCTAACCTCCTTGCCCGCGGCCGCCATCTTCCGGAACGAGGCCTTGAGCACGGAGGAGTCGAGCTTGACGCCGGTCGGCAGATGTTCCTTCGCGACCGAGATGCACTGACCGTTCACGTTGAGCCGCGCCATGATGTACATCGGCAACGGCTGATTGTTCTTGGTTACCTTGCCGCTGGTGATGAGATACGGCATGGGCGTCAGGATGTGCGCGCCGTCGATGCCGCCGGCGCCCGAGCCGAGCTCGATGCTGTCGCGCGTCGACGCCCACGACGCCTGCTTCGTCACCTCGACATTGGGCAGCCCGTACTTGGCGAACAGCCCCTTTTCCTTGGCGATGATCAGTGGCGATGAATCGGTGAGCGCGATGTAGCCGAAGGTCGCCTTCGTCGTCTCGGGGCCAGCCGCTTGCGCGAACACCCCGGCGGGAAACGCCGAACGCACCGCCGCCATCAACGCCGCGGTGCCGGCGATGCGCGCGCCATCCTTCAGCACGCGGCGACGTGTGATCGCGGGCGCAGCATCGGTTCTGCTGGACGACTTCTGCTTCTCGCTCATCTAGGTCTCTGCTTCCTTCGGCTTCGCGCCACTGGCCCGTCGCTTCTCTATGTGCATCCGCTATGCCAAAGCGCGAAAACCGTTAAAAATCGGGATCTTCTTGCACTTCTGCGATGTTGCGTGTCAGCGATTGGGCAGTGTCGCTGACGTTTTTGCGGGCATTCGCTGATTAACTTCGCAACGGCGCCGAAGCGGCTCTCCGGCGTGCGATGCGCTCGCTGCCGACCGGAGACGCGCCGACGTGTTCACGCACGCGAGCAGCGGATTGAGACCGCGTGGGCGGTGTCATGTGACGCGAGAGAGGTCCGCCTCAGAGGTAGCGACCTTGGGCTCGACCGACGGACGCGAGAAAGGCGCTGAAGCGGCTGGTCGCCATATCGACGATCGTCGTCGCTCGCTCGCGCTTGAAGACCGTCGACGATGTAGGCGGACACGTCGGCATCGGCAGCTTCGATCACGCCGTTCGGAGCGGTCGATGAACATCGCGACCGGTCGCGCGACCACGCGCGAGACAGCGAATATCTGGTCGAGCTCATCGCGGCTCGGGTTCTCAGAATCGAAGATGGCGTCGGATGATGGCTTACTGTTGCATCACCCCTGAGAGCGCATCCGCCGTGCCATGGCGGACCCGCACGACAGCGCCTGCTCAGGGCTCGCCCATCCAAAGCGCTGAGACAACGTGGCTCTTCTGAAAATCCGGGGCGGCGGGGGGACCTCCTTCCACGCGCCGTCCCCACATTCGCTGACTAATTAGGTAGCCACGGCCATTAATTGAGCACTCTAGCGTCCCGGCGTGTAGATCTGGTCGTAAACACCGCCCGAGGCGAAGTGCTTCTTCTGGGTCGCCGCCCAGCCGCCGAAGAGCGGATCGTCGATCGTCATCAGGTCGAGCTGCGGGAACTGATCCTTGTAGCCCTCTGCGACCTCCGGCATGCGCGGACGGAAGTAGTGCTTGACGATGATCTTCTGTCCCTCGGGCGTGTACAGGAACTGGAGATAGGCCGTCGCCACGTCGCGCGTCTTCTTGCGGTCCGCGACCTTGTCGACCACGGCGACTGGCGGCTCGGCCAGGATGCTGACGCTCGGCACGACGATGTCGAACTTGTCGGGGCCCAGATCCTTGATCGCCAGATAGGCCTCGTTTTCCCACGACAGCAGCACGTCGCCGATGCCGCGATCGACGAAGGTCACGGTCGAGGCGCGGGCGCCCGAATCGAGCACCGCGACGCGCTTGTAAATGTCACCGACGAATTTCTTGGCCTTGCCCTCGTCGTTCCAGGTCTTCATCGCGTAGCCCCACGCCGCCACGTAGTTCCAGCGCGCGCCGCCCGAGGTCTTCGGGTTGGGCGTCACGATCGAGACGTTGGGCTTATCGACGAGATCGTTCCAGTCCTTGATCCCCTTTGGGTTGCCCTTGCGAACCAGGAAGACGATGGTGGAGGTGTAGGGCGACGAATTGTCGGGAAGCCGCGTCTGCCAGTTCTTGGCGATCAGCCCGCGCTCGGCGATGGCATCAATGTCCGGCGCCAGCGCCAGGGTGACCACATCGGCACTCAGTCCCTCGATCACCGCGCGCGCCTGGGTGCCCGAGCCGCCATGGGATTGCCGGATCGAAACCTGTTGTCCGGTCTTCTGCTGCCATTGCTGGGCGAATGCGCGATTGATGTCGTCGTAGAACTCGCGCGTCGGATCGTAGGAGACGTTCAGCATCTGGGTCTGCGCCACCGCCGGCAACGCCGCGAGAGCCAATACGCCAAGAAAGAAACCCGACAGCCACCGAACCATGCTCAGACCTCCATCAAGCGGAAAAACACCACTACGTGATGTTGAACATTTTTAAAATACATTTTTATATGATGAATACAGAGCACTGTCATGGAGCCGGCACTTGGCCGACGATTGAGCGGTGTCAGACGGTCAACAAGCCGTATAAAACGCGGTCCCCTTCGTTCCCTCCCATGACATCACGCCCCGTCCCATGCTGATGCGCAGTGCCGTCGGTTTCCCGGCGCGTGTTTCACGCTCGGCAGCGGCCGCTAGCGATTTTGGTCGACGTACAGCCGGAGATGCCAGCAGATCGGCGAACACAAAAGACCGGTAAGTCTATCCTCGACCGGGCGGCACAGTACGGGACCGACCTCTACGACGCGGTGAAGCTCGCGCTCGTTTCCATAAGCTCGATGCTGAGCAGCAATCTCACGTTCGGCTGCCGATCGACCTGCTGGTCTACCGCAAGGTGCCCACCGCATCGACATCCGGCGCCGCATCACCGAGGACGATGCGTATTTCCGCTCGATGCGAATTTGGTCGTCGGCGCTCCGCGAGGTCTATCGAAGGATTCCCCGGCCGGACCGGGCGTCGTAGACTGCGCGGCTCTCACCGCAACGCTTCGCACATCGATGGCCACCTCACCGCCCTCCCCCTCGACGCCCGGCCCCGCCTGGCACCTCTTCGTCCCCAAGCTCATCACCATCCTGCGTCAGGGCTACTCGCTCGACTGGTTCCGGCACGATCTCGTGTCGGGTCTCACCGTCGCGATCGTTGCCCTGCCGCTCGCCATGGCGCTGGCCATTGCCTCGGGCGCGACGCCGGACAAAGGCCTGCTCACCGCAGTCATTGCCGGATTCCTGATCTCGGCGCTGGGCGGCAGCCGGTTCCAGATCGGCGGTCCCACGGGAGCGTTCGTCGTCGTCGTGTTCGGCGTCATCCGCGAGCACGGTTACGACGGCCTGATCCTCGCCACGCTGATGGCGGGCGCGATGCTGATCGCTGCCGGCGTCGCGCGCCTCGGCACCTGGATCAAGTACATCCCCGAGCCGGTCGTCACCGGGTTCACCTCCGGCATCGCCGTCATCATCTTCACCAGCCAGATCCAGGATCTGTTCGGACTCGTCATCGCCGACGTGCCGGCGGCGTTCTTCGCCAAGTGGCCGGCGTTCTGGGCGGCGCGCGACACCGTCAATCCGTCGAACATCGCCATCGCCGGAGGGTCGCTCGCCATCATCGTCCTGCTGCGGCGGTTCGCGCCCAAGGCGCCCGGATTTCTCGTCGCCATCATTTTCGGCGCCGCAGCGACTTCGGCGCTCGGGCTCCACATCGACACCATCGCCTCGCGGTTCGGCGGGTTGAACGGGTCGATCCCGATGCCGCACTTCCCCGACGTGACGTTCGCCAAGATCGGCGAGCTGCTGCCCTCGGCTTTCACCATCGCGTTCCTCGCCGGAGTCGAGTCGCTGCTGTCGGCCGTGGTCGCCGACGGCATGACCGGCCGGCGCCACCGCTCGAATTGCGAGCTGGTGGCTCAGGGCGTGGCCAACGCGGCGTCGGCGCTGTTCGGCGGACTCCCCGCCACCGGCGCCATCGCCCGCACGGCGACCAACATTCGCTCCGGCGCACGCTCGCCGGTGTCGGGCATGTTGCATGCGGTGTTCGTGCTGCTGTTCATGGTCGCGCTGGCACCGCTTGCCGACTACATCCCGCTCGCAAGCCTGGCCGCGGTGCTCGTCATCGTCGCCTGGAACATGAGTGAAATCGACCGTTTCCGGCATCTGATGCGCGCGCCCTGGGGCGATCGTCTCGTTCTTCTGCTGACCTTTGGTCTGACGGTCGCTGTCGATCTCACGTTCGCGATTGAAGTCGGCGTGGTGCTCGCCGCGGTATTGTTCATGCACCGCATGGCCGAGGTTGTGCGCGGCAGTATGGGCACGGTGATCGAAACCGACATCGACGACTTCACGCGGCCGGCCAACGACGTCTACTCGCAGCGCTCCGACCTGCCGTCCAACGTCGAGGTGTTCCAGTTCCGCGGCCCCCTGTTCTTCGGCGCCGCTGAGTTACTGACCGAGGTGCTCGACCGCATCGCCGGCGCGCCGCGCGCTTTTATCCTGCGCATGAGCCAGGTGCAGATGATCGACGCTACCGGCGCGAGCCGCCTGCGCGACTTCATCGACGGCTGCCACCGCCGCGGCACCGCGCTCATCCTCTCCGGGCTGCAGCCGCAGCCGACTGCGGTGCTGACTGACATGCACATCCTGAGCGCCAACGGCATCCGCATCGCCAAGACCTATGGCGAGGCAGTCGCTCTCGCGCGCGAGATCGCGGGCGGCGGGGGCTCGCCCGACGCGCCGACCGCGCAAGGCCAAGCGTCGTGAGAAACGCCCGTGCCGCAGCGTTGAAACTCGGATTGCCCGTGCGCGAGGCGGCGCTGCTCGCACGGCTCGACACTCCCGAGCAGATCCAGGCGCTTCTCACCCGGATGCCGACCAACTTCGAGCCGAACGGCGACACCTGCCGTTCGGTGCAGGCGACGCTGCGGCACGGTCGCGCGCACTGCATCGAGGCGGCGTTCGTTGCCGCTTGTGCGCTGTGGATCCACGGCCACAAGCCGCTGCTGATGGATCTGCGCGCCAAGGGCGATGACGACCACGTCGTCGTGCTGTTCCGCCGCCACGGCTGCTGGGGCGCCATCTCGAAGAGCAATCACATCTGGCTCAGGTGGCGCGATCCCGTGTACCGCAGCCTGCGCGAGCTTGCGATGTCGTACTTCCACGAGTACGTCGCCGGCGCGAAGAAGACGCTGCGCGCCTACTCGCGGCCGGTCGACCTCAGCCGATTCGATCCGAAGCTGTGGGTCACCAACGGCGACGATTGCTGGGAAGTCGGCGCCGCCTGCGACGACGCGCGCCACTACAGTCTGGTGACGCGCGCCCAGGCGGCGACGTTGACGCCGCGCGACGTGGTGGAGGTGCGGGCCGGAAAGATGCTTCAGTTCCGGGCCCGCGACCGAAAAGCCTCGTTGCGCTACTGAAGGCTCCTAAGCAAGCGACGTCAGTTCTTCTGGTCGGCGGCAACCGGCTCGCCCGGCATCGGTCGCACGACGCCTTTTTCCTTGAGCTGCTGCACCAGATTCTGCATCGCACCCAATCCCTGGAGGAACGCGTCCGGCGGCATGATGAGCTGGGTCAGGAACTGCATCGACGGACGCCCGTTCTTGTCCTTCCCAGTCGGCGACAGCGTGAACAGATCGATGCGCACCATCCCGCCGATCAGGGTGATGTTCGAAATGCCGTCGCAGTAAATCTTGTCCTCGCTCATGACTGTTTCCTCTCTGAGATGAACGGTTGTCTGCCGGTCAGGGCCGATGCTCGGAATGGTCGAGCGCCGGGATGGCTCGCGACGAGACCGCAACGCTGAGTCCGCTCCGCTTCTCGATTCCGACCAGCAACCCGACGACCCGATACGTCCCCGCGACCTTCGCGAACAGGGGACCGCCTGACACGCCCTTGGTCCCGGCGCAGGCATGCCGGAACACGAGGCCGCCCTCCATTGTGTCCTCGACCCGGCAGGCGTCGTCAACGCGCAATGCCTGGGCCACGTCCTGATTATAACCGGCGATGGCCAGCGGCGTTCCGGGCTGCAGAACCTCGTCGGCCTCGCCCTTCGACAGCAGCGCCACCCATCCCACGGTCCGCCCGATCGGGGCATCGAGTTCGAGGAGCGCCCAGTCACGCGCCGGATCGTAGCCGGAAATGGCGGGCCCATAGGCCGGCTTGTCAGCGGTCGTGACCCGTGTCACTCCGGCGACGGCGAGATAGGTGCCGCGATCCCATGCGGCGACGAAGTGAAGGACACCGGCCGGAAGCGGCGCCTTGGCGGTCACGCTCCACAGGCAGTGGGCGGCCGTCAGCACCTGACGCTCACCCACCAGCACGCCGGTGCAGTGTCCCTTCCCGGCGAGGTTGACGCGGCCGACCGTGCGCCACGGCCAGTCGGTCTCGGTCACCGCGCGACGGTGATCCGTTGCCGGGATGCCGGGAAGCGCCGTCCGGTCCTGGGCATGCGCCGGGAGCGAAATGGAAAGCGCCAGCGCGACCAGGAGTGCGGCCGCGCCGGCGTTCCGAATCACCTCAATCCTCGCGCATGGCGCGGTTGAGGCCGCCGAGCAGAGGCTTGAAGAGATAGCTCATCAGGGTCCGCTCGCCGGTGACGATCATCGCCTCGGCCGGCATGCCCGGATAGAGCTTCACGCCTTCCAGCTCGTCTAGCCCGCGGTCGATGACGATGCGCGCCGTGTAGTAGGCGTTGCCCGTGCGCTGGTCCTGCTGGCGGTCGGCCGAGACGGTCTGGACGTGACCGAACACGGTCGGCGTCACCCGCTGGTTGAGCGCCGTCAGCCGGAGCTGCACAGGGAGATCGGCATGGACGACGTCGATGTCGGTCGGCGCGACCTGCGCATCGACCACGAGTTGGTCCTTCTCCGGCACGATCTCCATCACCGTGTCGCGCGGCGGCAGCACGCCGCCCGGAGTGAACAGCTTGAGGTTGACGATCTGGCCGGCGGTCGGCGCCTTGACGATCGTGCGGTCGAGCACTTCCTGGGCCGAGCGCAGCTTCTCGCGCAGTTCGCCGATCTTCACCTGCTCGTCGTGCAGTTTCGTCGCGGCATCGGTGACATTCGAGACGGTCAGATCTACCTTCTTGAGCTCGTTCTCGCCGGCGGTCTGCTGCGCCCGTGCGATTGCCGCGTAGTTCTGCGACCGGCTACCCTCGATCTCCGCGGTGTTGCGCTGGAGGGCGAGCAGGCGCGGCTTGCGCTCGAGACCCTTCGCGAGCAGTTCCTCGACGCCCTTCTGCTCTTCCTTGATCAGCATAAGCTGCCGGTCCTGGGAGGCGATCTGGTTACGGAGACCCTTCACTTCCTCGTCGATCTGCGCGTTGCGCTGGTCGAGGATCTTGATCTGGCTCTCGATCGCGTCGCGCTTCGCCACGAACGCCCGCTGCTGCGAGTTCGTGATGGCCTGCACAGCGGTATTGCCGGCGTCGCCGCGCTTGGTCAGCTCCTCGGGAAAGGCGATTGAATCGCGGCGATCACGCTCGGCGAGCAACCGCGCCTGAAGTGCCAACGACGCATCGAGATCGGAGCGCAGCATGTCGACGTTCGCGCGCGCCGAGGTGTCGTCCATGACGACGAGCGTCTGGCCGGCGACCACCTGGTCGCCTTCCTTCACCAGCACCTTGGAGACGGTGCCGCCGTCGAAATGCTGAATGGCTTTCTTGCTGCTCTCCACGACGATGGTGGCGGGCGCCATCGCGGCGCTGTCGATCGGGGCGAACGACGCCCAGCCGACGAAGCCCACGAAGAACACGGTGACGATCGTCAGACCGATAAAGACGATTCGGCTGAGGTTCATCGCTTCGGACACATCGCCGATGGTCAGGATGTGCTTGGTCGGCCGCGCCGGAACGCGGTTCTCGGGTGCAATGGTTTTGAGAGTCATAGGGAATCCTGAGCAACTTGAACGCTGGCGAGCGGCCGCGGACCGCGGATCGGGGCCGGCTGACCGCCGACGTTCCAGCCCATCTTGGCGAGCACTTCGTCGCGCGGACCGAGGAGCTCGACGCGGCCGTTGCGCATCACCAGAACCTTGTCCGCAAGGACGAGCAGGTTCGGGCGCTGGGTCACCACCGCGACGGAGATCTTCTGCTCCTTCGCGGTGCGGATGGCCGAAGCGAGCGCCTGCTCGCCGGCGGAGTCGAGGTTGGAATTCGGCTCGTCGAGGACGATGAACGACGGTTTGCCGAAGAAGGCGCGGGCGAGCCCGACCATCTGTCGCTGTCCGCCGGAGAGATTCCAGCGACCGTCGCCGATCGGAGTGTCGTAGCCTTTCGGCAGGTTGAGGATCAGGTCATGCGCGCCGGCGGTCTGCGCGGCGGCGATGATGTCCTCGTCGCTCGCTTCGCCGAAGCGGGCGATGTTCTCGCGCACCGTGCCGGCGAACAGGTCGACGGTCTGCGGCAGATAGCCCATGTAACGGCCGCGGTCGGTCGGCTCCCAGGCCACCATGTCGGCGCCGTCGAGGCGCACCGCGCCGCGAAACGGCACGAGGCTGCCGACCAAGAGGCGCGAAAGCGTGGTCTTGCCGGCGCCCGACGGGCCGATGATAGCAAGCGTCTCGCCCGGCTCGACCGCGAAGCTCACCTGCTGCACGGTCGGCTCCGGCGCGCCTGGCGGGCCATAGGTAACCTGTTCGGCGGTCACGCGGCCCTTCGGACGCGGTAAAAGCGTCGCCGGCGTGCTGTCGCCCATCGTCTGCAGCAGCTCCTTGAGGCGGCGATAGCTCGCCTGGGCTGAGATCAGCACCTTCCAGACGCTGATCGCCTGCTCGAACGGAGCGACGGCTCGACCCATGATGATCGACGCGGCAATCATCGCGCCGCCGGTCATCTCACGATGCACGACGAGCCAGGCGCCGGCGCCGAGAATTCCGACCTGCAGCAACAGGCGCCAGAACTTGGCGGTCGACGAGATCCAACTCATCTGGTCGTTGGCCTTCTCGAGATGCGCAGCGCTCTCGTCGTTGAGGTCGTGCCAGCGGTGCAGGATGCCCGGCAGCATGCCCATCGCGACGATGGTATCGGCGTTGCGGATCGTCATGTCGGCTTCGGCGAAGGCGCGGGCCGAGGCCTTGTTCGACTCCTGAAGAGCCTCGCGCGAGCGGCGCTCGTTGAGGTACGCGAGGCCGGCAAGCACGATGGCGCCGAACACAGAGATCCAGCCGAGCACCGGATGCACGAGGAACACGATGGCGAGGAAGATCGGCGCCCACGGGGCGTCGAACAGCGGCACGAGCGCCGGGCCGCCGACGAGCTGGCGGAGCGTCGCGATGTCGCGAAGGCCAAGCGCGCCGAACGGGCTGCCCTGACGGACGGTGCGCAGCACCGACGCCTCGATCACGGGCCGGGCGAGCTTGCTGTCGAGCCACGCGCCGATGCGAGTCAGCATCATCGAACGGATCGCGTCGAGTGCCGCCATCACTGCCAGCGCGCTGCAGATGATGAGCGTGAGGAGAATGAGGGTCGCGCCATTGCCGGTCGGGATGACGCGGTCGTACACCTGCATCATGTAAATCGGCGATGCGAGAACCAGCAGGTTCATCGCGAAGCTGAAGATGCCGATGATCCAGGCCGCCACGCGCACGTGACGCAACGCGTCGGCGAGCGGGCCCTTCTTGTTGATAACTTCTGCCACAAGTGTCTCCAGATTGGTCCGCTCAGGCGAACCGGAACGATACAATACCGGTGTTTCCGGACTCTTTCCGGGTTCCGACGTTCTGGGGCCGGATACTGAACCGCCTCTCAGCCGTGTCGAGCGGTAATTTCCTAATCTGTACCGTGGCTTAGCCGAAATTCCCGGGGCTGCACGGGAAGCGGCGGCCAACCGAGAGCCTTCCTAGACTAGGACGTTCCGTCTAGGCAACCCGTTTTCGCCACACAAGCGAATCTTAGCCACTGACACAAATCCGTGATGTGGCATATCAGCAGCGAGAATGGGGCGTTCAGGCTGCCGCCCCGCCGCGACGCTCCGTCGCCTGCCCACCACGTAAGCAGCCTATGACCTCGTCGTTGCGGAGGAATTCTCCATGTCGAGTGCGTATCCGTCGGGCAAATGGCCGTCTGGTTTTCTGTGGGGCGTCTCCACATCCGCGTATCAGATCGAGGGCGCCGCGCGCGAAGACGGTCGCGCGCCCAGCATCTGGGACACGCGCTGCACGATCCCGGGCAAGGTCGCGAACGGCGACACCGGAGACGTCGCATGCGATCACTACCACCGCTACGCCGAGGACATCGCGCTGATAAAGGGTCTCGGCGTCGACGCCTACCGCTTCTCTGTGTCCTGGCCGCGCGTGCTGCCGCAAGGACGCGGCGCGGTGAACGAGCCGGGCCTCGCCTTCTATGATCGTCTCATCGACGGGCTGCTCGCGGACGGCATAGAGCCCTGGCTCTGCCTCTATCATTGGGACCTGCCGCAGGCGCTCGAGGACATCGGCGGATGGCCCAATCGCGACAGCGCCGACTGGTTCGCCGACTACGCGACGCTGATCGCGCGGCGCTACGGCGACCGCGTGAAGCGCTTTGCGACCTTCAACGAATTCTCGGTGTTCACCCTGTTCGGCTACACCAACGACTGGGGCGCTCCCGGAATTCGCGACCGCGAGATGCACCTGCGCGCCATCCATCACGTCAATCTGGCCCATGGAGCCGCAGTCGACGTGCTGCGCGCGGAGGTGAAGGGCGCCTCAATCGGCGCGGTCCATAACCGTCAGCGCATCATCCCTGAGACCGACACGCCGGAGACGCGCGCCGTATGCGTGCTGTTCGACGAGTTCTGGAACGGCGCATTTCCCGATCCGCAGCTGCTCGGCGCCTATCCGCCGCAGATCGCCAAATTCATTTCGCCGTACGTACAGCCTGGCGACATGGAACGCATCAAGCGTCCAATCGACTGGTTCGGGCTCAACCACTACGGTCCGATCTTCGGCAAGATCGAGCCCGGCAGCGTGTGGGGTTTCGGCTGGGGCAGCGCCCCCGAGAACGCACCGGTTACCGACATCGGCTGGCCGATCTTTCCCGAAGCATTCCGCGATGAGCTGGTCGGCGTCACCGCGCGCTACAAGCTGCCGATCTACGTGACCGAGAACGGCTGCGGCGGCGATGAGGCGCCCGATGCAACCGGTGCGGTCAACGACCCGCGCCGCATCAGCTATCTCAGCGCCTACACCGGCGCAATGCACGATGCGATCTCAGAGGGTGCCGACGTGCGTGGCTACTTCGTCTGGTCGCTGCTCGACAATTTCGAATGGGGCAACGGCTACTCGCAGCGCTTCGGGCTCGTGCATGTCGACTACACGTCACTGAGGCGCACGCCGAAGGCGTCGGCAGCATGGTACGCCGGGCTGATCCGCGCCGCGCGAGCTATGCCGGCAACACCGCGCGCGTAGGCCGAGCTTCCTCGACGATCGAATAGCCGTCGTGCTTCACGACGGTGAGCGCGCGCGTGTAGTAGTCGGGCTGCATGTCGTGATTGGCGATCGATAGGATCGTCGTGCCCGGCAGCATCGCGTCCGCGAGGCGCAGCATTTCGGCTTCGCCATCCGCTCCCAGAGCGTCCATCGCGTCCTGCAAGAACGCCCATCGTGGGCGGTGCATGAAAAGCCGCGCAAACCCCAGCCGCTGCAGCTCGTCGGCGGACAGAGACTGGTCCCAGCGCTCGGCCTCGTCCAGGCGCGTCACGAGATCCGGCAGGCCGACGCGCCTCAGAATGTCGGCCATCGCCAGGTCGTCGCATGGATTCCGGCCACCGGGATAGCAGATCAGGTCGCGCAACGTGCCGGGCGGAACGTACGGCTGCTGCGGCATGAAAGAGATCGGCTCGCCGGCGGGGAGCTCGATGTCGCCGTGACCCCACGGCCAAAGCCCCGCCGTCGCCTTGAACAGCTTGATCGCCCCTGTCGTATCGCCGGAGATCAGCACCCGCTCGCCCGCGGCGATGGTGAGGTCGAACGGCCCAATCGCCACCGAGCCGTCGGGATCGGCGATCGACACTTGCCGGAAATTGAGCGACCTGGTCGGGCCCTCGCGCAGATTGAGCATCGCAGTGCTTCCCTGCTTCAGGCTGTCGACGAGACTTCGGACAGCCGAGTGCAGGCTCAGCACGCGCTCCGCGGAGGCGCGCCACTCCGCCACCTGCGACAGGTTGTCGACCGGCCACGATAACGCGCCGACCGTCTGCTGGAACGCCTGGGCGATCTGCATCAGCACGCCGAGGGTGATTACGCCGGCGATGAACCGCGGCGCCGAGATCAGCACCGGGACGACCTGGAGGAGAACCGACCAGCTCGACGTGAACATGAAAATGTTGGCAAGCGCCGCGGTCTGGCGGTTCCACGCCGCGACGACGTCGACGAACAATTGCTCGAATTGCCGCCGCTCCGCCTTCTCGCCGTGCAGCAGCCCGATCGGCAATGAATTCTCGCGCGCCCGCGCCACGCCGAAGCGGAAGCTCGCTTCGCTGGTCTGGCGACGGTCGACGGCGCGCACGAGAGGCCGGCCCAGCAGCACCGCCACCGAGCTGCCGATGATCGCGTAGACCAGCGCCGCCCATACGAGGTGCCCCGGGATGTGCGCCTCGATGACCCCGAATGTGAAGATGGGATCGCCCGACAGTGTCCACAGGATGTTGGCGAAGCTCACCAACAGGATCGTGCAGTAGAACAGCGAATGGCCGAGATCGAGCGCCGATTCGCAGGTGATGCGGATGTCCTCGGCGATCCGGCCATCGGGATTCGAGTGCTCGCCCGGCATATAAGTGAGCTGATAGTGATGGGCTTCGCTCATCCACTCGCCGGACACAGTCGCGGTGAGCCAGCGGCGCCAGGTAATCTGGAGACGTCGTTTCAGACGGAGGTGCGTGGTGACGATCGTGAGATTGGCGAGCACGATCGCGCCGAGGGCACCGAGGAGCGTCACGAACCGCGCGATGGAGCGGCCCGACAGCGCGTCGTACAGCCGCTCGGTCCACAGGTTGAGCGCGACCTGCACCGCCACCATCGCCAGCGTCAGCACGATCAGGGCAGCGGTCAGGCCGCAGGCCACCCACTTGTGCTCGGAGGTCCAGAACACCCCGGCGACGCGGAAGAAATGCGCGAAGAACGGGAGCCATCCGCGGCGGGAGTCGGTCGGCGCCGGGCCCGTCTGCGACGCGGTGGCCTGGGGTGCATCGATCATCTGGCAACTCTACCAAAGATATATGGCCCAGCCCCGGACTGTTTATGTCGATGTCAGCCGATGCCGAGGCGCCCCGGCGCTTCCGGGCCGAACAACCGGACCCAGTCCTCGTTGCGGACGACGACCCGGTGCGACGGCGGCTCGCCGGCGACGGCGCGGTGGAACCGTATGTTCCACGCCGAGAATCCCGACATGAACAGGCGCGCCGGCGAACCGGCCTGGGCGTCACCGTCCTCGGGACCACTACCGACAACCTCGGGATACCAAACCCCGCCCGAGATCAGGCACTGGGGCGTGCTCCAGCCCAACGGTTCGTCGAGTCGCTCGTTGAACGAAACGTAGACTCCCTCCTGGCGGATATCGCCGGTCCCGTTGCGGGTGCGGTTGAGCAGCATCACCCAGACGTCGAGCGCGCGGTTGTAGTGGATCGCCGGTCCCCAAAAGGAGTCCGGGTCGACATGTCGCCAGCCCCGCGCAACGGGCCAGATCGGCGACGGCAAGAGTCCATCGGCCGCGACCCATCCGCGGTTGTGCCAGAGTTCGATCTTCCCGACCGGATGGTCGCGATCGCGCACCGCGCACCGCGCCACGGCGATGCCTTGCGCCGTCTCGGTCGCGACGTAACTCGAGAGGTGGATATAGAAGTAGCGGTGCTGGCGATCGGGCACCACGCAGAAATCGCCATAACCGCCGGCCAGGAATCCGTTTCGGTAACCGCAGTCGATTTCGCGATTGCCCGCGCGCAGCACGGCACCGATGCAGCGCCAGGTCCGGCCACGATCATGCGATACCAGCGCGCCGATGTGCGGCACGAACAGCCGCGTCGGGCACATGCCGACCTCCTCGGCGTGGTACCAGCCGTAATACGTCCCGTCGGGCGCTCGCCACACCGACTGAATCCACTTGCCGACGGTGGAATCGGGATCGTCGACGAGAGTCACGCGCTCGGGCGGACTCGTAAAGTGCAGCCCGGCGTCGCTCGAGCGGCGATAAGTATGCCCGATCGGCACATAGTGCGACATGAAGGCGATCGTGTGCCCGGCATGGGTCAGCACGGGACTATTGGCGTCGGTCCGGGGAAGGTGATCGCTCTGCAACAGGATCGGCGGAGCCTCCTCGATCTTGAATCGGAACGTCGGGGGCGCGTCGGACATTTTTTAGACACCGGATTCGGCAGAGGCTTGGTCGTTCTTATCAGACGGCCGGCCCGGACGCACCCCGTCCGTGCGCCATGACCCATGTGCCGAGGGAGACCGATGGAATCAGCGCCGCGCATCGTCGAGACCGATATCCCCGCGCGACTGGATCGCCTGCCATGGGGCCGCTTCCACACTCTCGTCGTGATTGCCCTCGGCATCACCTGGATCCTCGACGGGCTGGAGGTCACGCTCGCCGGCGCCGTCGCCGGCGCCCTCAAGGAGTCCCCGACCCTCGCCTTCACCAACGCGGAGGTCGGGCTTGCGTCGAGCGCCTATCTCGCCGGCGCGGTGCTGGGAGCGCTCCTGTTCGGCTGGCTCACCGACCGCTGGGGACGGCGCGTGCTGTTCTTCATCACCCTCGCGATCTACATGGCGGCGACCACGGCAACGGCGTTCTCGTGGGACATCTGGAGCTTCACGCTCTTCCGGTTCATCACCGGCGCCGGCATCGGCGGTGAGTACGCGGCGATCAATTCGACGATCCAGGAGCTGTTGCCCGCGCGCGTCCGCGGCCACACCGATCTCGCGATCAACGGCAGCTTCTGGTTCGGCGCAGGGCTCGGCGCCGCGGGCTCGATCGTGCTTCTGGACGCATCCGCGCTGGGCCCCGATGCCGGCTGGCGGCTCTGCTTCCTGATCGGCGGCGCGCTGGCGCTGCCGATCCTGCTGATGCGCATGTGGATCCCCGAGAGTCCGCGCTGGCTGATGACCCACGGCAAGCCCGAGCAGGCGTGTGCCGTCATCGAGCAGATCGAGGGCCGCATGCGCGACGGCGGCTGCATCCTGACCGACGGCCCGCACCCGCGACTGCGGCTGCGCGAACGTCACCACACACCGCTCGCCGAGGCGCTGCGCGTGCTGTTCCACGAGCACCGCCAGCGCGCGCTGGTCGGCCTGAGCCTGATGTCGGCGCAAGCGTTCTTCTACAACGCGATCTTCTTCACCTACGTCCTGGTGCTGACCGACTTCTACGACGTGCAGGCGGACCGGGTCGGCTGGTATCTGCTGCCGTTCGCACTCGGCAACGCGCTCGGACCCCTGATGCTCGGCCGCATGTTCGACACTGTCGGCCGACGCATCATGATCAGCGTCACCTACGTGCTGTCGGGCGTGCTGCTCGCCATCAGCGGCTACCTGTTCCTCAAGGGATCGCTCGACGCGGCGGGTCAGACCATCGCCTGGACGGTGATCTTCTTCGTCGCCTCGGCGGCGGCGAGCTCGGCGTACCTCACCGTCAGCGAGACCTTCCCGCTCGAGATGCGCGCCCTCGCCATCGCCGCGTTCTACTCGATCGGCACCGCGCTGGGCGGCGTCGTGTCGCCGCTGATTTTCGGCGCGCTGATCGACACCGGCTCGCGCGCCAACGTGTTCGGCGGCTACCTGTTCGGCGCCCTGTTCATGATCGCCGCGGGGCTGGTCCAGGCCCGCTGGGGCGTCGCCGCCGAGCGCAAGCCGCTCGAGTCGGTCGCCCGCCCGCTCGCGGCTATGGAGTGAAGCACGACAACGTCCTCACGACCGCAGCAGATAACGGATGTCGTCCGTGGTCGGCCTGGCGCCGAGCACGGCGAGGGCGGTCGCCGTGATCCTGATCCCGAGTTCGACCTGACGCTCTGTTTCGGAGTTGTTCAGGTCGCCCGCCTTGACGATGCGGCGAACGCGTTGCTCGATCTCCGACGAGCAGTGGCCCATTCGAATGCTCGCGGCATTCGCGTCCCTCGACACTGCGTCGATCACCCGCTCGCACAACGCGGTGAATGCGTCGGCATCCATCCGATCGATGTAGGAGCCCTGCCCTCCGACTGACGCACCCGACGGCACATGATCGTCATTCACGATCGCCCCCGTCTGCCCAGGTTGTCGCCTTCAGATCGCCGTGACCTGACGTCCGCCGCTCACCTTTACGCTGCTTCCCACCTCTACGCCGCTTGCGGCCTCACCGCGCCAGCGGATCGGGGCGAAGCTGGATATGGATGACCTTCGGCTTGTTCTCCTTGCCGCCTTCCATGTGGAACGGCGCGCGGGTGCCGGTGGTGGTCCACAGCCCCCGTCCCTTCCAGCCGGCGTTCGGATCGTCGATGCGGCCGTCGAGTCCCTTGGCGTAGAAACCCATCGGGTACGGGATCCGCAGGTTGACCATCTTGCCGTCCTTCAGCGCGATGATGCTCTCGTTCTCGTTGCCGGTCGCCATCGGCACGTTGTCGCCGAGGCCGAGCGTGTTGCGCTGATCGACCCAGGTGTAATAGGCCGACTCGGCGCTGCCCGCGTCCGACACGTTCTCGAACTGCGGGCCCGGGAATGGATAGAGCGTCCAGCCTTCGGGGCAGTGCTGACCTGTGGCGGTCGGACCGTTGAGCGGCCCCTTGCACTTCGAGCGATCGAAGCTCGCGAGATGTCCGCTCGACAGGGGCACCCACACCACGCCGTTGCGGTCGATGTCCATGCCGCGCGGGCCGTAACCGTAGTTCGCCGCCTTTTCGTCCTTCCACGGCACCTCGTAGTACTCGGCGAGCGCCGTCTCCGGCGGGTTCGACCCCGGTGCGAGGCGCACGACACCGCCCGGGTACCCCCGAATCGAGCCCCAGATCGCGCCGTCGACCGGGCTATAGGCGATGCCGTAGAAGCCGCCCGGCAGCAACTTATCCTTTGACGGATCGACCGGATCACGCGGGCCCACCGCCTCGTCACGTCGGCCATTGCCGTTGGTGTCCATCACCAACTGAGTCCAGCCCTGTGACTTGATCTCGTCGTGGGTCTCGTCGAACATCTTTGTGTTGATCCAGCCGACCACCGGACCGCCGCCCGAGGTCCACAGCGTGTTGTTGGCATCTTCGGCGAAGATCAGATGGTGCGTCTGGAAGCAGGTGTTGATCAGCGTGAACTTGTCCGTCTTCGGATCATAGAACGACACCTGTCGATTCGACGACTTGATCGGCGTCAGCTTCGCCGACGGGTGGAGATCGCCGTTCTGACAAAAATCCGGCGCCTTGTTGTCACGCACCCGCGACGTGAACCACACGCGGCCCTGACCGTCGATCATCGGGTTGTGCGCGTTCGACTGGCTCGACCAGATCGGCTCGTCTCCCCAGTATGGCGACGGCATCATCGGCGCATCGCGGCCGTCCGGCGTCTTCGGGTCACGCACCGGGATCTTCTTTTCGCTTGCCGTGTTGCTCTTGGGATCGAGGATGATCGCGTTGTCGGTCGAAAACTCTGTCGCGCCATAGAGCTTGCCGTAGGCGTTGACCGTAGGCTTGC
The DNA here is from genome assembly GCA_035493495.1 of Alphaproteobacteria bacterium. Taxonomy (GTDB): domain Bacteria; phylum Pseudomonadota; class Alphaproteobacteria; order SMXQ01; family SMXQ01; genus DATJIG01. The sequence goes on from DATJIG010000223.1 coordinate 19,558, forward strand.
GCTTGTCGGTCGAGATCTCGTCATGGAGATAGGTGTGACCGGTGCCCCAGTCCCACAGCGTCACGACGACGTTGCGCTCAACGCCCTGCGGCCGCTCGGGCTTCGTTTTCGGCAGTTGTCCTTCGGCGATGCGGTCGGTCCACTCGGCGAATTCCGCGAGCGCGCGATTGCCATCGAAGCGACTGATGTCGCGCGCCATTGTGTCGCTGGCCTGACCCGATTGCAGGCGGCGGGCCCATGCCTGAACCGAGTCGTCAAACTTCCCGAGTTCCTTTGGAATCGTCCGAGTCGCCTCGTTGCCGAGCTGGTGGCAGCCGACGCAGCCGTTCGATTTAATTCCATCTACCCAGGCCGTGAAGCTCTTTGCGGTTTCGGCGAGCCCGCTGTCGCCACCCTTGCCGGGGAATTCCGACTTCGCCGGCATCTTCAGCATCGAGAACCAGTAGATCGCCGGGTAATAGTGCGCTGCCGCCGCGGGGTTCGGCGCCGGCACCGCCTTGTGGTCGACGATCTTGCCCGGCGCCGACTTGATCTTCGGCGAATCGACGAGGCCGTAGCCGCGCACCCAAACGTCGTAGTTGGCCTTGGGCAGATCGGGGATCAGATAGCGGCCCCGGTCGTCGGTGACGACGATGCGGATGAAGCGCGTCGGCAGCTCGCGAGTCTCGGCGATCACCCAGACGCCGGCCTCGGGACCGCTGGCGCCGGTGACGACGCCGCCGATGTCGCTGTTGCCGATCGACACCCCAGCCTGCTGGGCGGTGCCGGTGTTGATCCAGGTGAGAATGCCGGCGGCGGCGACCAGTGTCGCCACGAATGCCAGCGTGCGGATTCGGATGCGCGTCATCTCTGCCTCCCAAGGCCGTTTTCCGGCGCTTCGTTTTGCGGCGGCGCTTTAGGTCCCGCGCCTGCCTTCCCTGCCGCGGGCAGGGTGCCCCCGCGGCCGGGCTTATTCAAGCGCTTACTGGGTGTTCAGGCCGTGCTTGCGCGACAGATCCTTGAGGAATTGCTCGGCTTCGGGGCTGAGCGCCGCCATCTTCCCGACCAGAGCTTTGACGTCGTCACCGGCCTGGGGCGTCATTTCGTCGGCCACCCCGGTGGTGCGAGCGATGAAATCGGGGTCGGCGATCATCTTCTCGAACGCGGTCCGGTACACAGCGACGATGTCTTCGGGGGTACCCATGCGCAGGCCCAGCCATTTCTCGGTGGCCGCGAACGCCTGCCAGTATTCGAACGCCTGGTGCTCGACCGGCGAGGTGATCTTCGCGCCGATGATGTCGGCGAGCACCGGCACGCCCGGGAACTCGGGGCGCTCGACGAACTTGCCGCCGATCAGCGATCCCGACTGCGCCATGATACGGAAGTTGCCGGTCTTCATCAGCTTGTCGACGATGAACATGTTGCTCGTCGTGTGCATGTCGACTTCGCCGCGTTCGGTCGCGATGGAGAGGTCGTTGGTGCCGCGGTAACCGACGACGACCTTCACGTTCCAGCCCAGATACTCCATGCCCCAGAACACCACCTGCTCGCCGGAGCGGGTGCCGTCGAGCGCGCCGAAGAACACCGGCGGCTGCGACTTGTCGTAGAGCCGCGGCTCGTGGTCCTTGTTGACGATCAGCACCGTGCCGCCGCGGCCCAATCCGCCGAGATAGATGAAGTCGCGCGGATCGTAGATGCCGTTGGCCTTGCGATAGGTGATCGGACTCAACTGCGCGTTGCCGCCACCGATCACCGTCAACCCGTCGGGTGCCGTCTGCTGGACGATGTAGTTGAGCGCGGTGACGCCGCCGGCGCCGGGACGGTTGCGGATGACGATGGTCGGGTTGCCCGGGAGATACTTCTCGAAGTACGGCACGACCAGACGCGACGCCGCGTCGGTGCCGCCGCCGGGCTCGGCGCCGACCACCATCTGGATGGTCTTGCCCTTGAAGTCCACCGCGAGCGCCGAGCTCGCGACCAGCGACGACAGCACCGCGACGCAAAGACAACGCACGAACATACTTGCCTCCCCTACTGGATGTTCAGGCCATGCTTGCGCTGCAGGTCCTTCAGGAATTGCTCGGCCTCGGGGGTGAGCGCCGCCATCTTCTCCATCAGGGCGCGAACGTCGCCGGCGGCCTGGGGCGCCATCTCCTCACTGACCCCGCCGGTGCGGGCGATGAAGTCGGGATCCGCGATCATCTTCCCGAACGCCGCGCGATAGGCAGCGACGATGTCGTCGGGCGTTCCATTGCGAAGCCCGAGCCACTTCTCGGTCGCCGCGAACGCCTGCCAGTAATCGAACGCCTGACGCTGAACCGGGTCGGTGATCCTGGAGCCGATGACGTCGGCGAGCACCGGCACGCCCGGGAACTCGGGGCGCTCGACGAACGTGCCGCCGATCATCGAACCCGACTGTGCCATGATGCGGAACCGGCCGGTGTTCCGCAGCTTGTCGATGATGAACATGTTGCTGGTCGTGTGCATGTCGACTTCGCCGCGCTCGGTGGCGATGGAGAGGTCGTTGGTGCCGCGATAGCCGACGACGACCTTCACGTTCCACCCCAGATACTCCATGCCCCAGAACACCACCTGCTCGCCCGAGCGGGTGCCGTCGAGCGCGCCGAAGAACAGCGGCGGCTGCGCCTTGTCGTAGAGCCGCGGCTCGTGCTCGCTGTTGACGATCAGCACGGTGCCGCCGCGCCCCAGGCCGCCGAGATAGATGAAGTCGCGCGGGTCGTAGACGCCGTTGGCGCGGCGATAGGTGACCGGGCTGAGCTGGGAGTTGTTGCCGCCGATCAGCGTCAGCCCGTCGGGCTCGGTCTGCTGGACAATGTAGTTGAGCGCCGTCACGCCGCTGGCGCCCGGCCGGTTGCGCACGACCACCGGCGGATGCCCCGGCAGGTACTTCTCGAAATAAGGCGCGACGAGGCGGGCGGCGGCATCTGTCCCGCCCCCCGGCTCGGCTCCGACGATCATCGCGACCGTCTTGCCCTTGAAGTCGACCGCGACGGCCGACCGTTCCAGCGACGACGCAAGCAACGCAACAAACGCGACGCACAGGCAACGCAACAGACGCACTGGCATGCCTGCCTCCCCCGCCGGTCGGCGGTTGGCGTTTTGTCAGGTCCTCACGAGAATTGCGGCACCGCGATATGGCGTCGCATGAAGGCAACGGCCTTGGCCCACGAGTCCTTGTGGGCGGCGACGTCGTAGGCATCGCCGAACTTGTTCATGAAACCGTGGTCGGCGCCCTGGTAACGGTGGAACTCGTGCGGCTTGGCGAGCTCGTTGAGACGCGCATCGAGCTTTCCCATTTCCTCGGGCGACGGATGGGTGTCTTCGCTGCCGTTGAAACTCACCACCGGCACGGTCAATGCGCCGGCGAGCTCGGCGGGTGGCGAAGCCTTGCCCATCTTGCGGAACACGCCGCCGCCGTACCACATGCAGCCGCACGACCAGATATCGGGATCGGCGACGAGCCCCATGAGGGTCGCGCGACCGCCCATGCAGTGACCGATCAGCGCCGGCTTGCCGGCGATGTTCTTCGACTTGAGCCAGTCGACCGCGGCGCGGAAGTCGAGCGCGAGCTGCTCGTCGGTCATGTAGTCGCGACGCTCGTCGGGACCCTTGCCCGGCGGCAGCACGTGGAAGTGGTCGGGCGCGATCGCGGCGAAGCCGTCGCCCGCAAGCTCGTCCACCAGCCACCGCGTGAAGTCGTCGATGCCGTCCTTGTGGAAGCTGACGACGACGCCCGGCGCGCGCGCCTGTCCCGGCGGCAGCGCGACGTAGGCCTGCGCCTTCGTCGAGCCGATCTGCAACGGAATCATTTCACCCAATTCAGCCTCCCTAGGACGTTGTCTTAGCTGCGACTCTTTTGGCGGCCGCGTGCTGTCAGTATAACGTCACACACCGGCGTTACGACAGACTTGGCTTCACCCGAACAGGCGATCCCGTACCCATCTAGATGAGCGCTTTCCCGCACACATTCCCCCTCACCCGGCGTGGTTTTTTCCGCGCCGCCGGGACCGCGATCGTTGCCACCGTCGCCCCGGCGCTGACCGGCTGCGCGTCGCAGCCGGGCCCGCGCTGGCGCGCCGATCCATTTGCCCTCGGTGTGGCCGCGGGAGAACCTACTCCCGACGGCTTCGTGCTGTGGACGCGGCTCGCCCCCGATCCCCTGTCGAGCGACCCGGACACACCGGGCGGCATGCCCCACCGTGGAACGACGGGCGGCGACGTCGCCATCGACTACGAGATCGCGACCGATCCCGCGATGCGCGCGATCGTGCGGAGCGGCCACGCCATCGCCGAGGCGGACTACGCCCACTCGGTGCACCTCGAGGTGCGCGGCCTCGAGCCGGGCCGGCGCTACTGGTACCGCTTCCGCTCGGGCGAGGCCGACAGCGACATCGGCCAGGCGATCACCGCACCCGCCGCCGGCACGCCCACCGACCGCCTGCGGTTCGGCTTCGTCAGTTGCGCGAATTACGAGCACGGCTACTTCTCGGCCTACCGCCACCTCGCCGACGAGTCGCCCGACCTCGTGCTGTTCCTCGGCGACTACATCTACGAGTTCGTCGAGGACCGCCGCCCGACCGTTCGCAAGCACAGCGACGGCATCGAGGCGAAGACGCTGCCGCTCTACCGCAACCGCTACGCGCAGTACCGCACCGATCCGGACCTCCGGCGCCTGCACGCGACCGCTCCGTGCCTGATGACGTGGGACGACCACGAGGTGCAGAACGACTACGCCGACCGGTGGTCGCAGACCTTCGACGATCCCACCGCGTTCCTGCGCCGTCGCGCCGACGCCTACCGCGCGTTCTACGAGCACCTGCCGGTGCGCCCGAGCCGCGCCCGGCCGCAAGGAGCGTCGATGCGGGTCTACGAGCGCTTCGCCTTCGGCGACCTCGTCAGCTTCGCGATGCTCGACGGCCGCCAGTGGCGCGCCCGCGAGTCGTGTTACGGCGCGCCCGATCGTGGCCGCGCCCATCTCACCGTTGACGCGACCTGTCCCGAGCGCCTCGACGCGACGCGATCGATGCTCGGGGACCAGCAAGAGGCCTGGCTCTACGACAGACTGGCCAAATCGACGACGCGCTGGAACGTGCTCGGCCAGGACGTGCTGATGGCGGAGTTCCGCCAGCGGCAAAAGGACGACACGTTCGCGTTCTGGAGCGACGACTGGAACGGATACCCGGCCGCGCGCGAGCGGCTGCTCACGCATCTGCATGACAGCCGCGTCGCCAACCCCGTCGTCCTCGGCGGCGACATCCACTCGTTCTGGGCCAACGACCTACAACTCAGCATCGGTGCGCGGCCGGTCACCATCGCGACCGAGTTCGTCGGCACCTCGGTGACGTCGCCGGGCGTGCCTTTCGACTATTTCAACGATCGCATCGCCGACAACCCGCACATCCGCTTCTTCGAGAGCCGCGTGCGCGGATACGGATCGGTCGATGTCGCGCGCGGACGCATGACGACCAAGTTCCGGGCGATCTCCGACGTGCGCGATCCCAACGCGGGCGTTACCACGCTCAAGACGTTCGTCGTCGAGGACGGCAAGCCGGGCGTTCAGGTGGCGTAGCTCGCAGTCGCATTTCTTTTCGTCATGGTCGGCCCCTTAGGACCGCGCCCCTCTTTTAAGAACGGACGGGGTGCGACCCGCCCGTAGACGCGGTCCGTTTGAAAAGAGGGGCGCCGACCATGACGGGAGAAAGCATGGCCCGGACAAGCCCAGGCACGACGAGCAGCGAAAGCTACCCCTTCGCGCTCTCGTACCACTCGATCATGCGCTTGCGCATCGCGGTGTCGGGCATGCGGCCTCGGCCGGCCCCCAAATTGTCGAGCATGTAGTCGCGCTTGTCAGTGCCGGGGATCACCGCCGTCACCGCCGGGTTGCCGAGCAGGAACTTGAGGAAGATCTGGGCCCAGCTCGTGGCGTCGATCTCAGCCGCCCAGTCGGGCATTGCCTGGCCGCGCACGGCGCTGAACAGCTTGCCGCGCCCGAACGGCAGATTGGTCAGCACCGCCGCACCGACGTCCTGCGCCGCCGGGATCAGCCGCTCGTCGGCGTTGCGATCGGACAGCGAATAGTCGATCTGGAAGAAGTCGGGCTTCTCGCGCTTGAGCACCGCCTCCACCGCCGGATAGTCGCGGTCGAACGACGAGGTGATGCCGATGTAGCGGCAGAGACCCTTGTCCTTCCACTCGCGCAGCACCGCGAGGTCCTGCTTCGGATCGCGCACATTGTGGAGCTGGAGGAGGTCGATCTTGTCGACCCGCAGCTTCTTGAGAGAGGCCTGCATCTCCGCGAGCTGCGCGGCGCGATCGCCGACCGCGACCTTGGTGGCGAGGAAGATCTTGGGCCTGAGGCCGGTGTCCGTCAGCAGATCGCCGAGCACGGTTTCTGCGCGGCCGTAGGACGGTGCGGTGTCGATCAGCGATCCGCCGCCTTCGACCAGGCTGCGGATCACCTCGGCGCGCTCGGCGCGCACGCCCGAGTCCGCACCGATGTCGAAAATGATCGCGGTGCCGAGCCCGATGACGGGAAGCGGCTCGCCGCTGCCGGGGATCGGGCGGGTGGCGACCAGTTGTGATGCCGCCGATTGCGCGAGGACCGCGCGCGGCAGCAGCGTCGACACCGCTGCGGCCGCGCCGAGCGCCAGCGCGCGACGACGGCTCACGGAGAATCGGGAATTGCCGGATGTCGTCATGACGGGCCTCCCTGTGGGCCTCGTTCGGGCGACGCCGTTGCGCGGCGCTCCTGCGCGCGACCGAGCGCGACCGCCAATCCCATCCAGACTAGCGAAATCGGGACCGCGAGAACAGCAATCGCGGCGAGCTCCACACCGAAGCCACGCAGCAGGGCGAAGGCCCAACCCCACAAAGCGTCGGAGCCGCGCACGAGGACGGCGTCGATGACATTTTTGGCCTTGTACTTCTCCTCGCGGGCGACGGCCGTGAACAGCACCTCGCGGGCGGGATTGGAGACGGCGAAATTGGCCGTGCGTTGCAGGGCCTGGACGGCGATCACCACCGCAAGACCGGGCGCCAGCGCCAGCGCGCCGAAGCCCGCGGCGAACACCAGCGGCAGGACGGCGAGCGCCGGTCCGGTGCCGAAGCGGCGCACCAGCCGTCCCGTCGCCAGCAACTGGACGATCAGGGTCAGAATGCCGACCGCGAGATCGACGCTCGCGAACAGGCGCGTGCGCACCGCAGGATCGGTCGATGCGGCGGCAACCAGATTCGCCTGTTCGAAATAAAGCACGGTCGCCGTCAGCGACATCAACGTCACCCACAGCGCGATGCCGGCGAGATAGGGCGAGCGCGCGAGGAGCACGAAGCCGGCGAACCACCCGCCGCCGACTTCGCTCTGGCGTTGCGCCACGAATGCCGAGCCTTGCGGCTGCACCGATTCAACAACGCGCGAGGGTGCAACCTCGCGCGAATAGCGCTCCAAACGGTGGGCGCAGAACACCGCGGCCTCGAGCAACGCCGCGGCGACGATCAGGAGATTGACCGGACCGATGGTGCCAGCGAACGCCACAGTGACCGCTGGACCGGCGAGCGCGCCCGCGGTGCCGCCGGCGGCGATCAGCCCGAACAGCCGCTTGCCCTGCTCGCTCGCGAACAGGTCGGCCATGAACGACCAGAACACCGACACGGCGAACAGGTTGAAGACGCTGATCCAGACGAAGAACGTGCGCGCGACCGCGACCGGTGCGACACCGAACGTGAGAAACAGCCAGAAGATCGCGAGATTGAGGATGAAGAAGCGGTAGACCAGCGGGATGAACCGGGCCCGCGGCAGGCGCGCGACCACCGCGGCATAAATCGGCGAGGCGACGAGCAGCGTGACGAACGTCGCGGTGAACAGCCACTGCAGATTCCCGACGCCGGTCGCGATCCCCATCTCGTCGCGCAACGGCCGCAGCACGTAGTAGCCCGACAGCAGGCAGAAGAAATACGCGAACGCCGCCGCGACGGCGCGGCCCTCGCCCGGCCGCAGCGGCGCGAACCGTGCGAGTGCGCGGTCGAATCGGTCGCTGCGGACGTCTTCGATCGGCATGCGCGCGCTCTCCTTTCCGCTCGTGCTTCCCCGCTCACGAACCCGTGAGCCGGCGCTTTTCGGCACTCGGATCGCCGCTCCGACGCCGCTCCGACGCCGCTCCGACGATCCGCGAGGCGGCCGCCGTTTTCAATCCTTTGTGATCGGAGCCGTGAGCGGTCCGTCGGTCAAGCCGCGCTCGATTCAGTTGTCACAGGCGCGGATTTGCGGGGCCTTTCGCGTACGCGTCGGCCGCGTAATCCCCGCAAAACGGACCGTTCGTTCCATGTCCGCGCACTCTCCACAGCGCGCACACCGCGCGGCGATTCGCCTGTTCACGAACTTGTGCATTTCGCGTGAGTGCCGCGCGTGTTCCGCGCCGACGGCGATTTTGACAGTGGCATCTCGAGCCGGACGACGGCATCTCTCTCCTCGCCCGACGCGATCGGGCAACGGACACAGCAACCGAGTGCGCGCCCATGACCTTCGGATTCGTCACCTTCACGTTCGCGACGATCGGCTACGTCATTCTCGCTCTCGCCAACGTCGAATCGATGAGGGCTCCGGCGCGCCGCCGGGTGCAGTCGACCAGGCACCGCACTCCCACTCCGCCGTCTCGCGACTGAGACCGGCGGCCGCGGCCCCCGCTCGTTAACGGGCGTCGCGTCACCCACAACCGCTTCGAACAACGTGTGAGGGCACTCACGCGGGCAGTCCCTCACGCCCTTTTTCATCCCGCTTCGCCCAATAACAAGCGCAGGTTTTTTAAGTATGGCTCTCGATCTCTCGACCTTCACGCTGACCTTCAACGACGACTTCAATTCGTTCAACACGTCGCCCGACGGCAACGGCGCCTGGAAGACCCAGTTCTACTTCGGCGGCCGTTCGCTGCCGTCGAACGGCGAGCAGCAATACTATTCGGACGCCTCCGTCGGCGCCGATCCGTTCCATCTCGACAACGGTTCGCTCGTGATCCACGCACAGCCCGGCGACAACGCCGACGGCCTGCCCTACACCTCTGGCATGATCTCGACCGAGGGCACGTTCTCGCAGACCTACGGCTACTTCGAGATCGGCGCGCAGCTCCCCGAGGGCCAGGGCATGTGGCCCGCCTTCTGGCTGCTCAACTCCGACCACAACTGGCCGCCCGAGATCGACGCGCTCGAAGCGTTCGGTGGCCAGAATGCCAACGGCGAAGGCGGCACCGACACGTACCACGTCGGCTCGATCACCTCGAACTGGGACTCGGGCGGCGGCGGCAGCTGGGTTCCGTCCACCGGCAGCATCACCGACGGCTATCACGTCTACGGCGTCGACTGGGAACCCGACACCACGACGTTCTATATGGACGGCCAGCAGGTCTATCAGGTCGCGACTCCGGAAGACATGCACAGCCCGATGTACATGATCGCGAACCTCGCGGTCGGCGGCAATTGGCCGGGCGCTCCGGCCGGCGAGAGCGGCGACATGAAGATCGACTTCATCCGCGCCTGGTCGCACGACGCGCCGCAGGGCACCGTGCCGATCAACGGCGAGGGCCAGCCGTCCCAGCCGGACTGGGTCGCGCACAACGACGCGCCGCCGCCGGCCGACGTGCCGCCGCCCGCCGATGTCGCAGCCAACGTGCCGCAGCCCGATGCCACCTTCGACGCGTCGCAGCACACCGACTGGCTCCAAGCCTAACGGGCGCCGCCGAGGGGACGCGCAGGCGCCGCTTCAGGGGATAATAAAGTCGAGTGCAAACTCAACAGCCGCCTTCGGGCGGCTGTTTTTTTACGTTCGCGGCGAGTCGCGGGCCGCGTCTTTGTATCTGCGCGACGACGTCGCGCGGGCGGGCGGCTGCTTTTTTATGTTCGCGGATTCACCCGCATCGACGCGAAGACGCGTGATGCGCGCGGTGCGTTTGGCCGCACAAAGGGATGCGACGCGCAACGCTATAAGAAGGCGTGGCCACAGACACGTGCACATAAGAAAGAAGCACGCGGACGATGTGCGGCGCCTGTCGCACGCTCACCAATGGTCAAGTTCCGTTTCGGTGCATTAGTTTAAGCGACATCTGTCGCGCACCCGACATGTCCGTGCGCGACTCGCGCGAACGTGATCGTCGTTGTGTGTTCGCGCAGTCGCACTCGCGTGAAAACGACTCACGTGTCGTTCAATAGATCGTGACGGAGACTTGAGAATTCCGCGCGAGAGACCGATCTGTTCACGCGATCGACGCCCGCACTGCGACGCCAACGATGATCGTCGCGCGCTGCATTTAATCCAGACTACCAGCCAATAAGCGCGCATTCGACGCCGTCGCCGGCGTGCGATTGCGCACGTCTTACGCGTCGCTCACGTCTTCTTGCGGCTCGCGTGACGTCACTTTCCGCGCGCGGGTTCGTGAGATGTCTCCCGCCGCAATCCCGTCCAAAACCCTCCCAGCCCGCTCGATGTGCGAGCGGTCGTCTGTTTTCAAAAACGGGAGGGCTTATGGCCACCACCCTCGACTTGAGTCAGTTTCACCTGAGCTACGACGACGAGTTCAACTCGTTCACGTCCTCACCCGACGGTAGCTCGGGCTACAAGACGACGTTCTACTTCGGTGGCCGCTCGCTGCCGTCGAATGGCGAGCAGGAGTTCTATTCTGACTCTTCCGTGGGCGTGAACCCGTTCACCCTGCAGAACGGCGAGTTGACCATCACCGCCTCTCCGGGGCCGAACCCGTGGAACATGTGGTACAACTCCGGTCTCATCACGACCGAAGGGATGTTCACGCAGACCTACGGTTACTTTGAGATGCGCGCACAGCTCCCGACCGGCCAGGGCATGTGGCCGGCGTTCTGGCTGCTGCCGGCGGACAAGAGCTGGCCGCCCGAGCTCGATGCGCTCGAGGCATTCGGATCGCCCAACGCCAACGGCGAGGGCGGCACGACCAAGGCACACATCGGCGCGATCACCTCGGATTGGGCGAGCGGCGGCGGCGGCACCTGGGTCGACATGCCGAACGGCGGCGACGCGTCGACCGGGTACCACACCTACGGCGTCGACTGGGAGCCGGATCATCTGACGTATTACATCGACGGCGTGCAGGTCGCTCAGCTCAACACCCCGAGCGACATGAACAAGCCGATGTATATGATCGCCAACCTCGCGGTCGGCGGCAATTGGCCGGGCAGCGCCGCGGGCGAGACCGGTCAGATGAACATCGACTACATCCGCGCCTACTCGAAGGATCCGAACGTCGCCACCGCGGCCCAGGGCCAGATCTCCTCGCCCGACGGCGCCAGCACCGGCAACACCGGCGGCAACAGCAACCCGGGCACCTCGACCGGCAGCACGACTCCGACCGGCACCGGCACGGGTCCGGACACGGTCACCGTCCGCGTCGCCGAGGATGCGTACAACGGCGATGCGCAGTTCGTGGTGAAGGTCGACGGCCAGCAGATCGGCGGCCTCCAGACCGCGACCGCGTCGCACG
>DATJIG010000224.1:0-2879 GCA_035493495.1 Alphaproteobacteria bacterium
TCGACGCGCGGCTGGAGGTGCTGTACTCACCCGAGCTGCTAGCGCCGCCGCGGTACCACGCCGACCATGGCGGCTCGGCGCTCGTACGGCCGCCAGACGAGGAAGCCAGGTGGCGCGCGCTGCTCGCAAGAGCGGAAATAATGTTCGATTTCGACCGCGCCAACGCGCACGAGCTGCCGGCGCTCGCGCCCAATGTGCGATGGGTCCAGGCCACCAGCGCCGGGATCGGCGACTACGTCCGCCGCATGGGGTACGCCGCGTCCATGCCCAACACGATCTTCACCACCGCGAGCGGCGTGCACGCTCGGCCGCTCGCGGAGTTCTGCTTCATGGTGCTCCTCGCCTTCCACAAGAAGCTGCTGCCGACGCTGGGCGATCAGCGCCAGAAGCACTGGGAGCGTTTCGCGGCCGGCGAGCTGACGGGGCAAACACTGGTCATCGTGGGCGTCGGGCGGATTGGCCGCGAGATTGCCCGCGTCGGGCAAACGTTCGGCATGCGGGTCATCGGCGTGAAGCGTTCACCGGCGGGCGTGGATGCGGCCGGGCTGCACCTCGATGCACTCTACGGCCCATCGGATCTCCATCGTGTGCTGCCGCACGCGCAAAATCTGGTGCTCGTCGCGCCGCATACGCCGGAGACCGAGCGGATGATCGGGGCGGCCGAGCTCGCGCTCCTGCCGCGCGGCGCGGTGTTCGTCAACATCGGCCGCGGTGCGCTCGTCGACGAAGACGCGCTGATCGAAGCCCTGCGCTCGGGCCATCTGCTCGGCGCCGCGCTGGACGTGTTCCGCGAAGAGCCGCTGCCGCCGGAGAGTCCGCTCTGGGAGATGGAGAACGTGATCGTGTATCCGCACTCCGCGAGCACGTCGTACCTGGAGAATGCGCGCATTACGGATCTGTTCTGCCAGAACCTCCGCCGATATCTCGCCGGTGAACCGTTGCTGAATCAGCTCGACACGACTTTAGGATTCTAGCATGACGGCGCCGGTCGCGGCGCCAGCCGGTCACGCTGTCAATGCGGCACAGTGACTCGGCCAGCGCGCAATGCCGCCGCATGAATGCCGGGTGCGACGCTGTCCTGGCGCATCACCCGGCCACGTGCGCTACTTTCGCGGCGATCCCGTTGTCGACTTCGCGTCCGCCATCCGCTCGTTCGCCGTCGGGTAGGCCGCGGGCGTGAGCGGACCAATCTTGAATTGCGGCATCTCGTTGTACACGCCCGCCCAGAAATCCGGCGGGCCTTCGCTCTCCACTACCTTGTTCTGGACGGGCTTCAGGGCCCGGTGCAGATACGCGGCAATCGCCCACAGCTCGTTGTCGCGCATGTGGCGCCAGTCGGGCCACGGCATCGGCGGGGCGAGATAGTGCGGGTGCAACGGGAAATTGCCCTTCCCGGGCGTCGTCCCCGTAATCGTGACGTCGGGCGTGTCCTCTGGTCGGAGCCCGTAGCGCAACGCGTTGAAGATCTGGCGCTCGGTGAACCGGCCGAGCCCCGTCTCGTTGTCCGGTGTGAGATTGCGCGGATGCGTGCGGAAGCACGGCTTGGCAGTGGGATCGGCAACCGTGCACATCCCGACGTAGAACTCCTGGAATGGTTGCTGCTGCCCCGCCAACCAGCCTGGCGAGCTCGGATCATCCCCACCGCCGTGGCACCCGCCGCAGCCGTGATTGAGGATCAGTTCGCGGCCCAGCAGCACCGTCCTGTCCGGCGCTGCGACGGTCCCCGAAACCGAACTGCGAACGACCGGCGCCACGGCGCGCGCCGCGACCATCGTGGCCACCGCCAGAATCACGAACGCCGGCACCGCATAACCCGATCTCCTCCGTCCGCCGAGCATCTTGCCTCCTTGTTGGGTAGGCCGACATGTCCGCGCCGTTCCCGCACCGGCACGGGTTGGTTTCGACTATCGCACCTCGAGCACGCCCATCATGCCGTCGTCTTCGTGATCGAGAATGTGGCAGTGGTACATCCAGCGCCCCGGAAAATCATCGAAGCGAACGAGGATCCTCATCGACGAATGCTTTGGCACGTTGCCGGTGTCCTTCCAACCGCGGAACGGCTCGCGGATCCCGTCACGGTCGAGTATCTGGAAATGGAAGCCATGCAGGTGGAAGGGATGGTCCATGCCCACGACGTTCTGGACCGTCCAAATCTCTGCCGTGCCCAGGCGGCTGCGGACGTCGATGCGTCGCATGTCCATCCGCTTGCCGTCGATCAAGCCTTGCGACATGACGATCACCCGCCGCGCGCCCACGTGCATCGTATCGAGCGGCGGGAACGAGCGAAGTGCGTCAGGCGGTTCGGCCCTCACCGTGGGCGACTCGTCGGTTGAGCGCAGTACCGCGAGTGACCGCGGCTGCTCCCACGTGATCGGTCGGGTTTGCGGCATGTAGCGATCATACGGGAGATCCTCGAGCACGATGCTATCGCCGGGCGCCGAGGGGCCGCGCACCAGCACTTCGATGCGCTCGCTGTTCGCCAGCAGCACGTCGGGCTTGTTGACTGGATGCTCGATGAGACCACCGTCCGTCCCGACCTGGATGATCTGCTGGCCTGGGACCGCCAGCCGGTAGACGCGCGACGCCGATGCATTCACGATTCGCAGCCGCTGCAGCTCGCCCGGACCCATCGAGATCGTCGGCATCACCTGCCCGTTCACGAGCAGGACATTGCCCTCGCGTCCGTTTTCGAGATCGATGATGGCATCGACGGACGTCGGATCGGGGAATGCCACCGCACCGCGCGCATCGAACCGATTGTCGGCGAGGATCAGGAGCTTATCGGGAATGCCCCGCGCGGCGAGCGGATCGTCGGGCGCACGGACGATGATGCCGCCGTACAATCCCATGGCGACCTGGAACCCGCTCCGACGATCGGG
>DATJIG010000225.1:0-4230 GCA_035493495.1 Alphaproteobacteria bacterium
GTAGCCCGACAACCGGGTGTCCTTGCCGATGACCACGCGGTGGCGGTGGTCGCCGCGAAGGAAATGCGCGCCGGCGGCCATTCCGACACAAAGCGCCGTTTGCGCCGTCATCGGCTCCGCGTTGGTGGTGCCGCGAATCCCATCGGTGCCGAAGAACTTTCTTGTCATCGCGGGCGATTTAGCCCCTGCGCGCGATTAGCGCGAGGGTCAGTGCCGGTACGCCTCGGGCAAATCGCGCCGCTGCAGGTCACGATAGCGTTCCATGAGCCGGCTCTGATGCGTTTCGAGCGGCTGCTTGACGCCGTCAATGAATACCTGCTCCGCGGCGCTCGATCCTTCGAGCGGGTCCCCGGACCAGATTACGACATCCGCGCGACGGCCCGGCGCAAGGCTCCCGATCTCGCTGCCCATGCCGATCGCCTCGGCGGGCTTCGACGTGATCATCGCCAGCGCTTCGCCCCAGCTGACGCCCGTCGCGCCCGGGATGCGCTGCAAGCCAACGAGGTTGCCCGCGTACTGGCGCTCCATGAAGAGGCTCCGCGTGTCGTTGTCGTCGATCATGCCGATCGAGACCTGGACGCCCGCCGCGCGCATGCGCCCGACGTTCGACTGGGTCGCCGCAATCTGCTCGAATGTCGCGGGAAGGTCGTTGACGGCCGAGGCGATGACCGGAACGCCGGCGCGGGCAATCTGGGCGGCCACGGTCCAGCCCTCCGTGCCGCCGACGATCACCAGCTTCAAAGCCGGGAATTGGCGCTTGAGCGCGAGCACCTGGAGGATGTCGCTCGCGCGCTCGGCATGAACGAGCAAATACTGACGGCCCTGAAGCACCGGAACGAGCGCGGCGGCATCGAAGCGGGTCAGGAGCACGTCCTGGCTGCGCCGCGCATCGGGACCGTATTCGCGCGATTCGTTTGGGTTATGCACGATGGGCTGTTCGAGCCCGGTCGGCGCTTCCGCGCGCGCGCTGGAGATGGGAGCCGCGAACCGCCGCAGCTCCGACGCTTCGCGCAGGGCATTCCGGAAGAAGACCTGCGCCGATCCGCGCGATCCGCCCGCCTTTTCCGCACCCGACTGTCCAAGCTCCACGAACTGGAACTTCCGAGCGGCGGTGACCGCGTTCATGTCCGCGCCGGTGTCGATGACCGCGCCCTGGCCGCCGAAGATGCTCTTGCCGGCCTGCGGCGCGACAAGCGCACGCGTGACGCCATCGGCGCGGTTCACCGCGATCGTCGTGTCGAGCGGGTTGATTTCCGTCGAGGCGTCGACCGAGGCGTTGAAGGGCCCGTTGGCGGTCGTGTCGTCTGCGCCTTCAGCCGAAAGATCGACATCCGCCAAGCCGAGCCGCGAGAAACCCGCGACGATACCGGGAGTCACCCATTTGCCCGTCGCATCGATCACTTGCGTATCCGCGGGCAGCTTCATCCGGACGTTACCCGCGGCAATCACCTTGCCGTCCTGGATGACGACCATGCCATTGGGGATCGGCTCCGACCCGTCCCCAAGCGCGACCGTGCCGCCGGTGATCGCGATGGTCTGCGCGGCGATCGGCGCCGCCGCGGTGAGGAGCAACGCTGCGAAAACACGGCGGATCACTTGACGTCTCCTTCGCCGGGCTGGCCGAGCTCGAAGTCGCTGACCGGACGCTTCTTCGGATCGTTCATGTCGTACATCTCGGCGCCATCGATCCACACCATCTGCGGGCGCGAGTAGTCGCTGAACGGATCGCCGTTCCACATCACCACGTCTGCGCCTTTTCCGGGCGTCAGGGTGCCCGTCTTGTCGAGGATCCCGAGCGCTTTGGCCGGGTTGCGGCTCAGCCATTCCCAGGCGACCGCTTCGGAGAGATTTGGGATTCCCGCGCGGATGCCATCGGCGAGCGCCTTCGCCGCCTCCTGGTTCAGCCGCTGGATGTAGTTGGGGTCGTCGGAGTGAACGATCGCGCAGGCCCCCGCATTGTGGACCAGCGGGATGTTCTCCTTGATCGCGTCATAGGCTTCCATCTTGAAGCCGTACCAGTCGGCCCACATCACCGCGCAAATGTCGTTTTCGCGCAGAAGATCGGCGATCTTGTAAGCCTCGACCGCGTGATGGAACGCCGTGACGTGATAGCCGAACTCCTTCGACATATCGATCATGTTGGCCATTTCGTCGGCGCGGTAGCAGTGGTTCTGGATGAGGATCTTGCCCTCGAGCACGCCCTTCAGCGTGTCCATGGAAAGATCGCGCTCAGGCATGTCGCCGCCCTTGGCGTAATAGTCGTCCCACTTCTTCTTGTAGGCGACGGCCTTGGCCCAGGTTTCGCGGGCAAGCGCGATATTGCCCATGCGCGTCTGGGGCATGTGGTCATGGCTGCCGTAAACGCGCTTCGGATTCTCGCCGCACGCCATCTTGAGACCGTAGGGTGCGCCGGGAAACTTCATCTCCTGCACCGTGCGGCCGAGCACGTTCTTCAGGACTACGGAGCGCCCGCCGAACAGGTTGGCCGAGCCGGGCAATATCTCGAGCGTCGTGATTCCGCCGTTCATCAGCGCCCGCGAAAAGCCGGGGTCCTGCGGCCAGACGCTATGCTCGGCCCAGACGTCCGGATGCACGGGATCGGTGGCTTCATTGCCATCGGAATTGCCGGTGACGCCGGGGGACGGATAGTCGCCGAGGTGGCTGTGGACGTCGATGATGCCCGGCGTCACGAACTTGCCGGTGCCGTCGATTTCCACCGCGCCCGCGGGGCTTGGAACTTGTGGACCGCCAACGGCCTCGATCACGCCGTTCCCGAACACCACGGTGCCGTCGTTGATCTGCTGCCCGTCGCCGGTGAACACCGTCGCGTGGCGGATGACCGTCAGGGCGCCCGGGTAGCGGACGTAGGTCGAGGGATACGGATCCTCATTGATGTGGATGGGAGGCGCCTTGGGCGGCTCCGTCGTTGCGCATCCTGAAATGAAAAGAGCGGCCGCGGTTGCGGCAAGTAACCCCCTATTTAACACCATGCATCCACTTCTGAAGCGGCCAGGAAAGAAGGAACAGGACGACGCCCGCCGCGATCGCGACCCAAGCGATCGTCGTGAACGTGTGCGTGTACGTGTCGAGACTGACTTTGAGGTTTGTCACCTGCCCGCCGACCGTCTCGACGCTCGCGAACTGCGCGACGACGCCCGCAAAATATTGCGCGACCGAAATCGACAGGAACCAGACCCCCATCATCAGGCCTACGATCCTTGCGATCGACAGCTTCGTGATCATGCTCAATCCGACAGGCGAGATGCATAATTCTGCGAGCGAATGGATGAGGTAGAGGCCGGCGAGCCACCACAGGCCGACCTGGAAGTCGTTTCCGGCCCCGGCGAAGGTCGATCCCCAGATCAGGAACAGGAACCCGGCGCCCACGCCCACCAGCGCGATTGCGAACTTGACCGGGATCGAGGGCTCGAGCCCGCGCTTGGCGAGACCGGTCCATAGGATGCTCATCAGCGGGGCGAAGAGCACGATGCAGATCGGGTTGAAGTTTTGGGTCTGCGGCGCGGAGATCGTGAACAGCCCGAACACGCTCTTGTCGGTGTTGCGGTCAGCGAACAACGTGAGCGAGGAGCCCGCCTGCTCGAACAGGGTCCAGAAGAAGACGTTGAAGGTGATGAGGATCATCGCCGCGCACATCATCTGGAATTCGGTGCGCGTCCCCTTGGCGTAGGACCAGACGAGGATTGCAGGCACGCCGATCAGGAACGAGCCGAACAGCAATTTTCCCATCAGCGAGAGCGACATGATGTAGCCGAGGAAGCCCGAGCCTGCTTCCGGCTCGGGCGTGTTCATTAGGTTGACGAACAGGAAATAGAACACCGGCACCGCCACCAGCGCGCCGATGTAAACCCAGAGCGACCGGTCCTTCTCCTTGACCGGCTGTTCGCCGTAACCGGCCAGCCGGCCGCCGTCGAACTGCATCAGGAAATAGGCAATCGACATGCCGACGCCCGCAAGCGCGAATCCCGCCCACCAGCCGATCCAGTCGGCGAGGATCGGGCAAGCGACCTGGCCGAGGATCGAGCCGAGGTTGATGCCCATGTAGAAGATGGTGAAGCCGGAATCGCGGCGGCGGTCGCCCTGGTCGTAAAGCGTCCCGACAATGGTCGAGATGTTCGGCTTGAAGAAGCCGTTTCCGACCGAGATCAGCGACAGCGCGAGGAGCAGGATCCCAACCGTCAGCGGGTTGCGCTCGCCGTGCGACTCCCATCC
>DATJIG010000226.1:0-2857 GCA_035493495.1 Alphaproteobacteria bacterium
CGGCGATCTCGTTCAGAAGACCGAAGCCGAGATGCTGCGCACGCCGAACTTCGGCCGCAAGTCGCTCAACGAGATCAAGGAAGTGCTGGCGCAGATGGGCCTGCATCTCGGCATGGAAGTGCCGGGCTGGCCGCCGGAGAACATCGAAGAGCTCGCCAAGCGCTTCGAGGATCATTACTGAGCTTGAATTCCGGTCGTGGCCAGGATCTTCGGCCACGACTTTCTGGGCGAACGCAGGAAGCCCACCTGCACAAAGTCCGACGAGCCGTCGTGACACAGTGAGAAGAGGACTAAATCAATGCGTCACGGTAAGGTTCACCGCAAGCTCGGCAAAAAGCCGGCCCATCGCCGCGCCATGTTCGCCAACATGGCCGCGAGCCTGATCAAGCACGAGCAGATCATGACGACGCTGCCGAAGGCGAAGGAGCTGCGCCCGATCGTCGAAAAGCTGATCACGCTCGGCAAGAAGGGCGACCTCGCCGCGCGCCGTCAGGCGATCTCGGAAGTTCGCGACGTGCCGATGGTCAAGAAGCTCTTCGAGGTTCTGGCGCCGCGCTACAAGGAGCGTCACGGCGGCTATACCCGCATCATGAAGGCGGGTTTCCGTTACGGCGACAACGCGCCGCGCGCGGTGATCGAGTTCGTCGACCGCGACGTCGATGCCAAGGGTCTCGACTCCGGCCCGGTGCACGCGAAGGCCACGGAAGAGGCGACCGCCGCGGCCTAAACCCGCGACGCTCTCACCGGAATACGAACACCTGAATACGAAAAGGGCGGCGCCACCAGCGCCGCCCTTTTTGATTTGCTGTCTTCACCTCTCCCCGCATTGCGGGTCGGGTGAGGGGCCGTGCATAGCCCCTCACCCGGCTCGCACTTATCAGTGCTCGCCACCCTCTCCCCGTGAAGAACGGGGAGAGGGAAGCAAGCACAAATTGGCCGTGGTCCGACGAAGGTCAGATCGGGCCACGGCCGGGGCAGGCGCAAACCTGCGAGAAGATGGTGATGAACCGCAGGCTTGCGCCGGCTTTCTCTCGCTGAGCGGGCGGAGTGGGGTCACTCCGTCCGCTCATTGATTGGTGCGGCTTAGAACGCCACCTGGACCCGCGTGGCGAAGGCGTCGAACTTGGCGCCGACGTCCTGCACGAAGGTCGTCGTGCCGTTGTACTTGTCGATGTCGCCGTGCAGGTAGTTGAACATCACGCGCACGTTGCGGTTCAGGTACCAGTTGAGGCCGGCCGTATAGACGGTCTGCTTGCCGCCGGCGACCGAACTGGTGCCGGTGGTGGGAACGCCCGGCGTGAAGCCGTCATTGAGATCGATGACGCTGTAACGGCCGGCGATTTCCCACGCGCCCCAGTCGAACCCGTTCGGCTTGAACGGATGGTCGGGCACGATGCCGCTGTAGGCGCCGCTGGTGGGGATGTATTTGCGGCTCTCGCCGGTCAGCGTGTAGCTCGCTTCCACATAGCCGCCGTCGAACTTGTTGTCGCCGAGGCCATCGCCGCGATTGATGATGTAGTGGAAGTATTCGCCCTGTACGAAGAACGGACCGATGCCGCCGGCCGCTTCCGCGCTGTAGACCTGGGCGCCGTCGACATTGGCGATGGCGCCGGTCGACAGGATCGAGGTCGGATCGATGCGGAGTTCCGGACGGTCGGACAACGTCAGCGTCGGATTGGTGCCGGGCGCGCTGCCCTGCGGGTTCATGAGGATTTCGACGTCGCCGCCGATGTGCAGCGAATAGTTCTTGTCCTGCAGAACCTGGTAGGTGACGCGGCCAAACGCGCCGCTCTGTTCGGCGGTGCCGCCGACGTGGCTCGTGCCCGAGGTCGGGCCGGTGAAGTAGGCGCCCGCCCACAGGCGATCAGTGTTGCCGCGGATGCCGGCCGCGAAACGGTTGTCGCCGGCGGCGAGGTTCGACGCGATCACCTGTGACGACGCGCGCTCCATGAACATGATGTCGTTGGAGCTGGTCGCTTCGTCGAGCGTGTAGGGCGTGTCCATGTAGCCCGCTTCGAGCGCCAAGGGCTTGAAGCCCGTGTAGCTGATGTAGGCGTTCTCGATGCCGGACGTCGCGCCGCCGCTGACCGACGAGCCGAAGCCGTCGGACGAACCGCCGAAGTCGTAGACGAAGTAGTAGTTGAAGTCGCCGGCGAATTTGCCGACCACGCCGAGGCGGGCGCGCCGCGCGTTGACGCCGCTGTCGAGCGATTGCGGCGAGGTGTGGCTCGAGTTGGGCGAGTAGGAGTAGGTGCCCGCGTCGAGATGCAGACGGCCGGTGAGCGCGATGCAGTTCATCTTGTCCGGGGTGCAGATTTCCGGACGGTTGTTGGCCGACATGTCGACGACCGCCGTCGACATCGGCGCCGGCGCCTTCGTATAGGCGACGTCGATATGCTCTTCCGCCTTCTTGACGTGCTGCTCGGTCGTCTTGACGTGTTGTTCGGTCGTCTTCACCTGCCCCTTCAGCGTGGCGATCTGCTGCTGCAGCGCGTTGATCTGGGCCTGCATCTTGTCGATCTGCTCCGCCGATTGCGCATGAGCGGATCCTGCTCCGAGCAGTGCGAGCGCGCCGATCGCGCATGAAAGTCTCAACTGACTTTTGAACATCATAGTCCCTGTGTGTGTTGCCGCCCGTCGCCGCGACCACCCACCACACAGGCATAAGGATCCGTTCGTGCGGCACACCCCGTGCCGCGCGTTGAAAACGGATCCTCCCAAGGTGAGCGAAGCCGAAGCGACGGACGTCGTGTCCGTAAGGCTTTTGCGAAATTCCTGCGGTCTGGGCCGGCGGGTTGTTCCGCGCGGCCAGCGCTAGAGCCGCTGTGTGATGGTTAGACGACGATCAAATGACGGC
>DATJIG010000227.1:0-2491 GCA_035493495.1 Alphaproteobacteria bacterium
AGCGCGTTGTGCGGCCCGAGTTCCTTCCACCAGTCGAGGAACTTCGGCTGCCAGTTCTCGAGCGCGCGCTGCAGGCGCGGATCGTCGTCGAGATTGACGTTGTTCGGAATCTTGTCGCTGTAGTTGATGCCGGCCATGACACTCTCCAGTCTGCGTCCGGGGACGCGGTTATTCGCTCCGTGTGATCTTTCGCGCCAGGTCTCTAGACACGATTGTCGTCAAAATTCGCACGCTTGCCGGTGCCGAACAGCTTGAGCGCGCCCTCGGCGCCGACCGCGTTCGGCCGCTGGAAGATCCAGTTCTGCCACGCCGAGAGGCGGCCAAAGATCTTGGTTTCCATCGTCTCTGGACCGGCGAACCGCAGGCTCGCCTCCATGCCGGTGAGCGCGTCGGGCGACAGGCTCGCGCGCTCCTCGACGGCGATGCGGACCTCGTCTTCCCAGTCGATGTCGTCGGGGGCGAAGGTGACGAGGCCGAGTTCCTCGGCCGCTTCGGCGTCGATGTCCTTGCCGACCTGGCCCTTGAGCTCCTTCAGCTTGGCGTCTTCGCCGAGGAAGCGGGTCTCAAGGCGGGTCAGCCCGTTGCACATCGGGAACGGACCGAAGTTCATCGACGTCAGCCGCACCTTCGCCGCCGGGCGGTTGTCGCCCTTGAAGGTGCCGTTGAGCATGAACGAGCGATCGGCGCTGAACAGCAGTTCGGCGAGCGTGCCGACGAAGCAGCTCCCCTGCTCGACCTGGGCGAAGATCGTGCGCGACGAGACGTCGACGCGCTTCAGCGTCCGCTTCAGGTAGAGGGTGATCTCGCGCACCAGCCAATCCGACTTATTGGCCTCGAGCACCTTGTCGGCCTTCTCGACCAGATCGGGCTCGCCGGTGGTCTTGAACACCCACAGGCCGATGTTCGCCTCGTTGGTGCGCAGATGCAGGATGAGATCGTCGAGCTCGCGGGCGAGCATGAACGGCCAGAACTTGACGCCGGCGGCATGGATCGCGTCCGGGGTCGACTCGACCTCCTTATGCGGCGCCTTGACCGTGATCTCGACCGACTTGGTCTTGCGGTCGATCTTGGCGACGACGGTCTCGTAGCTGATGGTGTCGCCCGAAATGGTGCGGGCGAGCGGCGTGAGCTGAACGCCCTTGGCGCCCTTCGGACGGTCGGTCTTGGCGGCGAATTCCTGGGCGCGGGCCTTCACCGTCTCGGCCATCTTCGAGCGCGGCACGATCTCGTCGACCAGCTTCCACGCCTTGGCTCGCGTGCCGCGAATGCCCTCGGTCAGCGTGCAGAAGAAGTCGGCGTGGTCGCGGCGCACCAGGCGCTTGTCGACGACGCGGGTAAGGCCGCCTGTGCCCGGGAGCACGGCGAGCAGCGGGACCTCGGGCAGCGACACGGCGGACGCGTTGTCGTCCACCAGCATGATGTGGTCGCAGGCGAGTGCCAGCTCATAGCCGCCGCCGGCGGCGGTGCCGTTGACCGCACAGATTGCACGAAGGTGCGAGTTGTCGGTCAGGTCCTCGATGCCGTTGCGGGTCTCGTTGGTGAATTTGCAGAAGTTGACCTTCTCGCCGTGGCTCGAGACCCCGAGCATCTTGATGTTGGCGCCAGCGCAGAAGACGTTGTCCTTGGCCGAGGTGAGCACCACCGCGCCGACTTCCGGATGCTCGAAGCGCAGGCGCTGAAGCGCGTCGTAGAGCTCAATGTCGACGCCGAGATCGTAGGAATTGAGCTTCAGCGTGTAGCCCGGCTTCAGCCCACCATCCTCCTTGACGTCCATGGCGATGGTCGCGACCGGACCGTCGAACGTGAGCTTCCAGTGCTTGTAGCGGCCGGGCTCGGTGCGGAAATCGACCGGTGCCGCCTTGGTCATCGTTGCTGTGTCGGCCATCGCAAACTCTCCTGCTAATCCCTTGTTTGACGCTCGCCGGGTCGTGCCGGCGTGTTCTTGCTTCTCGTGTCGCTCGCGCGGAGCGCGTCGTGCCGACCCTACCCGCCTCGACTAACGCGAACGAGGGGCAATGGACCAAACACATAAATCGGTACCGCAATGCGTATTTACAATTATCGCCGCCCGGAGCAAGCTGTCAAGGCGTCGGCGAGCCCTGCCCGGCTCTGCTGCGCTTATCCACAGAGTTATCCCATGACCGACACCAGCGCCTTGAAACGGAAAGGGAATTCGGCGACCGCAGTAACCATCCGCGAGGCCGAGCCTGTGGACATCGAACCGGTCTCGGCGCTCGATCGGCGCATCACCGGCGTCGCCAAGGCCGATTACTACCGCAAGGCCTACACCCGCTACGGCACCCGCCCCGATCGCTATTTCCTGGTCGCCGAGCGCGACGGGAAGATCCTCGGCTTCATCATCGGCGAGACGCGGGCGTGGGAATTCGGCTCGCCGCCGTGCGGCTGGATCTTCGCGATTGGCGTCGACGCCGAAGCGCGCGAAGGCGGCATCGGCTCGCGCCTGTTCGCGGCGATCGCCGCGCGCATGAAG
>DATJIG010000228.1:0-3095 GCA_035493495.1 Alphaproteobacteria bacterium
CTCGTCGGCGGTGAGGCCGACCTTGGTCCCCATCTTGACCAGCTTCAGATAGTGGGACTTCTCCTCCGACCCCTCCTCCTCGAACAGGTTCTCGCGGACGATGAACCGGCGCACGTCGACCTCGGGGCACTGGCCGACGACATAGGCCCAGCAGCGGCGGCTGTGGCGGGTGAAGACGCCGTGCTGCTGCACGTAGATGCCGGCGCCCTTCTTGGTCAGGCGGTTGGCCGAATAGTCGAACCAACGAATCGAGTCCGACACCTGTTTGATGACCGAGTCGATCTCGCGCTGGAGGTTTGTGACGGTGCCGTGCATGGGGAACTCCCGGGTTACGGTGGCCGAAGGGCCGGAGCGTGGGTGGATGGAATCAGCGTTTGGTGCGGGCAGCCTCTGCCGGAACGAGCGGCGGCGGCATGGAACGAAGCGTGTTCTCGGGCTCCTCGCGGTAGAGGCCGAGCGGCTCGAGCAGCGGGATGTCGTTGACGGAGAACAGGATCGCGCGATCGCCCCGCGACCGGTTGATGAGCCGGTGCTGGATCCAGTTGGGCACGACAAAGGCGTCCCGCGGCCCCCACTGGATCTCCCGGTCACCGGCGACGAGCGTGCCCTCGCCCTCGACGACATAGAACACCGCGCTCGAGGTGCGGCGGTGCGGCTTGCCCTCGAAGCCCGGCTTCAGCAGTTGCAGCCACGCGCCCATGGTCGGGAGGATCGACGCGCCGGTGATCGGATTGACGTACTCCAGCGCGACGCCGTCGTACGGCGTGCCGTCGAGCGCCGACATCCGTTCGAGCTGCGGCAGGATGTCCTTCCAAGGGTAGCGGAAGGGGAAATTCTGGGTGCGGCGCCGCTCCCACGCCGGCCGGACGAGCGCCCCGCGCTCAGAGAGGCAGTCGGCGGCGCGACTGTGCAGCGGCTGAGTGCTGTTGCCGTACGGCTGATAGAACGCTTGATTAAGACCTAGGACGATCGGCACATCGAGCACGTCGAGCCACACTGCATTGCGCGTCGTCTCGTTATGATGGTCGTGCCAGCTCCAGCTTGGCGTGAGGATGAGGTCGTTGGGCCGCATCGGCAGGGGATCACCGTCGACGGCTGTGTATAGACCCTCACCGCCTTCGACGACGAACCGCAACGCGCCGATGGTATGACGATGTGCCCAAGCCACTTCGCCAGGCATCACCATCTGCATTCCCATCAGCAGCGTCTGGGTCGTGCCGCCGCGTTCGAGCTTCGGGTTGATGAAGGAGAAGTTGCGACGCGCGGTCTGGCTCTCGGGCATGACCTCGCAGGCCTCGAGCAGCTTCTCGTGGATCTCGGGCCACTTCCAGATGTGGGCGACGCCTGCCGGCGGCGGACCGTTGAGGAGCTTCTCCAGCAGCGCGTCGTACTGCCACTGGCCGCGGATGTGGAGCTTGGCCAGATCGGCGTCGAACTCCTGCATCGTCTTGACGTTCTTGGTGCCGTTTGCCATCACGAGACTCCCACAGGGCTCGACGTGAACTCGCGCTGGAGCTGCGCCCAGCGGCGGCCGCACTCGACGGATCCTGCGACGTATTCCTCGGGCGCGCCCACGTACGGTGGCCGCGTCGGACCGGGATCGATTAGCCCCGCCGCAGCAAAGCGAACGTGGCCGAGCTGGATGCTGTAGCTCATGAACGTCGCGAGATCGCCGCCGGGAAACATCGGCTGCTGCGCCCACGTCACCTTCTCCGTGAGCGCGCGTGCCCGCGGCCAGTCACGCGCGAGGATTGCCTTCGACAGAGCCGCGATCGGCGCCGGCGCGCAGGCGACGCTTCCAGACCAACAGGCCTTCGCGAGGTCCGGGTGCTTTTCGGCAAGCGCACACCAGTCGGGCTCGAGCGGCAGGAGGCGGAGCCCCTTGCCCACGGCCAGCAGATCGCCTTCCAGCGACGGCCCGCCGACGTGCTTCGACGCCACCGTCTCGGGGATCGCCGCAATCTGCTTGTATGCCTCGGTCGAGATCTTGCCCTTGAATGCCAGCGGATTGTCGTAGACCACCAGCGGGATGCGAGGCATGGCTTCGGCGAGATCGCGGTAGAACCTTACGATTCCTTTATCGTCGAGCGGCAGCCACATCGGCCGGCCGACAAAGAGGCCGTCGGCGCCAAGGTCCACCAGCGCGCGGCCGCGCTCGATGGTGTCCCGCGTGTTGAGCGTCGTGATCCCGGCGAATACCGGCGCGCGCTTCCGCGTCGTCTGCACCACACAGTCGACGAAGTCGCGCAGCTCCGGCCAGGTGAGCGTCGCGCATTCGCCGAATGTACCGGTGGTCATCACGATCTCGATGCCCGCGTCGACCACGGCCTCCATCATCTTCTCCGTCTCACGGAGATTGACGGTGTTCTGCGCGTCCCAGCGGTCCGCGCCGGGCGTGGCAGGCGTCGGGACGATACCCACCACCCCGGTGATGTCGTCGGCGCTCAGACGCATGCGCTGCTCCCGATCACGTTCGGCAGATCCATCACTCGACCGATCCCTTCATCAGATCCTTCGCACGACCGAGCACCGCCTTCGGCGCCTCGTACGCGCCGCGCACGACCTTCTCGACCTGCTCGCCGGTCACGAGCTGGATTTCCATCCGCTGCTTCTTCGCATCGGCGATGAACTCCGGATCCTTCAACGTGGCGTTGAAAGCCTGGCGCAGGGCAGCGAGCCGCTCCTTCGGCACGTCGGGCGGTGTCAGGTAGGGGCGCCCGATCAGGCCCGGGATGAGCAACAGGTTGAGCGCGTCCTTATCCTGCTGAGACTTGACCAGATCCTGCACCATCGGGATCCCTTTGAGGTCCGGATGAGGGTCGAGCCCAAGCTGCAACAGGATGTTGATCTTCTTCTCCGTGAACCAAGTGGCGTTGCGAACCACGAGGCTGGACCAGGACACGCCGCAGCGGCCGTCGATCTCACCTTTCTCCATCGCAAGGTCGATGTTCTGGCCGCCGCGATAGCCGGCGACAACCTTGAGCTTCGCGCCGAACAGGTTGATCAGCGGCGCCTCGAACGTGTCGAGCGTGGCCCCGGCCGCGGTGACGCCGACGATCAGCTGGTGCGTGAACGTGTCCTGGAACGTCTTCACC
>DATJIG010000229.1:0-11646 GCA_035493495.1 Alphaproteobacteria bacterium
CACCGGCGACTTGTCGAGCCACGGCAGGAACAGCAGCAGCAGGATCGAGCCCAGCATCGCGATGACGCCGGCGAGCTTGGCCTCGATGAACAGGATGTTCGGGACCGAGCGCAGGATCGCGTAGAACGGCAGCAGGTACCATTCCGGCACGATCGAGGCCGGGGTCTGCAGCGGATCGGCCGGGATGTTGTTGTCGGAGTTGCCGAGCGCCTCCGGCGCGTAGAACACCAGGCCCAGGTAGATGAGCAGGAACACCGCAGTGCCGAACGCGTCCTTCGCCGTGTAGTACGGGTGGAACGGGATCGAGTCCTTCGAGCTCTTGCGGTCGATGCCGAGCGGGTTGTTCGAGCCGTGCACGTGCAGCGCCCACAGGTGCAGGAACACCACGCCGACGATGACGAACGGCAGCAGGTAGTGGAGCGAGAAGAATCGGTTGAGCGTCGGGTTGTCGACCGAGAAGCCGCCCCACAGCCAGGTGACGATCGAGTCGCCGACGAGCGGGATCGCCGAGAACAGGTTGGTGATGACGGTGGCGCCCCAGAAGCTCATCTGGCCCCACGGCAGCACGTAGCCCATGAACGCGGTCGCCATCATCAGCAGCAGGATGACGACGCCGAGCCACCACAACACCTCGCGCGGCGGCTTGTACGACCCGTAGTAGAGGCCGCGGAAGATGTGGATGTAGACGACGGCGAAGAACATCGACGCGCCATTCATGTGCAGATAGCGGATCAGCCACCCGTAGTTGACGTCGCGCATGATGCGCTCGATCGAGTCGAACGCCATGTCGACGTGCGGAGTGTACTGCATCGCCAGCGTCACGCCGGTGACGATCATGATCACCAGCACGAGTCCGGCGAGCGAGCCGAAGTTCCAGAAGTAGTTCAGGTTCTTCGGAGTCGGGTACTCGTCGAGCTGATGCTTCATGAAGGTGAAGATCGGCAGACGGTAGTCGATCCAGTCGACGACGCCTTTTCCCGCGGGACGATCGGTGTTGGTGGTGTTCGACGCAGACATGAGGCGCTCGCTCCTAGCCGATCGTGACGGCGGTATCGGACGTGAACTTGTAGGTCGGCACGACCAGGTTCTTCGGCGCGGGTCCGTGGCGAACGCGTCCGGAGATGTCGTACTGCGAGCCGTGGCAGGGGCAGAACCAGCCGCCGAACTCGCCGTGCGGTTGCTGGTCGGTCTGGCCGAGCGGCACGCAGCCGAGATGGGTGCAGACGCCGACGACGATCAGCCACTCGGGCTTCTGCACGCGCTTTTCGTCGGGCTGCGGATCGATCAGGGTGTCGGAGGTGTCGTCCTTCTCCGCGGTGGCGATCTGCTCCGGAGTGCGGTGCACGATGAACACCGGCTTGCCGCGCCACTTCACCGTAATGCGCTGACCGAGCTCGACCGGCGAGAGATCGACGTCGCTGGTCGAGATCGCCAGCACGTCCTTCGAGGGATTCATTGAGCTGATGAAGGGCCACAGCGCGGCGGCTGCGCCGACGCCCGCGGCTGCGGTGGCGACGAGCGTCAGGAAATCGCGGCGCGTCTCGCCATCCTGGTGCGAAGGCGCCGCGGCGTGAGCCGAATCTGACATGCGAGACATCCCTTAAGACCGACGGAAATCCGGACCGGACTCCCGACGGGGCCTCGCGCGGAGCGGGGCCCCGAAAGCCACTGAAGTGCGCACTGCCGGAGCGCTTCCGGCGTTCGAAATCGGCCCCGAAAAACCCCGTTGGGGCGCGACGCGCGCCCGCAGGGTGTAATATAAATTCCTTCGCAAGCAAAGCCCCCTTTTGGGCGCGGGAATCGGGGCTCGACAATCGTTTCACGGGCGACTCGCCGCGCCTGCGTTGCCCGCCCCGGATCGTTACATCGATCCCGGGATCGGCCCCTCGGGAAAGCGATGCGCGTCGCGCTGTACGAGCCTGATATTCCGCAGAACACCGGCGCCATTCTCAGGCTTGCCGCCTGTCTCGGCGTCACCGTCGACGTCATCGAACCGACCGGCTTCGTCATGACGGACAAACGATTGCGGCGGGCCGGGCTCGACTACATCGCCGCGACACATATGCAGACCCATCGGTCTTGGCAGAGCTTCCAGGATCGGCGCCTGGCCACGAACAGCACTGGCAGCACCACCGGGGCGCCGCCCCGGCTCGTGCTGCTGACCACCGCCGGAGATTCGAGCCACCTCGACTGGCGCTTCCGGGCCGACGACATTCTGATGGTGGGCCGCGAATCCGAGGGCGTCCCCGCGACCGTCGCCAACGCCTGCGACGGCCGCATCCGCATCCCGATCCGACCCAAGCTGCGCAGCCTCAACGTCGCGACCGCGCTCGCCATCGTGCTGGGCGAGGCGCTCCGTCAGTGCGGCCTCTACCCCGACGAGGACGCCGAGGCGTTGCGGCGGATCAATGCGGGGTAGTCGGCCTTCGCCGACCGTGACAAAAGAAAACCGACAATCGAATTGAGTTGAGCCACTTTCCCATGTCCGTTGCCGACAAGCCCAACCTGACCTCGCCGCTGCCGCCCGACATCGACGCCCGCAAGGCGGCGATGAAGGCCTGGTACGAATCCTTGCGCGACCGCATCTGCGCGGCGTTCGAGGCGCTCGAGGACGAAGCCGGCGACACCCACGCGGCGCGCATCGGCAATCGCCCCGCCGGCCGCTTCGAGCGCACGGCGTGGTCGCGTCCGTCACCGGACGGCCCAAATGGAGAAATGGGGGACGCCGGTGGCGGCGTCATGAGCGTGATGCGCGGCCGGGTGTTCGAGAAGGTCGGCGTCAACGTCTCGACGGTCTACGGATCGTTCGCGCCGGAGTTCGCCAAGGCGATTCCCGGCGCGCACGAGGATCCGCGGTTCTGGGCCTCGGGCATCTCGCTCGTCGCGCACCTGCAGTCGCCGAAGGTGCCGGCGGTGCACATGAACACCCGGTTCATCGTCACGACCAGGGCGTGGTTCGGCGGCGGCGCCGATCTCACCCCGATGCGGCCCGACGACGCCGACACCGCGACATTCCATGACGCCCTCAAGGGCGCCTGCGACCGTTTCGACGCCGCGTGGTATCCGCGCTTCAAGCAGTGGTGCGACGAGTATTTCTATCTGCCGCACCGCGAGGAGACGCGCGGGGTCGGCGGCATCTTCTTCGACTGGCTCGACTCCGGCGACCGCGACCGCGATGCCGCGTTCTCGCGCGCGGTCGGCGAGGCCTTCCTCGACGTCTACCCGCGCATCGTGCGGCGCCACCTCGCCGAGCCGTGGACCGACGACGACCGCCGCCACCAGTTGTTCCGTCGCGGCCGCTACGCCGAGTTCAACCTGCTGTACGACCGCGGCACAACCTTCGGTCTCAAGACCGACGGCAACGTCGAGGCGATCCTGATGAGCCTGCCACCCGCCGCTTCGTGGCCGTGAGGCGATCGCCGACGTTCGATTGAGGCGCCGCTTGCGGCGCCCCGCGTTCCATTTTCCCGCACTCGGCGTTTTCGTCCTGGACAGCGCCGATGACTGCGCGATGACATTGAAAATATTTGCGTATGTTGCGCCACGGGGCGCTGTCATATTTACTGCACGTTAAGTACGCGACTTGAAGATCGCGTTCCGACTCGATCCCTCGGCGGTCGGAATCCTTTGTCCCGGAAGTGCGTATGATCAGCGGCCCCCCCGGAGTCCCCAAGCGCTCCTACCGGCTGACGCGCAATTTTGCCGTCGCTTCCGCGATCGTTTTGCTCGCCGCGGGCTTCAGCCTCGCGCAATTCAATCTCGCCGAAGGCAACCGCCAGCTCGCCGCGGCGACCGAGCGCCACAACAGCGATCTCGGCCGCGCGCTGTCGGGTTCGCTGTGGCCGCGCTACGGCGCCTTCGTCAACACCGCCTATGATCTCAAGCCCGACCTGGTGCGCATCGCGCCGCAGACCGCAGGCCTGCGCGCCGACGTGGAATCGCTGATCCGCGGCTCGCGCGTGCTGAAGGTGAAGCTCTACGACCAGATCGGCCACACCGTCTTCTCCACCGATGCCGGAGAAATCGGCGACGACGATTCCACCAATCCGAGCTTCCGTCTCGCCGCGTCCGGACGCGCGTCGAGCTTTCTCGCCTTCGCGCCGCTGTTCGACGCCTTCGACCGACCGGTGGAAGACCGATGGATTCTCGCGAGCTACGTCCCCGTCACGGCGAGGGACGATGGCGGCGGCGGCGTGTTCGAGATCTTCTCCGACGTCACCGACCTTCGCGACGAGATGCGCGATTCGCTGCTGCGGCGCACGGCGGTGACCGGCGGCGGATGCCTGCTGGTGTTCGTGGCGCTGCTCGTCGTCGTTTGGCGCGCCGACTCGGCACTCTCCCGCGAGCAGGAGCGCAACATCGCGCTCAGCGCCAACGCGATCCGCGCCGAGGCCGCCAACCGCTCGAAGTCGGAATTCCTCGCCAACATGAGCCACGAGCTGCGCACGCCGCTCAATGCCATCATCGGCTTCTCGGACGTAATCGCCTCCGAGACGATGGGCCCCACCGGGACGCCCGCCTACAAGGACTATGCCCGCGACATCAACGACGCCGGCAAGCATCTCCTCGCCATCATCAACGACGTGCTCGATCTCGCGCGGCTCGAGACCGGGGCGGTCGCGCTCGAACCCCGGCCGTTCGACGCGGCGGAGACCGCGGGCGCCGTCGTCCGCATGCTGCGCGGCGAGGCGGCGATCGCCGGACACGCGCTGGTCCTGGAGCGCGGGCCGGGCGGCCTCACCGCGATCGGCGACGTCAACAAGGCGCGGCAGATCATCGTCAACCTGCTGTCGAACGCCATCAAGTTCACGCCGCGCGGCGGCGCGATCACCGTCCGCGTCGCGGCGGCGCCGGGCACGGTGCAGATCGCCGTGTCGGACACCGGCATCGGCATCGCCGAGGAGGATCTCGCGCTGGCGCTGAGCCCGTTCGGCCAGATCGATGCGTCGCTGGCCCGGCGCTACGAGGGCACCGGCCTCGGCCTCACTCTGTCCCACAAGTTCGCCGAGCTGATGGGCGGCTCGCTCCGGATCGACAGCGCGCGCGGCAAGGGCACCACGGTCACGGTCTCCCTGCCCACGGCCGCCGCCGTCGTCGCGGCACGCACCGGCTAGCCCTCTTGCCTCTCCCGCGCCGCCCGCCCACACTCGGCGGCAAAACCGGGAGAGCACGATGGCCACTCAGATGACGACTCCGAAACTCCGCGACTGGACGCTGCGGGCGCGCATCGGCTACTCGGCGGTCGCCTTTGTCACCGAGCTGCTGCCCAAGTACTTCTACGAGATCGCGCCGCCGGGCGTGCTGATGTCGATCCTGACGCTGCAGATCGCCGAGCACACCCAGTCGAATTTCGAGGACCTCTACCGCCGCGGCGTCGAGGCCGCCGAGTCGTTCGCCCGCGCCGGCGCCGACGTCATCATCATGGGCGGCGCGCCGACCAACATTTCCCACGGCGAGGACAACCTCGAGCGCGCGCTGAAGGAACTGAGCGACCGCTTCGGCGTTCCCGTGAGCTCGTCGTCGATGGCGCAGCGCAACGCGCTGCGCGCTCTCGGCGCGCGCAAGGTCGGCACCATCAATCCGGCGGTGCCGCGCAAGATCGGCGATTCGGCCGCGGGCTCGATCGACGACGGCATGGTGCTGGTCGGGCGCAAGCACGTCGGCGCCAAGCTCCAGGACTACAACCGCATCCCGCCGGAACGCGCCTACGAGCTCGGCGCCGAGCTGGTGCGCGAGCATCCCGAGATCGACACGCTGATCTTCGGCTGCCCGCACTGGGCGTCGATCGAGGCGATCGAGCCGCTGGAGCGCGAGTTCGGCGTCAGCGTCGTCACCGCGCTGCAGGCGATCATCTGGGAAGGCATGCGACTCGCCGGCGTCGACGACAAGGTCGCGGGCTACGGCAAGCTGTTCCGCGAGCACTGACGTCCGCCGCGCCCCACGGGAAAAGCCCATCGCGGGAAACACCCATAATTGACCTGGATCATGGTCGCGTCGCCGCCGCGGCGCGACCGTCTCGGGACCGTTGTGGAGCCGAGACGGAGGATCCCATGCCCGGCACGATCAGGGCGCTCACCTTCTATTTCCGGATGACGATGGCGTGGACGTTTCTCTACGCCGCGTCGCACCAGACGTTCGATTCCGACTGGAGCGCGGCAAAGTTCCTCGCCGGGACCAAGACGTTTCACGCGTTCTTCATGACCTTCGCGCAACCCGCACTGCTGCCGTTCACGAATTTCCTCGTGAGCTGGGGCCACCTGCTGATCGGGCTGTCGCTCCTGGTCGGGGCGCTGACGCGCGTGAGCGCCCCGTTCGGGATCCTGCTGATGGTCATGTACTACTTCGCGCACATGGACTTCCCGTACATCGAGAACACGTCGAACTTCCTCGTCGACTACCACCTCGTCTACGCCGGCGTGCTCCTGTACCTCATCGCGGTGCGCGCGGGTCATGTGTGGGGCCTCGACGGCTGGCTCGAACGACAGGCGTTCGTTGCCACACGCCCGGCGGTGCTGGCACTGGTGCGGTAGGCTCTGCGGCGAGGGCCAGATTTTTCTGTGAGACGTGGCGGGAATCGGCGTTTCGCGCGTTTAGACTTTTGAGTCGCCCCTTCGAGAGGAGGACGCCATGATGGCCGCCGTCCTGATTGCCATGCTTCTGATCGCAGGCGCCGCCGCAACCGGCGCGATCGGCCAGACCTATCCGGGTCCCTCACAGCGCATCGAGCCGCAACAGCCGATGCAATCGATGCAGCCGATGCAGCCGATGGCGCCCCTGCCCGCGCCGCCGATGCGGGCGCCCGGCGACACGCCCGGCAGCCAGACGACCGTGCCGCAGGCGGGCTCCTCGGGCTCCTCTGCCGGAAGCTCGCCAATGATGGCGCAGCCGCCGGTCAGCGGATCGGACATGCAGCCGCCCGCCGATTCGCAATCGCCGCGCTGATTTTCGGCGGACCGCGCCGGAAACACCGAGCACCCCGCCCGGAAGCCGCGGGCGGAGTCCGCCGCGCCAGCTTCGCTCTTGTGGGAAGCCGTGAACCCGTTAGATTCTGCGGCGGTGCGTGGCGGGTTTCGTCGCGCGCCTATTCTTCGCGTGTCTTCGCGCCTGAGAAATTATTCGTTAGAGAGGGGCCATGAACGCCCGCCCTGCTGCCCTGCTTCTGATCCTGACGGCCTCTGGCATGATCGCCGGCTGTTCGCTGAATCCGTTCGGCGGGTCCGAGCGCGCCGAGCCGACGCAGGCAACCATGCAGACACCCGGCGAGGCCCCGACCAACGCCGTCCCCGCATCGGCGACGAATTCGTCGACATCGGATCCGTACTCGCGCGGCGTCTGGCCGACGACACCGGTGCCCCCGGTCACCGGAAAGGAAATCGACGACGGGAGCCAGAAGAAATCCTGCACCACGGCGCAGCGCCTGCGCTACGACTGCTGAGGCGCCGCCCGGCGCATCGCCTCATTCCCTGTGATGCATGCGCTCGACGCCTTCGGCGCGCAGGTCCTTCCGGGTCTCGTAGTTGATGTGCTTGATGTCTTCCTGCGACCCCGAGCGCGTGCCCATCATGATCATCGGGCCCGAACCGCTGTTCTCGAGCTGGTAGAACGAGCCGCCGCGGATCAGCGCGGCCTTGCCCGGCGTCAGCACCGCGGCGCCGCCATCGGGGAAACGCATCGTGCACTCGCCCTCGATGACGTAAAACGTCTGGTCGGCGTTGTGGCAATGCATGTCGTCATGATCACCGGGTGTCGGGTAATAGTGGACCCAGGCGTGCATTTTGCGGGTGTTCATGACGACGGTGCGCTTCTTCTCGCGCCGCGCCACCTCAAGCGTATCGATGATCTCGATGGACATCGGTGTCCCTCCCTCGGACTATCGCCAACATGGAGCACGGTGCAGACTGACACTCCAGTCACTCCATCATGCCGAGGACATCTTGCCCAGACAGATTACGCTTGCCCTGCTTCTCGCCATCGCCGCCATGAGCGGCTGTTCCGACCCGCGCCCCGACGCCGCGGTCGGACCGGTCGGCGCCTCCGTACCGTTGCCCTCCAGTCAGCCGCGCCAGCCCATCGAGCCGATGTCGAAGGAGAAAGCTCCTCCGCCGGTGTTCGACGACAGCCCGTCGGCGCCGGAATAAGTTCGATGGGCTGGGCCCCGATCGACGTCGCAGCCTCCAATCCCTACCCCTCGAGCCACTCCTGCCAGCCGTCCCAGCGCTCGATCATCTTGGCGATCAGCGCGTAGCCCGAGTCCTTCGGGTGGATGCCGTCGCCCGCCTTCAGCGCGCGCAGCCAGCGCCAGCGGGTGAAGCTGCGCGTGACGAGCGGCGTGTAGAGGTCGAGGAACGGCACGTCGAGCTCCTTGGCGACATGCGCGTACGCCTCGACCAGCTTCCGCGCGCGGACGTTGATGTAGTCCTCCTCGAGGTCGGGAAAGGCGTCCTTGGTCTTGTGGCCCGGCACCGGCGGCACCGGGCTCAGCCACAGCACCTGCCAATGCACCTTCGCCTCCTCCACCATGTGGCGCGCGGTCTTCACCGACTCCGGCGGCGGCACGCGGAACAGCTCGCCGCCCGACGACTGCATGTCGTTGATGCCGAACATGAACACGACGCCGCCCGGCGCGGTGGCCGGCAGCCGCGCGGTAACCTCCGCCTTCCAGCGCCGCTCTATGTCTTTCGACGTGTCGCGGCGGATGCCGAGGTTGTAGCAGGTGAAATCGTGGCCCTTGCGGCGCGCCGACGCCACCAGCCGGCCGGGCCAGCCGAGCGCGGTGTCGTCGAGAGTCCCCTGGGTGATCGAGTCGCCGACAAAGCAGATGCGCAGTTCAGTCATCGCGCCATTCGTCCCTTCTTCAGACTGGCTTCTTTTTCGTAAGCGTACGCGTGTGACGATCGTTATCGGGCGCGGGCCGCCGCCAGCGCACTGAGCTGGGCGAGGCACGCCTCGCGGTCGGGGCGGAAGTCCTCGTCGGCCCACCACTCCTCCACCGCCTTCAGGGTTTCGCCGAGATCGGGACCCTGGGGAATGCCGAGGCGGAGCGCGTCCTCGCCGGTGACCGGGAACACCGCCGGCCGCCAGGTCGCCGCGATGTCGAGCAGCGCCCGCCACGCCCGGTCGTCGGCATGGCTTGTCACCGCCGCATCGCCGGCCTTGGTCTCGACCTCCCTGGCGTCGGCCCAGTTGAGCAGCACGTGATCGCGGAAGCGCTCGGCGCCCATGCGCTGCAGCATGCGACGCGCGGCGCGCTCGCCCATGTCAGGCGCGATCGGGGCCGAGGTCGCGAGCTGTGCGAGCCGCGCGCGCTCGCGATTGGAGAGGCGCAGCCGGTTGGCGACGTCGATCGTCACCGGGCCGCCGCCTTCGAGGGTCGCGGCGAGGCGCAGCAGCGGATCGGGCGGGTCGCCGAGGATGTCGGCCTCGATCAGCGTCAGCGCCTTGAGCCGCGCGAAACAACCCGCCTCCGGCAGCAGGTGAGGAAGGATGCCCTCGCGCTCCATCAGCATCAGCGTCGCCGCGGGATCGCGCGCTTCCAGCAGCTTGAGCAGCTCGGCATGGACGCGCTCGCCCGACAGCGAATGGACCTTGGACGCCATCGCCTTGCAGGCGGCGAGCGCCGCCGCGTCGGGCGGGCCGCGGTCGAAATGGGCGAAGAAGCGGAAATAGCGCAACAGCCGCAGCACGTCCTCCTCGATCCGCTCGCGCGGATCGCCGACGAAGCGCACACGGCCGACCTTGAGGTCGTCGAGCCCGCCGAACGCGTCGTACACGCGCCCGTCGGCCGAGAGGAACATCGCGTTCATGGTGAAGTCGCGGCGCGCCGCGTCCTCCTGCCAGTCGTCGGTGAACGCGACCTTGGCGCGGCGGCCGAAGGTCTCGACGTCGCGGCGCAGCGTAGTGATCTCGAACGGCTTGCCGTCGACCACCGCCGTGACGGTGCCGTGCTCGATGCCGGTCGGCACGGCGCGGATGCCGGCCTTGGCGAGAAGCTCGGCAACCCGCTGCGGCGGCTCGGGTGTCGCGATGTCGATGTCTCGGGCGTCGCGCCCACGGCCGAGCAGCGCCAGCATCAGCGCGTCGCGGACGCAGCCGCCGACGAACCGCGCCTCGGCCCCGTCGGATTCGAGCGCCGCGATCACCGCGCGGGTGTCGCGGGCGGTCATCCATTCCCTGGGCGCGATGGTGAGGCTCGACTCCACGCACGTATCCGCTGGTTGAGGCTGGTTGGGGTGCGCCGGGCTGGGCACGCGTCGGGGGCGATCCTAGCACCCCCGCGCCCCGGCTCCAGTGACAGAGGCGACGGCGACTGGAACCTATCCACGACGGAATGAAACGACGTCAGCCCTTGCTGACGTACTCGGCCAGGGCAACCAGGATGCGTGCGGTGAAACCCCAGATGCGTCGGCCGTCGTAGGGAATGCTGTAGATGTGGCGCACCGCGTTATCGCGCCGCACCTCCTCGGCGAAACGGTTCGCCGGATCGAGAATGTGGGCGAACGGCACCTCGAAGGCGTCGGCGACCTCGAATGCGTCGAGCTTGAGCGTGAACGGCGGATTGACGACGCCGACCACCGGCGTCACGCGGTAGCCCGAGATCGTGCCGTAGTCCTCGAGCGCGCCGATGACCGATACGGTCGAGCGCGGCAGCCCCACCTCTTCCTCGGTTTCTCGCAGCGCCGCCGCCGCGGCATCGGCGTCCTGGTTCTCCATGCGGCCGCCCGGGAAGCTGATCTGCCCGCCATGGTCGGCGAGATGCGCGGTGCGCTGGGTCAGCAGCACGGTCGGGCCGTCGGGGCGGTCGACGAATCCCACCAGAACCGCGGCGCGCGTGAGCTCGAGGCCGGGAGCGCCCTCGGCGACGCCCCTCGCCCTGGCCGCCGCCTTGAGCGCGATCGCGTATTCGGCGGAGCCGAAGATGATCGCCGAATCGGCGAGCTTGAGCGCCGCGGCGCGGAGGAATTCGGGCCCCAGCCGGTCGAGGATCTCCGACAGTCGCATCGGTGGAATCATGCCCGTGACATCGTTAGGGGTTCGAGCGCGAAGAACGCGCCGCTGCTGCGAATGCCGAGATGACCATCGCCGCCGACTTCGACGCGCACCGCGAGGTCGTAGTAGACGCTGCGGGCGATGCGCGCCTCTATGCCGGCGCCCAGGACGATGTAGGGGCGCGGCTCGTCCGCCGTGCCGCGCACGACGAGCGGATGTTCGGACGACAGCGCGACGTCCTCCCCGATGTTGGTGGTGAACACGAGACGATTGGCTTCTCCCTGGCCCTCGACGCGCATCGCCACGGCGACGAACGGCGCGTCATCGACGACGACCGCATGACCCTCGTACGGAGTCACCAGCATGTAACCGCCGCCCTCGCGCCGCAGAACCGACGCGAACAATTTGACCATTTCGGGGCGCCGGATCGCGCTGCCTCGGTAGAACCACGTCCCATCGGTCGAAATGCGGAAAGGCGCGGCATTACCGGCGTTCTCCGCGCCGGCGCCGGCGCCGGAGGGCGACTGTGGCAGATCCGATTTGAGGCTCGCGCTGGCCATGGTGAACCATCATATAATATGTGCGTTACGCCCGTGAGCATCGGCCACGCTGCCCAGCACCACGCCTGTTACCCGCATGGAGGGGCCCTTTGATTCCCAG
>DATJIG010000230.1:0-3214 GCA_035493495.1 Alphaproteobacteria bacterium
GCGTGCACCGTCGGCCTGATCTCGGGCAAGGCCGACCACCGCGACGAGTTTCTGTCGGACGCCGACAAGGCGGAGGGCAAGAAGATCCAGGTCTGCATCTCCCGCGCCATGCCGGGCGAGAAGCTGGTGCTGGATCTGTAAGCGCTCAGTTCCACCGAAACGGGAAGGCCGGGGTTCAGCCCCGGCCTTTTTGTTTCTCCCTCTCCTTCGGGGGAGAGGGCCGGGGTGAGGGGGCCGTGCGCTCACAGATATGCTGGCCCCTCACCCAACCCTCTTCCCGGCCGGAAGAGGGCGAAAAGAATTACGCGCTCGCCATTTCGGTTACGGCCGCGGCAAGTTTTTCGAGCAGGCCGCGCGTCCCGGCTTCGCGCGAGCCCGCGTCGTCGTAGCCGTCGAGGAACACGCCCTGCTCGGTGAGGGTGAGCTTGGTGCCTTTGTCCGATGCCACGAACTCGATCGTCGCGAGCGACACCGAGATGCGCCTGTCGTCGAGCTCCAGCGAGTACGAATAGACGATGCGCGCGTTGGGCACGATGTCCTGATAGACGGCGTCGAACTTATGCTGCGTCCCGCCCTTCGGGCCGCCGCTAATGCTCTCGCGACCGCCGACGCGAAACTCGAACGCGCCGCGGTGTTTGTCCCACTCATTCGGACCTCCGAACCACTTCGCCTTGGCGGCGGGATCGGCGAAGGCGCGGAAGACCAGGGCGGGCGGCGCGTCGAAGCTGCGCTCGATGGTGAAGGCCGCGTGCTGGGCGGGATGCTGGGTCATGACGGTCTCCTGATCTTTTGTGCCAGGGGGTGTGCTAGCGGGCGTGCTTCAGGTGCTCGGCAAGCTGATCGAGCGTGCCGGTCCAGCCGCCGCGCATCGAATCGCGATTCTTGTCGAACACGTGGTGCTCTTCCTCGTCGGAATTCCACGGCACCCAGCGGATGGTGACGCGAGTCCTGTCGCCCTCGGATCCGAAGGTAACAGTGGTCAGCATCTCGCGCGGCCACTTCTCCTCGAACGGCGCGCGCACGGTGTTGGCCTCGGCATCGGAGAACGAGTTGAGGTAGACGAGCCGCTCGTTCGGCACCACCTCGCGATAGGCGAACTTGCCCCACCAGGTCTCGCCGTTCGGCACCTGCATGGAGTAGTGCATAATGCCGCCGGGCCGTGGATCATTGGTGAGATTGGTGATCGCGAACCCCTTGGGGCCCCACCACTGGGCGAGGTGCTTGGGGTCGGTCCAGACCGTCCACACCAGCTCGCGCGGCGCGTCGAACACGCGCGAGATGACGAAGGCTTCCGTCGTGCTATTTCCGCCGGCCACGGCGTTTCTCCTTGAGTTGAACCTCGCGCAGATACTCGTCGAGTCGATCGAAGCGTTCGGTCCACAACTGGCGATAGCGCTCGAGCCAGTCGTCGACGCTCTTGAGCGCGCCCGGCGCCAGCTTGCAGGGACGGCGCTGGGCGTCGCGTCCCCGGGTGATGAGGCCGGCGCGCTCCAACACCTTGAGGTGCTTCGAGATCGCCGGCAGGCTGATGTCGAACGGCTCGGCCAATTCGTTGACCGAGCTTTCGCCGGAGGCGAGGCGGGCGACGATGGCGCGCCGTGTCGGGTCGGCCAAGGCCGCGAAGGTGGCGCTGAGGCGATCCTCGGGCTGCATATGAAAACCAATCAGTTAAATAACGTATCGGTTAAATACGACGGACGCAGGGGCGAGTCAACGGGCAAACGGGAGGGGAGATGGGAATCGCGTAGATCTTTTCGTCATCCTCGCTGCCCCTCTTTTTAACGGACCGCGCGAGCGCGGTCCTAAGGGGGCGAGGATCCACGAGTTTCTTTCGAAGCCGCGGGAGAAAACTCGTGGATGGTCGGCCGCCCTCTTTTCAAGCGGACGCGCGAGCGCGGTCCTAAGGGGCGACCATGACGAGCAAATTATGTGCGCAGAGCTTGCCGCGCCCTACTTGCGCGCGGTCATCCCGATGACGGCGGACATGCCGCCGTGCGATGTGCCTTCGTGAATCTCGCGCTCTTCCTCGACGAAGCGCATGTCGCGGAATCCGACGAAGGCCTGTTCGAGTATGGCGCGGGTGTAGAGCTGATCGAGTTCCTTGGGGCCGCCGGTCCCGTAATCAAGCTGCTTCGGCGTGTAGCCCATGATGACGAGGAGGCCGCCCGGCTTGAGCGCGTGGGCCATGCCGGCCCATTTCATCGCGCGCTGCGCGGGCGTGCTGAACTGGGTGAAGATTTCCACCACGACATCGAATGCCGCATCCGGATACGGCCAGGTGTGGACGTCGGCGCACTCGGTGGCGATGGTGACGCCGCGCTTCGACGCCAGCGCATGGACCTTGCGCTGCGCGGCCGGCGAGAAGTCGAGCGACACGACGTCGAGGCCCTGTTCGGCGAGCCAGACGCCGTTCCGTCCCTCGCCGTCGGCGACCGACAGCGCGCACCCCGATGGTGGCAGCAGCGGCTTGCTCGCGGCGACGAAGTAATTCGGCGCGGTGCCGAAGACGTATTCGGGAGCCTCGAAGCGGCTCTCCCACTTGGCGAACTCGCTTGACGGTGCTCTGCTCAACGCACGACTCCCGGACAAACGTTCATGCCACCGCGCGCCACGCCCAGTTGCCGGCGGCGAGGCCGGCGGCGACGACGTCGCGCATGATCTGACGCACCGCGAGCGCGCCTTTCGACGACGGACGTTTGGCCGAGTAGGCGAGGTACATCTTGCGCGCGAGCTGCGGCTGCGAAATCGCGCGGGCGATCAGGCGGCCTTCCTCGATCTCGTGGAACACGGCGCCCATCGGCAGCACGGTGTAGCCGAGGCCCCGCTCGACCAACTCCTTCGAGGCGTGGACCGAGTCGATCTCCATGACGAGGTTGAGCTCGATGCCGCGCTTGTCGGCGGCCTCGTCGACGATCTGGCGCAGGCCGTGGCGCGTCGTGGGCAGGACCAAAGGCAGCTTGGCGATCTCGGCGAACGGCAGCGTCTTCTTGAAGCGCTTGTCGTCCTTGGCCGAGGCTATCAGCAGCAGGTCTTCCGCGAGCAGCGGCTCGCAGACGAGGCCGCGCGCGACGTCGGCGTTGTAGGAGAACGCCATATCGAGGCGATCGTTCTCGACCCATTCCATCAGCGTCTCGCTCATGCCCTCGACGAGCGACAGCGAGACCTTGGGGAATTCCTCGCGGCAGCGAGAGACGAGCGACGCCGCCAGCATCAT
>DATJIG010000231.1:0-12582 GCA_035493495.1 Alphaproteobacteria bacterium
CTTGCGGTAGATCGGCCCGGGCTCGAGCGTCCGTCCGTCGAGCTTGATCAGCGGTGTGACCTTGGCGTAGTTGCCCGACGAGAACACCTCGTCGGCGGTCTCGACCTCGCGCCAGCGCACTGTGCGCTCGACGACCTTTACGCCCGCGCCCCTGAGCAGCGCGATCACCCGCTGGCGCGTCACGCCGTTGAGGAACGCGCCGTTGGGAATCGGTGTGACCACGACGCCGCGCCGGGCGATGAACAGGTTGGCGGTCGCGAATTCGGCGACGTTGCCGTGATGGTCGAGCATCACCGCATTGCCGTAGCCGGCGTCGCGCGCGTCGCGCATCGCCTGGGCGCTCTCGGGATAGAGGCACGCCGCCTTGGCGAGGGTCGGCGCCGACATCGGATCCGGCCGGCGGACGCGGGCCAGCGTCGAGGTGAAGCCCTTGGGCTCCGGCAGCTGGCTCTCGAACAGCGACAGGCAGAATGTGGTCGACTCGGGCTTCGGCACGACGAAGCCTTCGGCGGCGTAGAACAGCGGCCGGATATAGAGGTGCGTGCCGGTCGGGAAGCGGGCGACGCCCTCGCGCATCTTTGCTGCGATCTGGTCGGCGTCGAGCTTGGGGCCGAGCCCGATGACCTTGGCCGAGCGAACGAGACGCGCGGCGTGCGCCTCGATGTCGGGCACGACGCCGTCGAATGCGCGCGCGCCGTCGAACGCGACCGACGACATCCACGTCGCGTTGTCCATCAGGCCGAGTTGGGGCGGGTTGCCCTCGACCCAGCGCGCACCTTGGGCGTCGTTGATGAAATGTTGGGGAAGCATGAACCCTCGCGGCAAAGCGCTATCGTATCCATCGACAGGGCTC
This sequence comes from Alphaproteobacteria bacterium, assembly GCA_035493495.1. GTDB lineage: Bacteria > Pseudomonadota > Alphaproteobacteria > SMXQ01 > SMXQ01 > DATJIG01. Next base: position 854 of record DATJIG010000231.1, read on the forward strand.
GATCAACCCACGCCGTCGCTTGCCGCCCATGCGCTGCGGCCCTAGGGTGCGGCCATGACACCGATTTTCCGCATTTTCCGGGTCGCCGAGTGGCTGACGTTCGTCGCCTCCGGCACGTTCGAAGGCAGCGCCGACGATCGCCGCGACGGCTTCATTCATATGTCGACGGCGGAGCAGGCCGAGGGGACGCGGGCGAAGCACTACGCCAATGTCGGCCAGCTCGTGGTCGCGGCGTTCGATGCCGATGCGTTGAAGGAGACCATCCGGTGGGAGCCGAGCCGCGGCGGCGCGCTGTTCCCGCACATCTATGGGGTACTCCCGGAGCGGGCGCTGATCGGCGCGGCGATGGTGACCGGGACGATCGACGAGGCGATCGGCCGGGCGGTCAAGGGCGAACAGCCGGCCTGAGGGTCCGAGCAGCCGGCCTGAGCCTCCGGCGGAGCTGGGCGGTTCCCGATTATCCAAGGGAACCAATAATTAACCAACTTGGGCCACCCTCGGACCGTATTTTCCACGGGTCCGAGTCGATGGCCGTTCTGAAACATGCCCTGATCGCCGCGATCTACGTGCTGCTGGCGTGCGCCGTCGCGGTCGTGCTGCCGCACTCCGCCGCCCAGGTGTCGATGCCCCAGGCGGCGATCGCCGGAGGTCTGGTGTTTGTCGTCGGCGCGCTCATCCATCACGCCGTGTTCCGAGCCGAGCGCGAGCGCGCGATCGTCGATCGCCTGACGGTGTTCGCGCGCGCTTTCGAGCGGCTGCAGGACGAATTCTCCGACGTGCGTGCTGAAGTGATCCGCTGCCGCCGCGATCTCGACGAATCCCAGATCGACAAGACCGCCCAGGACATCGCTGCGGTGCGCTCCGAGATGGACATGCTGCAATCGCTGGTCGGCCGCCTCACCAAGCGCGCTCCGGCGACCGTCGGGGCCGATTTCGACGAACCCCTGCCGACGCGTCCGGCCAATCCGTCGCCGACGCTGCCGCTGTTCCCCAAGGTCGCCGACCTCAGCGAGACCGAGATCCTCGACGCGGTGCGCGACGCGCTGCGCCGCGATCAGGTCGACCTCTGGGTGCAGCCCATCGTCAGCCTGCCGCAGCGCAAGATTCGCTATTACGAGTGCTACTCGCGTATCCGCACCGGCCTCGATTCGATGCTGGTGCCGGAACAGTTCCTCGGGGTCAGCGCCCGCGAGGGCCTGATCGGCGCCATCGACAACCTGCTGCTGTTCCGCTGCGTGCAGCTCGTGCGCCGCGCCAACGCCCGCCGCCACAACGTGGGATTCTTCTGCAACATCTCGGCGAATACCCTGTCCGACCGCGTGTTCTTCGCCGACTTCAGCGAGTTCGTTGCCGCCAACGCCGAGCTCGCGCCGAAGCTCGTGTTCGAATTCAGCCAGGACGACGTCGAGAACCGCTGGGAGGAGGTCGCGCCCTACCTGATGCGGCTCGCGCGCCTCGGCTTCACGTTCTCGCTCGACCGCGTCACCAGGTTCGACCTCGACATCGAGCAGCTCACCCGCCGCCACTTCCGGTTCGTGAAACTCGACGTCGCCGCGCTCCTCGACCGGGCTCGCGAGCGGCCCGAGACCGTGCAGGCGCTCAAGCGCTCGCTCGACCGCGCCGGCATCGACCTCATCGTCGAGAAGATCGAGGACGAGGCTCAGCTCATCGAGGCGCTCGACTACCAGATCGACTTCGGACAGGGCTACCTGTTCGGCGGTCCGCAGAAGAGCCGCGACTCCTAGCTCATGCCTGTTTCCACAGGCCGCGGCCGCGCGGCCTGACGGCACTTCCCAACGGCGCCCGCACGTGGCACAAGGACGGTGACTTCGGCCACCCTCCATCATGACGCTTCACGTCTTTTCCGGTATCCGCGACATCGCCGCCCGCTACGACGGGATCGTCCTCGATCTCTGGGGCGTAGTGCATGACGGCCGCGATCCGTATCCCGGCGCGGTCGACTGCCTGAAGGCGCTGCGCGCCGCAGGCCGCCGCGTCATCCTCCTGTCCAACGCGCCGCGCCGCTCCGAGACCGTCGTCGAACAGATGGAGGCGATGCACATCGCCCGGGACCTCTACGACGACGCCCTGTCATCGGGCGAGCTCGCCTACCGGGCGGTCACCGGCCGGGCCGACGCCTTCCACGCAGGCCTGGGTCGCCGGGTCATCCACATCGGACCGGAGCGTGACCGTGGGTTGCTCGAGGACATGCACCTCGACCGGGTCACCGAGGTCGCCGACGCCGACTTCATCTTCAACACCGGCCCATGGGAGGACGACGAGACCGTCGCCGACTACGAGCCTTTGCTGTTCGCGGCGGCCAAGCGTCGCTTGCCGATGGTCTGCGCCAACCCCGACCTCGAGGTGATCCGCGCCGGCAAGCGCATCATCTGCGCCGGTGCGCTGGCGCGGCGCTACGAGGAGCTCGGCGCGCCCGTCGCCTACCACGGCAAGCCGTTTCCCGAGGCCTACAAGGGCGCCATGGCCGCCATGGGCATCGCCGACCGCTCGCGCGTCGTCGCCATCGGCGACTCGCTCCTGACCGACATCAAAGGCGGCGTCGGCGCGGGACTCGACACTGTCCTGGTCACCAGCGGCATCCACGGCGCCGAGCTCGGCGTCCGCTACGGCGAGCACGCGGATCCGGCCCGGGTCGAGGCGGCGGGCCGCCGCGAGGGCGCGATGCCGATCGGCATCGTCCCGGCCCTGATCTGGTAATCGCCGTTCCGACAGGGCTCTGGAAGTCACAGCATTTTGCGCGAACGCGAGCCGAGGGCTTTTGACGCCGGGGCGGTTCCGAAATAGCTTCGCGGTGGCGTCCGGACCGTTTTGTTTGGGGAGTTCCGGACGGCGTTTCTTGGGGGACAGAGATGGACGCGCCGAGTGTGTGGGGCCGTAAGGGTACGGCGCTGACGGTTGTTGGCGGGGTGGTCACCGCCATCTGGCTGGGATTGGTCGCGATCTACATCGGCGACGACATCGGCTGGGACAACATCTGGCTGATGCTGCCCCACGAGCTCGGCTTCACCCTGGCCGGCATCTTTTCCCCGCTCGCGTTCCTGTGGCTGGTGCTCCTTTATATGGGTGCCCATCGCGGTCTCGATGAAGCGACCTACGCCCTACACCGGCGTCTCGACCAGTTGACCTATCCCGACGACGACGCGGGCGAGCGCGTTGCCGCCATCACCCGCAGCTTGCGCGAGCAGACTCGCGAGCTGACCGGCGCCAGCGAGATGGCGGCGCTCGAGGCCGAGCGGCTGCGCGAGCACGTCGGCGTCCAGATCGACAACCTGATCGACATTGCGGCGCGTCTGAACAATGAGCGCACCGCCCTCGACACCACCGTGCACGAACGAGCGACCTCGCTCGCCGCCGCGTCGGACCGCGCCCAGGCCGCCTCGCGCGCCGTCGCCGAGGCGCTGAGCTCCGGCCTCACCTCGCTGTCGAGCGAGAGCGACGAGGCGATCACCCGCGCCGAGCAGGCGTCGAAGGCCGTGACCGCGGCGCTCAGCGACGGCATCGCCGCGTTCTCGTCGGAGACCGATCAGGCGGTCGGCCGCGCCCAGGCGCTGTCGCAGCGGCTGCGCCGCGAATCCGAGGAGGTCCGCGCCGCCATCGCCGACCTGTCGGAGCGGGCGCAGAACGCCGGCAACACGCTCGACAGCCAGAGCGAGCGGTTGATGCAGCTCGTCGACCGCGTCAACAGCGACGTCGCGTCGGGTGTCGACGCGCTGACCGCCGGCGGTGACCGCGTCGACGAGATGACGGCGCGTGCCCAGACCAATCTCAACACCGCTGCCGAGCGCTTCGCCGAGGCCGCGCGCGTCATCGCCGAGCGGGCGGGCGACGCCGAGTCGCGCACCGACGAAGCGCGCGCAGCCGTGGTCGAAGGCACGCGTGCCGTCGCGGCTGCCGCCGAGAGCGCCGAGGAGCGGATCCGCAATGTCGGCCGCGCCATCGGTGAGCGCATCACGGCGCTCGAGCAGGCGTCGCAGGAATCGGAAAGCCTGGTCGCCGCCACCGGCGAGCGGCTGGAGCGTCAGGCCGAGGCGCTGGAGGAGGCGTCGATCGAGGCCGCCGGCCGCGCTGCCGAGATGAAGAACATGCTGGCGACCCAGGCGAGCGCGCTCGAGGCGTCCGCGATCCACGTCGAAGCCCAGGCCGGGCGCGTCGGCGATGCGTTCGAGCGCCAGGCCGCCGATCTGATCCGCGCCGCCGACCGCGCCGCCACCAAGGGCGAGGAGGCGCGCCGCGATTTCGCTGTCGAGACCGAATCCTTCGAGCGCCTCATCGCGGCCGCAGCTGAACGCATGGCGCGCGAGATCACCTCGGCGCGTGACACGCTCGCCGCCGAGGATAAGTCGCTCGCCGCGCTGTTCGAAGCCGTCAACGAACGCGCCGGCGTGCGCGACGAGGGCCTGCGCAGCGCGCTCAGCGCCTTCCGCAGCGCCGCCGAGTCCACCTTCGCCGACATGGAAGGTTCGGCGACCCGCGCCTTCGACGGCTTCCGCGCCGCGTTCGCGCAGCGCACCGACGAGGCGATGCGCACGCTCACGCAGCTCACCGAGCGAGTCGACGCGCAGGCTGACGTCGCACGCGCGCGGCTTTCGGAGACCGAAGGCTCCGTCGCGCGCCTGTTCGCCGATCTCGACGCCAAGGCCCGCGACCGCGCCGAGGCCGATCGCCGCCTGGTTCTCCAGGAAGGGAGGGCGGTCGAGGAAGCGCTCGCCGCCGCTGAGGCGCGCGCCGAATCGTCGCGCTATGGATTCCGCTCGCGCCTCGCCGAGGGTGAAGCCGCGCTCGCAAAGCTGTTCGCCGAGTTCGACGCACGGCTGCGCGCGCGCGCCGACGACAGCGCCGGCGCGCTGGCCCAGGCCGACGCGCGGCTCGCCGCCTATTTCGCCGAGCTCGACGTGCGTACCCGCGAGCGCTCCGAAGCCGACCGTCAGCTCCTCGTCCGCGAGGGCGCAGCGCTGGGCGAGGCGCTTGCCGCAGCCGAGGCGCAAGCCGATGTCGCGCGCGAGGGATTCCGTACGCGCCTCGCCGAACACGAGGCCGCGGTCGACCGCCTGTTCGCCGATCTGGACGCCCGCATGCGCGAGCGCGCCGAGGGCGATCGCCGTCTGCTGATCCAGCAGGGCAAGGAGGTCGACGAGGCGCTGGCGACGGCAGAAGCCAAGGCGGAAGCGTCGCGCGATGCGTTCCGCGCCCGTCTCGTCGAGCAGGAGTCGGCGCTGGCGCGTCTTTTCGCCGAGCTCGACATCCGTGCCCGCGACCGCTCCGAGGCCGACCGGCGTCTGCTCGCCCAGGAAGGCAAGGCGATCGAGGACTCGCTGGCTGCCGCCGAGTCCAAGGCCGAGTCGGCGCGCGATCTGTTCCGCGTCCGCCTCGCCGATGAGGAAGCGGCGCTCGCACGTGTGTTCGCCGACATCGACGCGCGCATCCGCATCCGCGCCGAGAACAGCCTCGACGCCATTGCCGGTGCCGAGGAGCGGGTCACGGCGACGCTCGACGATATCGAGGTCAAGTCGCGCAACCGCTCCGAAGCGGTCCGCGCGATGCTGTCGGAGGAAGGCCGCGTGTTCGACGACAGCCTGGCCGCGGCCGAGGCCAACGCGGAGGCGTCGCGCGAGGCGTTCCGCGCCCGGCTCGCCGAGCAGGAATCGGCGCTGGCGCGTCTGTTCGCCGACCTCGATGCCCGCGCCCGTGAGCGCTCGGACGCCGACCGGCGTCTGTTGGCGCAGGAAGGTCGCGAGATGGACGAATCGCTGGCGGCCGCCGAGGCCCGCGCGGAAGCGTCGCGCGATGCGTTCCGCACCCGGCTCGCCGAGCAGGAGTCGGCGCTGGGCCGTCTGTTCGCCGACCTCGACATTCGCGCCCGCGAGCGCTCGGAAGCCGACCGGCGTCTGTTGGCCCAGGAAGGCCGCGCGATCGAAGACGCGCTCGCTGCCGCCGACGCAAAAGCCGAGGCCTCGCGCGACGCGTTCCGGTTGCGACTGGCGGACGAAGAGGCGGCCGTCGCCCGCGTCTTCGCCGACGTCGATGCGCGCATCCGCGCCCGCTCGGAAGCGAATCTCGAGGCCCTGGCCGCGGCCGAGGAGCGCGTTGCCGCGACCCTGGACGATCTCGACATCAAGACGCGTGAGCGCGCCGAAGCCGGTCGCGCCATGCTGGCCGAGGAAGGGCAGGCGATCGAGCAGGCGCTGGCCGCCGCGGACGCACGCGCGGAAGCCTCGCGCGACGCCTTCCGCGCCCGGCTTGCCGAGCAGGATTCGGCGCTGGCGCGGCTGTTCGCCGATCTCGATGCACGCGCTCGCGAGCGCGCCGAAGCGGATCGCCGGTTGCTCGCCCAGGAAGGTCGGGCGATCGACGAGGCGCTCGCCACCGCCGATGCACGCGCAGAAGTCTCGCGCGATGCCTTCCGGCTGCGGCTCGCGGACGAGGAGGCGGCGCTTGGCCGTGTGTTCGCCGATGTCGATGCGCGCATCCGCGCCCGCTCGGAAGCGAACCTCGAAGCGTTGGCCGGATCCGAGGAGCGCATTGCGGCGACGCTCGACGAACTCGAGGCCAAGGCGCGCGAGCGCGCCGACGCCGGCCGTCGCATGCTGGCCCAGGAATCCGCTGCGATCGAGGACGCGTTGAAGGCGCTCGATCAGCAGGCGCAGTCGTCGCGCGACCAGTTCCGTGCCCGGCTCGCCGACCAGGAGGCGTCGCTCGTGCGTGTGTTCGCCGAGGTCGATGCCCGTGCGCGGGCGCGCTCGGAGGCGACCGATACGGCCGTCGCCGATGCCGAGGAGCGTGTCACCGCGGTGTTCGGCGACGTCGCCAAGCGCGCGCAATCGGCGGTGCAGGGCATGCGTGAATCGCTCGTCGCCGAAGAGGGCGAGTTCAACCGCCTCGCCGCCGAAGTCGACGCCCGCGCCCACCACCGTGCCGAGGCCGCGCGCGTCACCATCGGCGAGCTTCGCGCCACCGTCGATGCCGCCGCCGCCGACATGGCGGCGCGCGCCCAGGCCGAGGCGGACTCGATGCGCCGGCTGCTGGCGTCCGAAGGCGACCACTTCGCGCGGCTTGCCTCCGACGTCGATGCCGGGGCGGCCAAGCGCGCCGATGCGGTTTCGGCGTCGCTCCGTGATGCCGAGGCGGCGCTCGCCCGCAGCCTCGATTCGATCGCGTCGCGGGCGCGCTCTGAGGCGGAGCGCCTCGCCGACGCCCTGCGCGCCGAGGAAGGGGAATTCGGTCGGCTTGCCGCCGATGTCGATGCCCGCGCATATCAGCGCGCCGAAGCGACCCGCGCCGTCGTCGCCGAGCTGCGCGTGAGCGTGGAGTCCGCGGCGGCGGAGCTCGCCGCCCGTGGCCAGCAGGAAGCGGAGGCGCTGCGCAAGGTGTTGGCGGGCGAGGAGGAGACATTCGCGCGGCTCGCGGCCAGTCTCGACACGGCCGCTGTCGCGCGTGCCGAGGCGATACGGGGGACGATCGGCGAGGCCGAAGCGTCGCTCGTCCGCAGCTTCGAGGCGCTGTCCCAGCGTGGTCGCGCCGAGTCCGAAGCCTTCGCCGAGGCGCTGAGGAGCGAGGAGCAGGGCTTCGCCCGTCTGTCGTCCGAACTCGATACCACGTCACGGGAGCGCACCGCTGCGATCCGCGCCGATCTCGAAGATACCGCCGATGCGCTGTCGCGTGGGCTCGCCGAGATCACCGCTCGCGGCGCGGCCGAGGCCGCCGCCCTGTCGAGCGCGCTTGCCGCCGATCGCGCCGAGTTCGAATCGCTGTGCGCGCGCCTCCATGCGGCGGCAGAGGAGAAGGCGGCCGCCGTGCGCGTCCGCCTCGCCGAGGAAGAGGCCTTGACCGAGCAGCGCATGGATGCCCTGACCGAGCGCGGCCGCGTTGCCGCCGCCGGCCTGCGCGAGACGCTCGCGGCCGAGGAACAGGTGTTCCGTCGACTCGCCGACGAAATCGTCGCCAAGGCGGCGGAACAGGGAACCATCGTCCGGGCCCGGATGGCCGACGAGGAAGCCTTCGCACAGCAGCGCATGGAGACGCTGGTCGTCACCGCCAAAGACGCGGTCAACACGATGCGGCGATCGGTGCGCGCCGAGGAAGAAACGTTCCAGCAGATCGCCGACGAGTTGGTGCAGCGCGCCCGTTCCATCGAGGACGCGACCGCGCGTCAGGGCGAGACGCTCAACCAGGCCGCCAAGGCCGCGGCCGAGCGCTCCGGGGCTCTCGTCGCGATTCTCGCCGAACGCGCTGAGGACATGAAGCGTGCGACCGAGCGCGCGTCGCAGGACGTCGCCGCGGTCGGTGAGGCGTTCTCGGTCGAGACGGTGCGCATCGCCGAGCTGGCGCGCGTCGGAGTCGCCGAAGCGGCGACCGGGCGCGATGCGCTGGCGACACTCCGTGGTGAGCTCGGGACCGCGGCCCGCGAAGCCGCCCAGCGTGTCCACGGCATCGCCACGCTGCTGCGGCAGCAGGTGCAGGAGATGGCGCGCTCCGCCGACACGGTGCGCAACGAGGTGACGTCGGCGGGCGCCGCACTCGGCGACCACAGCCAGTCCTTCGTCAAGGCGCTGGATGCCGCCGGCAAGCGCGCGAATGAGATCGCCGACGTGTTCACGGCCCAGGCCAAGGCGCTCGAGACGGCGTCGAAGGATGCGTCGGCGGAGGCGTCGCGGATCCGGTCGGGCTCACTCGACGCCAAGCGCGACACCTTCCTGCGGGCATCCAAGCTCGTCATGGAGAGCCTGTCGTCGCTCGGCATCGACATGGCGCGGCTGATGGACCGCGACGAAGCCGAGAAGCTGTGGAAGGGCTACAGCCGCGGCGACAAGACGCTGTTCATCCGCGCGCTGCTGGGCAACGGCGACAAGAAGGCGATGCAGGACATCAAGAAGCGCTACCAGGACGACGACCGCTTCCGCGTCTACGTCACGCGCTACGTCGAGGACTTCGAGCGGCTTCTGTCCCAGGCCAACGAGGCCGACCCCGACAATCTGCTGAGCTCGGCGTTCGTTACCTCGGACGTGGGGCGGCTGTACGTGGCGCTGTCGCGGGCGATCGGCCGCATGCACTGACGGGGTACGCTGGGGGTTGGGCCGGGTTGCCGGAGGGGCGAAGGCCGCCTAGTGTGCGCCCACGCCAGCGGGCGCCAAGGCGCCGGTGGCGATCGTCGACCGCCCGCGCGTCCGCGCCCGTTCAAGGCTTGCCATGGCTCCGCTGTTCCTGACCGTATTCGTCGACCTCGTCGGCTTTGGAATCATCATCCCATTCCTGCCGTTTTTCGCGGAATCGCTCCACGCGGCGCCGAACGAAGTCACGCTGCTGATGACCGCGTTCTCACTCGCCCAATTCGTCGCGGCGCCGCTGTGGGGGCGGCTGTCGGACCGCATCGGGCGCAAGCCTGTGCTGGTCGTCACGCTGCTCGGACTGGCCGCCGCGTACGTCGGACTCGCATTCGCGCACTCGCTCCTCGAGCTGTTCGCCGCCCGTATCTTCGCCGGCCTGATGTCGGGCAACATCGCGGTCGCCCAGGCCGCCGCCGCCGACATGTCGACGCCGGCCGAGCGGCCCAAGGCAATGGGCATGATCGGCGCCGCGTTCGGGCTCGGATTCCTGGTTGGCCCGGCGATCGGCGGGGTGCTGTCGGGGGTGGCACTCGGACCGTCGCAGATCGCGCCGCCGGCATTTGCCGCCGCGAGCCTCAGCACCATCGCGCTGATCCTCGCGATCGTGCTGCTCAAGGAGAGCAATCCGGCGCACGCCGAGCGCGACCACAAGGGGCGCATCGCCACCCTGCGCGAAACCTTCGCCCAGCCGCGCCTGCGCGTCTTCATCGTCATGGCGTTCCTCGTGCCGCTCGCGTTCGCCGGGGTCGAATCGACGATGGCGTTGTGGACCGAGCGCGCGTTCGGCTGGGGTGCCCGTGACAACGGTTACCTGTTCTCGTTCCTCGGCCTGATCGCAGTGCTGACCCAGGGGATGGTGATCGGTCGTCTGAGCCGCGTTGCCTCCGAGGAGACGCTGGTCACGGCGGCCGGAAGTGCCGCGGCGGTGGGCCTGCTGCTGGTCGCTGTCGCACCCGCGTTCTGGCCGGCGATTGCGGGCTTCGCGCTGATCGTGTTCGGCATCTCTCTGGCGACGCCGGCGATTGCGAGTTTAGTGTCGCGCTCGGTCGGGGCATCGGTCCAGGGTACGGTGATGGGCGCCTCGCACGCCGCCCAGGCTCTTGCGCGCATCGCCGGGCCCGCTGCGGCCGGCAGCCTGTTCGTCACCGTCGGACCGTCGGGTCCGTACCTGTTCGGCGCGCTGCTGATGATTGGGCTCGCGGCGCTCGCGCTCACCCGGGTGCGGCCGGCCAAGATCGCGCCATGACGCTCAGTCGCTAGGAGGAGAGACCACCATGCTCGCGGCGATGATCACGGTCACCGTACTGGTGGGGCTCAGCGTCCTGATCCATTATGAGGTCCTGCGCCTCGCTTCGGACATCGTGCCGCACCTCAGGATCCCGCCGCGGCCGCGGATCCTCGCCGCCATCGCCGCCGCCTTTTTCGCCCATACCGTCGAGGTGTGGGTGTTCGCCTTCGCCTATTACCTGATGGAGCATCAGCTCGGCATGGGATCCATCGCCGGGGAAGTCGACGGTTCGTTCGAGGAACTCGTCTATTTCTCGGCCCAGTCGTACACGTCGCTCGGCTTCGGCGATGTCTATCCGCTGGGGAGCGTCAGGCTGGTCGCGGGGGTCGAGGCGCTGGTCGGGCTGGTGATGATCGGCTGGTCGGCCTCGTTCACGTTTCTCGAGATGCAAAGGTACTGGGAGTTGCATCTGGGCCGCCCAGGCCGCTCCAAAAACGGGAAAAATGGCTGAAATCAGCCATTTTTAACGGCCACGGTTACCAACGCCCGGCTTGACGTGACCTCATGTTTTTCGTAAAAAGCCGGACCCCGGGCGGCTGCCCGGTCCGTCTTTGATTCCCTGTGAGGATTCCAGTCATGGCTCGCCGTTGCGGTATTACCGGCAAGAACGTCATGCGCGGTCACAACGTGAGCCACGCGAACAACAAGAGCGGGCGCACGTTCATGCCGAATCTGCAGCAGGCCTCGCTGCTGTCGGATGTGCTCGGCCGTCTGGTCCGCGTCCGCGTCACCGCGGCGGCGCTGCGCACCATCGAGCACAACGGCGGCATCGACTCCTACCTGGTCAGCGCGCGCGCAGCCAAGCTGTCGCCGGAGTTCCAGCGGCTGAAGCGTCAGATCGAGAAGAAGCGCGCGACCGCGTAAACCGCGCCGCTTCCCAGACGAACAAAAAAGGCCGGGCAAACGCCCGGCCTTTTCGTTTGCACGTGATGACGCGCGGCTAAGCCTTCAGGTTGGCCTTGAAGAGGTCGAGCGTGCGCTGCCATGCCTGCTTCGCTGCCGCTTCGACGTAGCGCGACGGGTCGGTGTCGTTGTTGAACGCGTGGTTGGCGCCTTCGTAGGTGTAGATCTTGTAGATCTTGTCCTTGCCCGATTGCTTGAGGGCCGCTTCGAACGCCGGATAAGTGCTGTCGACCCGGTTGTCGAGCGCGCCCAGGTTGACGATGGTCGGCGCATGGACCTTGTTCACCTCATCGGGCTTGGGCGCGACGCCGTAGTAGACGGAAGCCGCGCTCACGTCGGGCGAGGCGAGTGCCGTCTTGTTCGTGCGATCGCCGCCCCAGCAGAAGCCGACGACACCGACCTTGCCGGTCGAGCGC
>DATJIG010000232.1:0-4572 GCA_035493495.1 Alphaproteobacteria bacterium
GGTGGCATGGACTTCCAGATGGGCTGGACGACGCAGGACCGTGAGGGCTGGTCGCCGACGCCAGGCGGCGTGCAGGGCCCGGCGACGGAACGTGGCTACAGCATGTTCCAGCGTACGGTCATCAACATCAACGCGACGGACACCACCGACAGCGGCATGAAGTGGGCGTTCAAGTTGAACCTCAATGCCGACGCCGACGGTGGCCCGAACGCGTCCAACGGTCTCAAGGACGGCACCGCGCGCGACGCTGCCGACAAGGTCTCGCTCGATCTGTCGGACGCGTGGGGTTCGGTCTCGGTCGGCGCCGACTACGGCGTGTTCCGCACCATGAACTTCGGCTCGAAGGATGCCACCAAGTCGGCCGGCACCGGCGGCGCCGATGGCTCGTGGAACCGCTGGTTCAATCGCAAGTCGATCGGGACCTCGCGCTTCGAGACGTCGACCACCGCTCACGACTCGACCACGTCGTCGCGCATCAACTACGTGACGCCGCGGTTCGCGGGCTTCCAGGCGGGCGTTACCTACGCCATGGACCGCACCACGATCGGCCGCTTCCGCGAGCCGGAGTCGAACGCGGGCGTCAGCGCCAACCTCGAGAAGAACTTCTGGCAGGCTGGCGTCAACTACGTGAACAAGTTCGGCGACTTCGACGTCGGCCTGTCGCTGGTCGGTGTCACCGCGGGCAACACCAACGACCTCAAGGTCGACCAGAAGACCTACAGCACCGGCTTCGTGGTCGGCTACGGCGACTGGAAGGTCGGCGGCCGCTACAGCAACGAAATCAGGAATGACGCGCTCGCGAAGACCGACTTCAACGGCGGCTACAACCAGTGGGATCTCGGCGTCGGCTACGACCTCGGTCCGTGGGCGTTCGCCGTGTCGACAATGCTGCAACAGGGCGGCGTCGTGAACGGCACCGGTACCGCGACGCAGCAGGTGTTCGCGTTCGGCACGACCTACGACCTCGGCGCCGGCCTCGCGCTGTACGGCGAGCTGTGGCATGCCCGGAACAAAGGTGCGGGCGCCGCATCCTCCACCTCGAACAACGAGGGCACCGGCCTCATCACCGGCGTCCGCGTGAAGTTCTAGGGCTGCCGTCCACCACGGCAGTCAGTACGCGTACTTCATTACGGTAAAACCTCAACTGGGCGATTGGGTGATCCCAATCGCCCGTTCTTTATCCGCTGCGCCGACGCCTTGGCTCATTCACGTGTGTTGCATCGGCAGCATGAACCGCTCATCGGCGACGGCGCGGCGATATGGGGAACAATCATGGACAGCACGACCGATCAGGAGCTCGCTCGTCTTTCAGCCGACATGATGGTTATGCAGACCTTGTTCGTGTCGATCACCAAAGCGATGCTCCGCTCTCGATCCGTCGAGCCAGGTGCGATCGTCGATGGGTTCGAAGAGGCGGCTGCTCTGCTGGCGAGCTTGCGCTCGCGATTGGGTGAGTCCGCGCATGATCACGTGGCTCACGCAGCCGTTCTGCTCGAACAGCTACGGTCGGCGATAAGCGTCAGTGCCGGATAGGGCGGAGGCAGTGCGCCCCCCGGACGGTCGAAAGCGGCCCGCCAGCGGGCCCTCTTTGACCCGCACGCCCGGAACGTTCCGTCATCCGCTGGGCTTCTTTTATTGGCTGTGTGCGAACGGTTTGTCGCTACGGGAAGGGACGACCAGGCCCGGCCGGCGGCCCGGACAGCGGTGGCTGCGCTTCCCGGTAAGTCATTGGTAGGAATGGCAGAAATGCCCATCTGTTGGCCCTTGCACGCCTCAGTCTCGTGAGTCTTATATAAGACTCATCGGGGCAAGCCACGCCACTTGGCGGGCTTCAAGGGGCGGCGAACCGTCCACTGTCCCGACACGCGCGAACCGGCCAAGGGAGGCTTTGATGCGCTCGGCTGCGATTCTCGCCGCGTTTGCGGCGTCCGCGATCGTCGCGCCTGCGGGCGCCACGGACTTCTACGCCGGCAAGACACTCGCGATCACCGTCAGCAGCGACACGGGCGGCGGCTACGACACGTATTCCCGCCTGCTGTCGCGACACCTTGCCGACCATGTTGCCGGATCTCCGACCATCATCGTGCAGAACATGCCGGGTGGCGGCGGGCTGCGCTCGGCCCAGCATCTCTATGAAGTGGCACCGAAGGACGGCACCACGCTCGGCAATGTGCGCGCGAGCAACGTCCTGGATGCCGCACTTGGTATCCGCGGCGGATTCGATCCTTCGAAATTCGAATGGGTCGGCAACATGGCGAGCGACACCGACGTCTGCAGCTTCTGGCACACCTCGGGCATTCGCACCTTCGACGATCTGCGCCGGAAGGAAGTGATCGTCGGCGCGTCCGGAAAATCCGCGCAGAACTTTTCGTTCCCGAACGCGATCAATCACATTCTCGGCACGAAAATGAAGATCGTGCTCGGCTACAAGGGCGCCGCGGATCGCATCCTGGCGCTCGAGCGCGGAGAGCTGCAGGGAAACTGCGGCATGAATGCGTCGACCTTGACGTCGAGCTGGCCGCAGCTCCTGGCCAACGGGAACCTCATCGCCGTCACCCAATCGGGAATGAAGCCTTATCCGGCGCTGCCGAACGTGCCGATGACCCAGTCGTTCGCCAAAACCGACGAGCAGCGGAAGCTGCTCGATACGATCTTCGGGCAGATGGAAATATCGAGGATTTACGCGTTTCCGCCCGGCACTCCGGGGGAACGCGTCGCGCTGATGCGCACGGCGTTCATGGCAACGCTGAAGGATCCATCGCTCATCGCCGACGCGAAGCACGCCAAGGTCGACTTGGATCCGCTACCGGGAGACAGCGTGGCCAAGGCCGTTACGGCTCTCATGGAGCTCCCGAAGGACATCAAGACAAAGGCGCGCGCAGCCATCAGCGACTGACCCCACACACCATCGCCGCGACGTACGAGCCTCGCCGGCAAATTGTCGTGGCCTGCGCTTCGGGAGATTGCGTTCAACAACAGTACACACACAACAGGGAGACCAGCCATGAACAACGATACGAATCAGGACGCCGACAGTTTCGAGATCCGTGCCGGGCAGCAGTTTCCAGGCTCGCGTCCGGGGAAAGGTACCGCGCTCGTCGTGGTTGTCGCGATTGCCGCCGTCGTTCTCTACAGCTTCTGGCCGTCCATCGCCTCGGCCCTGCACGTCAGCTGACCGCTCCACGATTCATTGAAGGGACCCTGTCATGAGGACTTGTCGCTGGGCCATCGCCGCGGCCCTGTTGTGCCTGCTTCTGCCGTATTCGGCGGCGCGCGCCGATGACTTCTACAAAGACAAGATCGTCACGCTCATCGTCGGCTTCAGTCCCGGCGGCGGCTACGACCAGTACACGCGGCTGCTGGCTCGCCATTACGCCAAGCACATTCCGGGAGAGCCGAATGTAATCGTCCAGAACATGCCGGGCGCATCGGGGTTGAAGGCGGTGCAGTACCTCGATGCCAATGCGCCGAAGGACGGCACGGTCATCGTCGCCTACAACTCGGGGCTGATCACCCAGTCGATGACGCTGCCGGAGCGCATCAAGGTCAATCTCTCGGAGTACGCCTACGTCGGCAGCGCCACCGAGGACATCCGCATCTGCTACATGTGGAGCAAGACCGGCGTGAAGACCTTCGCCGACATGCAGAAGCGGCCGAAGGTGGTGTTCGGCGAGACCGGGCAGGGCTCGTCGGCCTACGTCAACGAGCGCATCCTGAAGGAGGTGTTCGGCGTCCACCTCCAGCAGGTGCTCGGCTATCCCGGCAGCGCCGAAAAACGACTCGCGATCGAGCGCGGCGAGCTTGACGGCGATTGCGGCTCCTACACCAGCCTTCCCGACGACTGGCTGCGCGACAACAAGGTCAACATCCTCATCCGCTTCAACCGCAATGTCGCGCCCGGGATGAGCGAGAAGATTCCGTTCTCGGTCGATCTCGGCAAGGACGCCAACCAGAAGAAGCTCCTGCAGCTTTTCGCCGCGACCGGCGAAGTCGGCCGGCCCTACATCGCGTCCAAGGACGTGCCGCAGGATCGCGTCGCCATCCTGCGCAAGGCGTTCACCGACACGATGAAGGATCCCGATTTCCTCGCCGACGCCAAGAAACAGCGTCTCGTCATCATCGCCCCGATGACCGGCGATGAGGCCCAGAAGGCGGTGACCGAGCTCTACGACACGCCGGTCAACATCGTCGCCCAGGCGAAGGAGATCACCGGCGACTGACCCGCCCGCCCGCGACACGGCCGATTCGATAGCCCCGCGCCCCCAAGGCGCGGGGCTTCTGTTTTCGCGCTCCCTTGACGCACTGTGCGCCCGCATGCGTCAATTATTGAAATCTCCGTACACAGGGACGGCCGCCGTTCGCGCTCGTGCCGCGCGCGGAGGAAATTGCGAAAAAGTAATAGGTGAGGCTCTCAATGAGGTTGGCTACGGTCCTGCGTCCGTGGCGCATGGCGACGCTGGTGGCGTTGTCGCTGGCGGTCGCTCACCCCGTATCGGCGCAGTCGGCGGCCCAGTTCTACAAGGGCAAGACGATGCGCCTCGTCGTCGGCTTCAGCCCGGGCGGCGGCTACGA
>DATJIG010000233.1:0-2001 GCA_035493495.1 Alphaproteobacteria bacterium
GGTTGCATCAGACTGGAAATGGCAAGCGTGGCAGCGGCCTGCTTGCCGCTGCCGAAGCCTAAAGCCAAGACGGCACTGCGTGGCAGCGCGGCAACAAGCGCCACATTGCCCGGGCCGGCGGTCCCGTAACTCCAGGCGAGCGCACCGTTCCGGTGGAAGTCCTGCCAGCCGTCGCTCTCCCCGACATAACCGACGCTCGCAGCTCCAAAAGCATCTTGCTGTGTGGCATCCACGGCTGCGAGCGCGAGCCCGAACGGACCCTGTTCCGCCGCAAGTACGCGCCGCCCGGCAAACTCGCTGATCTCGGCGAAGTTGTCATACCCGGTCGCGCCAAGATGCGGGGCCAGGAGAACGTACGGCGTCAGATCCGGCTCGCCCGTAAGGTTAAGTTGGATCGCCAACACGTCCAGATCTGGATTAGGCGTTACGCGCAGAGTGAGCTCGAACCGACCGTGTTTGTGCACGATCTCGACGGCTGGCGTGCCTGGTGCGAGCAGCCGCACCGTATAGCTCTCCAGTCGCTTTACCTCGACCCAGAATCCACGACCATCGGCGACAATGAATCCAAGATCGCGAATCTGCGGAGTGTCGACGCGCGGATAGTAAACCTCGTTCACAATGCCGAAACCGAGCGTGAACCAGACGCGCGAAGGGCCAAGCGTACACCCCACCATGTCCTTGGCGCTACTGGTCCAAGTCGGCGCAATCCCAGGATGCCCTGGAGCATGTCCAGTGGGCTTCACTGTGCTGCTGATTGCCCGAGGTGTATCGAGCTCTCCGGTTGGCCCGCGCGGTACTGCCGGCTTGCTCCCCGAGACACAATCCACTTTGGAAGGCACGACGTCACCTCCAACGTCACGAGACAGCTCCCACTGCCGCAGCATCGCCAAAGATCCACAGCGCGCCCGTCGGATGAAGACGCGTCGCCGGCAGGCTGTCGTCGCCGCGGCGAAGCCGGGCGAGCGCCGCGCGTTTTTCTTCCCCGGTGACGAGGAAGACCGCGTTCCGGCTGCTCTCGAGCACCGGATATGTCAGCGTGATGCGCACTTCGGACTTAGCGCCGACGACGGCGGCGACCCAACGGTCACGCTCCGCGAGCACCGCCGTGTTAGGGAATAGGGAGGCCGTATGACCATCCGGCCCGAGCCCCAGAAGAGTCACGTCAAAGAGCGATCGAGCCGGGTCGAGACGTTCCGCGCCGTAGAAGGACTTGAGCTCGCGCTCATAAGCGGACGCCGCTGATTCAGGGCTGACACCTTCGGTCGGAATAGCGTGGACGTTGGTGGCGGGGATCGCCGCGAGAGAGAGCAAGGCCTCTCGTACCATGCGATAGTTGCTCAATGCGTCATCATGAGCCACGAAGCGCTCGTCTCCCCAGAACCAATGCGTGCGGGACCAGGGGAACCTGTCGCGATAAGTCGGCTCAGCCAGACGCTCATAGAGCCGTCGCGGGGTCGAACCACCGGAGAGCGCGATGGCAAAGACTCGGTCCTTCGCGTTCGCTGCCGCGAGCAGCCAATCCGCCACCCGGCGCGCCAGGGCCTCGGGATCAGCGAGGATCTCTAGTTTGACTTGGGAAGAGTTCGTCATCAGCGTACCTTTCTGGCCGATGGGCGGCGGCTTATGCGGATAGCAGCGATCGCCGCAGCATAATCACGCAAATCCGACGATTGCAGATCAAGGCGATGCGGCCTTGTGTATCGCTGTCATCGATTGCGGGCCTGCGCAGAGGCCACAGCTCCACCGGCAGGCGGATCCGAGATCGGATCCAACTTACCCAGGAGGAAGACGTAAGCGACGATGCCGACGATCAGAACTGCACCTGCAGTCATGAATGCGCCGGTGAAGGAGTGCGTAATTCCGACGATGTATCCCGTCGTCACCGGTGCTACGACGCCCATTAGGTTGTTCAGAAAATTCATGATCCCGCCGATCGTTCCGGTCCCGCCGCGCGGCGCGATCAGCGATGGGATCGACCAGCCCACCGGCGCGGCCGCCGCC
>DATJIG010000234.1:0-3439 GCA_035493495.1 Alphaproteobacteria bacterium
GGTGATCGGCGTCGTTGGCCACCAGCGGCACGTGAGCCTGAGCGGCGCCGAGAAAGAGATGATGTACTTCCCTGGCGCCATCGGGGGCTTTGGGACGTGGATCGTGCGGACGTCGGGCGATCCGGCGGCCCTTGGCGGGGCTGTGCGCGCGGCGATCGCGGCCCTCAATCCGCAGTGGCTGATCACCGACTTGCGTCCGATGTCGTCGCTCGTCGACAAGGCGCGCTCGGCGACGCGGTTCGCACTGGTGCTGATCGGCGTGTTCGCGGCGATCGCCGCGGTGCTCGCCGCGGTCGGCCTCTACGGCGTGCTGTCGAGCGTCGTGCGACAGCGCACATCGGAGATCGGCATCCGCATGGCGTTCGGCGCCCAGAGCGGCAGCATCTTCCGGCTCGTGATCGGGCAGGGACTGCGGTTGAGCGCCATCGGGATCGCGATCGGGCTGGCGCTCGCGCTCGTCGCGACGCGCGCCATGACGAGCATGCTCGTCGGCGTGCGGCCGACCGATCCGACGACGATCGGCATCATGATTGTCGTATTTCTCGCTGTGGCGGCACTGGCTTGCTGGGTGCCGGCGCGCCGCGCGGCGGCCATGGATCCGAACGGGGCGTTGCGGCAGGAGTATTGACCGTCCGCGGGCGCCGATCGCGGCGATTGCGGCGCTAGAAGAGACTCGATCGCGTCGGACCGCCGCGCCACTGTACGAAACCGATCTGCCCCTGCCACAGGTGCTCGAGCGCGGCAAAGCTCTCGTCCATCTGTTCCGGTGTCGCCTGTGACCAATGGCAGCCGAGCGCTCGCCGCGCGACTGCCTGATCACCTGGTTCGAAGGTCACGGTCGTCGTGAGCAATGCCGCGGACGTAGGATAGAGGTAATGGCCGAACCAGGGCGGGCTGCTCGTGACGCGATCTTCGGTGAAGCCGGCATAGAAGAGTCGTGTCGCAGACGGCAACGCGCCGGCCTGAAAGAGCTGCGTCACCACGTCACCCACGAGGCGGTGATCAGCATGCCCGTAGCCACCTTCCGGTCCCCACGTGATCACCGCATCCGGATGCAGCTCGGCGAAGATGCTCCGCAAGCGCTTCGCCAGGCTGTCGAGCGGCTGCCCGGGCCATGGTCTGATCACCGCGAGCCCAGCGTCCTCGAGGCCGACGAGAATCGGCGGCTGAACACCGAGCTGCCGCGCCGAGCACCGTGCCTCGCCCGCTCGGACCTTCGCCAGACTGTCGCCTGCCGGAATGCCGGCGTGTCTCGAAGTGCCCTTTCGTCCGTCGGTCGCGACGACAACGTACACGCGCGCACCTTCCCGCGCATATCGCGCGAGCACGGGCGATACGAGGGTTTCGTCATCAGGGTGAGCGACGACGGCGACGAGCGTGCGGCCGCTCGAAGGCCGGGCTGGCACGGCCGCCGTGGTCACCGCCTGCGGGCGGCACGAGGCGCTCATCAATGCTGCGGCGACGAGCACGAGTCCATGGCGCGACTCGGTGTGCAGCACGGGACCTCCGGCGGGAATGGGTCCCAGCTCTGTCGGCGCGCGACGCTGGGGCCGTGAAATAGACTCGAGCTATCGCCGGGCCGCAATCCAACACAATCCAGACTCCGTGCTCCGTCGGGGGCCTCTGGCATCTGGCATGCGCCGTCAAGACCGACCACCCAACTCGGAGCTCAAATGCACAGCCCGGTTCACAAACTTGGAATCGTCGGCGCCGCGGCAACACTGCTCGTCGCGAGCGCGTGTCAGTCACTCAACACCAAGAAGGAACAGGGCGCCGTGATCGGCGCGACCGGCGGCGCGGTCGTCGGCGGTGTGATCGGTCACGCCACCGGCTCGACGGCCCGCGGCGCGATCATCGGCGCCGCGGTCGGCGGTGCAGCGGGTGCCATCATCGGGCACCAGATGGATCAGAAGGCCAAGGAGATCCAGGCGAAGGTCCCTGGCGCGATCGTCACGCGCGAGGGCGAGGGACTCGTCGTGACGTTCGCGAGCGGCCTGCTCTTCGACTTCGACTCCGATCGCCTGCGCGCCGAGTCGAGACGGAATCTCGATAGTCTGGCGACGAGCCTCGCGAGCTTTGGCGACTCCAAGCTTCTGCTCGTCGGACACACCGACAGCGTGGGCACGGCATCGTACAACCTCGATCTCTCGCAGCGGCGAGCGGGCGCCGTCGCGGACTATCTCATTTCGCGTGGAGTTCCCGCCGCGCGCCTGGCCACGTCCGGCCGCGGCGAAACGGATCCGGTTGCGCCGAACGACACGGACGCCGACCGGCAGCTCAATCGGCGCGTGGAGGTCGTGGTGACCGCCGGCGACAAGATGAAAGCGCAGGCCAAAGCGCAGGCGGGCTCCGGCAGCTAGTGACTGCCACCGGGAGCCTGCTTATCGACAACGGACGCGCCGCGCTAGCTAGAACGTCGACCCCTCGCAGAGCGGAACCGACCTGTTCCAGTTCTCGAACATGCCGGCCGGATTGTTCTCCCACAGCCAGATATGGAACATCCAACCGCCGAACCGCGTCGTCGGCACGAACGCGACGTCGGGCAGACTGCTCGTGCTCGCGAAGTCGTGCAACGTGGGCGCCCGCTGGAAGCCCGCGCTCCCGGGCGCCGGCCACCTGGTGGTGAACGGAAGGAAGTACTCGACGGCGGCGAGCCTCGTCCTCGCCACCCCGTCCTGGCGCGGCGCGTTGGTCGGCGCGTACACCAGGAACTCGGGATCCAGGAGATCGATCGCGTCATCGCCGAGGTTGTTGCCGCGCGTGTAGTGATAGCCCATGCCGCCGGCCGACATGTCGGAGATGCAGCCGTCCTGCGCGGTGGCCGGCGGCAGGTTGAGAAGGCCGTAGCCCGCGGCGCCCGCGGCGTCCACGTCGTGAAGCGGGGCAGTGAGTTGGCGAAGCGCGTCGAGCGTCTGGGCACTGCTCGCCTGTGTCAGGTCGGACAGCATCAGGCCACCGGCATGCGACATCCGGCTGGCGGTCGGAACTGGCGATTCGGAGCTGCATCCCGCGAGCGCGAAGGCGAGCGCGGAGAGGAACGGCGCGATCTGTTTCATTCTGACCTCGTAAGTGCGTTGACGGTGGATCGGGTACCGAGAAAAACGCAGTCCGAAGCGGAAACCGGACATTTCGACCGTTGCGCCGGTCTCCACGTTCCACTCTCTCCTTGACAGTCTAGGAGACGGAGCGTACCATCTCCTGGCCAAGCCAGGAGTGCGCGCATGGGCCCCGGCGAGTTGCTGCCCGGTACGCTGGACCTTCTCATCCTCAAGGCTGTGTCGCTCGGACCCGAGCACGGCTACGGCGTCCTGCTGCGCATCGAGCAGATCTCGGGCGGCCGCCTGCCGGTGCAGCAGGGAACGCTCTATCCCGCGCTCTATCGCCTCGAGGATCGCGGCCTGCTCGCGACCGAATGGGGCACCTCGGCGAATGGTCGCCG
>DATJIG010000235.1:0-15698 GCA_035493495.1 Alphaproteobacteria bacterium
GCGGCGAGGAGCTGCAGGAGATCGTCGCGAAGATGTACCAGGCGAAGCCCGAGGTGGTCCAAGCGGCGCGCAGCGCCATCGAGCATAAGTAAGCTCACACGGTCTTGGTGAACATAAAAAGAGGGGCTCCCACGGGAGCCCCTCTTGCTGTACGGCTGTGCGGGCGGCTCACATGCCCTTGGTGATCTCGGCGACCTTGGCGACGATGTCCTTCGGCGTCGCGTAGAGCTTGTTCACCAGCTCCGCGACCTCCTCGCCACTCTTGATGCCGCTGAGGTCGAGCTTCAGCTTCTCGGCCTCGGCGACGAACTGCTTATCCTTGAGGGTATCGAGGAAAGCGGTGCGCAGCGCCTTGAGGCGATCGGCGGGCACGCCCTCGGGTGCCACGTACGGACGGCCCATGCCGAGCGGGCCGACCGCGAACTCGAACGCCGCTTTCTTGGCCGGGTCCTTGATGTAGTCGTTGGCGAACGGCACGTCGGGCAGATCGGGACTCTTCGCGATCGAGAACTGCGCGACGTTGCGGATCTCCTTGTTCGCCAGCCGCTGGCCGTAGGCCGACTTCTCGGTCGACCAGAACAGGAAGAAGCCCTCAACCTCGCCGCGCTCGAGCGCCAGGAACGACTCGGTCGAGCCGGGATAGCCGGTGATGCTCTTGAGCTTCAGGCCGACGAAGTCGTTGAGCAGCCGGTAATAGAAGTCGGTCGACGAGCCGCCGCCGGTCCCGGCCACGGTGACTTCGCGGGTCATCAGGTCCTCGAACTTGGTGACCTTGGAGGTGTGCCACACGAACAGCAGCCCGACCTCGGTGTTGGCGCTGCCGATCCAGGAGAATTTCCGCGCGTCGTACATCGCCTGCTGGACGCCGAGCAGCGGCTGGAACGGCACCGGGTTCTGGATGGTCGCGAACATGCTGCCGTCGCGCGGGCCTTCGGAGGCGAGATAGTTCGCGGTTTTGATGCCGCCGGCGCCGGGCATGTTCTTCGGCGTGATCTTCGGGGTGCCGGGAATGTGCGCCGGCATATAGCGGGCGAGCACGCGGGCGATGGTGTCGTAGCCGCCGCCGGTGGTGGTCGAGATGACGAGGTCGACCGACCGCCCCTTGTAGAAATCCTCGACCGCGTCGGCGCGAGCCATGCCCGCCGACGCGAGCAACGCCCCAACACTCGCCAATATGCCGAGAGCCAGAGTAAACGGTGAACGCATGAAGGCCTCCCTTATGAATCTCGTTGGACGCACGCGATGTTCGGCGGACGCAATGCTCCGCTGACGCGATGTTCGGCTAGCGCGGGCTTCCGAACAGTCGGTCGGGCAGCGCCTTGATGCGCGCGATCGCATCGGCGCTCGAGGCAACCTCGACGTACTTGGCGCCGAGGTCGAACAGCGACATCTCGTGCGACGCCTCGAAGCGGTCGAAGCAGCAGTCGGCGACCAGCGTCGACGGATAGTTGTTGCTGAAGGCATCGACGGCGGTCGCGCGGACGCAGCCTGAGGTCACGCCGCCGGTGATGAACAGGCTGTCGACGCGAAGCGCCACGAGCTGACTGACGAGCGGCGTGCCGAAGAAGGCGCTCGGCTTGGTCTTGGTCAGCACGATGTCGCCGGGCACGGGCGCGATCTCGTCGACGATGTCGTTGCCGTCGCGCAGGTTGCGGTCGGCCGACGGCTTCGGCGCGGACCCTGCCTTGAGCGCCGGCGCGCCGAGGTTCTGCAGGTCGGGGCGGACGCCGGCCGTGGTGTAGAAGATCGGCAGGCCCTTCGCCCGCGCCGCGTCGAGCAGCGGCTTGAGCGCGTCGACCGCGCTCCACGCCGAGTATCCGCAGGCGTGGCGGCGGCGCTTGATCGCCTCGGTCACGGGTTCACGGTTCTCGCCGACGAACGTGTAGTTGACGTCGACGACGAGCACGGCCGGGCGCTCCTGGGCGCCGGTGCAGTTGCCGTAGTTGTAGCTGGCCAGGACCTCGCGGTCCTGGGCGCTCAAGTGGCGGTCAAACGAGCGATCCATCGGTGAAATCCTTTATTGCAGCGAGCTCTCGGCGGTCATGCCGAGCGCTTCCTTGACCCGCTCGATCACCGGCTTCGGCGTCGTCACGATGTCGGTGACGATCTTCTGGATGCCGGCGCCGTCGATCGGGTCGATCTCGATGTGCATCTTGTCGGCCTCGGCGAGGAGCTGCCTGTCCTTCATCGCCGCGTCGAAGGCGCGGCGGAGCGCCGCGACACGCTCCGGTGGCACGCCGGGTGAGGTGGCGAACGGCTTCCCGATCGACGCGTTGCCTTTGGTGATGAATTCCAGCACCGCGCGGTCCTCCGGCGTCCTGGCCTGATCGATGAGCAGCGGCACGTTCGGCAGGTCGTGCTCCTTCTGCAGGCCGACCTGGAGGATGACGTTGAGCTGATTCCTTTTCACGAACTCGCTGAAGTCGGTCTTGAGATCGCTCCAGCCGTCGGAGCCGAGGCCCGCGACCTCGCCGCGCTCGATCGCGAGCCGGACCGCGGCGATGTCGCCGTAGCCGGTCACCACCTTGAACTTGGTGCCGAGCAGGATGTTGTAGGCGCGCGGAAGCTGGGCGCCGGTGGATTCAGGGGTGGCCGCGCCGACCATTGCCTCGGTCTTCTTGGCGTCGTCGAGCGACTTCACCGGCGAGGTGTGCCACAGCGCCAGAACCTGATTCGTCGCGTTGAGGGTGCCGAGCCAGTTGAAGTCGCGCATGTCGGTCTTCACCGCCTTGAGCTGGCCCATCGCCTGATACATCGGGAAGCCGAGACTCATGTTGGTGATGATCGAGCCGTCCCTGGGCGCGATCTCGGCGACGTAGTTCGCGGCCTTGATGCCCGAGGCGCCCGGCATGTTGACCGAGATCACCGTCGGGTTGCCGGGAATATGGCGTCCGATGTGTCGCGCCAGCAGGCGGCCGTAGGTGTCGTAGGAGCCGCCGGGCGCCGAGCGGATGATCATCTTCATCTGCAGGCCGCTATAGAAGCTGGAGACATCGGCGTCGGCCGCCATCGCGGGCATCGCCGCGGCGGCGGCCAGGATCGCGGCAAGCGCGGCCCGGACCATCATGAACAACTCCCCATTACCTTTTTATATGTTGACGGGATGATAGGCGGAATTACGGAGGCGGCAAACGTGTGATTCTGGTCTCGGCGGAGCCGTGTCGGCCGGATACTCTCGTCCGCCAACCGTCGAAAGGAGTCGCCCATGGGTCTCGACAAGATACGCGCACCGGCCATCCGCTCCCGCTTCGTGCTGGAGGTCGCGTCGGAGCTCGTCGGCTTCGATCAGCCGCTGACGCAGACGCGCGTGAGCCTGAGCGAGCGCGGCCGCGACTGGCCGGTACGACTCGATTCTTCGACCACGCTCGACGGCATCGACGCCGTGGTCTCGGGTGAGGCGACGATGGCGATGATGAATCCGTCGGCGTTCCTGACGCTTGCCTATCGCGGCAAGGGGCCGTTCAAGACGCCGCAGCCGGTGCGCGCGATCTGCGTGCTGCCGTCCGCCGACGTGCTGGTGTGCGCGGCGACAGCCGAGACGGGGCTCGCGTCGTTCGAGGACATCGCGGCGAAGCGCTTCCCGCTCAAGGTGTCGATGCGCGCCCAGCGCGAGCATCCGCTGCACATGGTGTTCGACCACATCATGGAGGCGGCGGGCTTCAACCGCGATCAGCTGCTGGGGTGGGGCGGCGAGGTGCGCTACGACGGCGGCCCGCGCATCCCGAAGACCGAGGCGCTGGCGCGCGGCGCCAACGCGGTGTGCGACGAGGCAATCGGCATCTGGCTCGCGCCGGGACTGAAGCAGGGACTGCGCGTGCTGTCGCTCGGCGAGCCGACGGTCCAGAGACTCGAGGCGATGGGGTATCGCCGCGGCGTCCTGCCCAAGGCCCTCTATCCGGAGCTTCCGGCGGACGCGATCGGCATCGACTTCAGCGGGTGGGTCGTGTTCGTGCGCGACGACGCACCCGACGATCTGGTCACCCGGATCTGCGCCGCCCTCGAGGCCCGCAAGCACATGATCCCGTGGGACGGCGAGGGGCCGCTGCCGCTCGACCGCATGTGTGCCGATACGCCCGAGGCGCCGATGGGCGTGCCGCTCCACTCCGCCGCCGAGCGGTTCTGGCGCAAGCAGGGCTATCTCGGATAGCCGCGACGCTGCGGGTCGCGCGGACGCTTAGTGGGCGAGCGCCGCGGCCGGAATCTCCGCGGTGCAGACCAGCCCTTCGGGGCGCCAGTCGAACTGGGCTGTGCCGCCGAGCTGGCTGTTGATGACGATGTTGATGACGTTGAGGCCGAAATTCCGCTTCGGCGGTGGCGCGACGGCCGGGCCGCCGGTCTCCGTCCACGTAAGGACGACGCGGCCGTCGGTTTCGCGCGACCACCGTACGGAAACCCGTCCTTCGGGCACCGACAGCGCGCCGTACTTGGCGGCGTTGGTCGCGAGCTCGTGCAGCGCCATCGACAACGGCTGTGCCGACGACGACGCGAGTGCGAGGTGCGGTCCCTCGGCCGAGGCGCGTGCCCCGGCCCCGCAACGGAACGGCGCCAGCTCCTCCTCGACGAGGCGCGCGAGGTCGGCGCCCTGCCAGCGGTTCTCGGACAGGAGGCTGTGAGCGCGGCCCAGCGCCGTGATCCGTCCGAGCAGAGTGTCGGCGAACGCGCGGTGCGGATCGGTTGTGCTGAGCCGGACGATGGACTGGATCACCGCGAGCATGTTCTTGGCGCGGTGGTTGACCTCGCGCGACAGGGTTTCGATGCGCTCCTGGCTCGCCTTCCGATTGGTGATGTCGACCAGCATGTTGACGCCCCCGACGATGTTGCCGTCCGCGTCCCTGAGGGGCGTCGGATAGGGCGTGAACCAGTACCGCGTGCCGTCGGGTCGCTCGCCGATCAGTTCCTGGCCGCGCGCGGACCGTCCTTCGCGCAACGCGGCGGTCATCGGAGCGTCCTCGGGTGGCAGCGGCGAGCCGTCGGGCCGGTACAACTTCCACGCGCCGTACCACAACTCGTGGTCGGCCGTCGGCTCCTGGCCCCATAGCTGCACGGCCGCGCGGTTGTACGCGGTGATGTGGCCGTCGGCGTCGGTCGTGTAGACGGCGGCGGGGAGGGCGTCGAGCAGCTCCCGATACCGCTCCTCGCGGCCGCGCGTGGCCTCATGCTCCCGGGTCAGTCTCGTCGTTTCGTGGAAGCAGTTGATCGCGCCGAGAAGCCGCCCGTCGGAATCCGCGATCGGCTGCACGTGCATCATCGCGACGAAGGACGATCCGTCCGGACGCTCCACCGTCGCCTGCTCGCCTTCGATCGGAATTCCGGTGCGCAGGACAGTGGCCGTCGCTTCTTGGGCGACAGAGATCTCGGTGCCGTCGAGACGAAGGAGCCTGAACGCACCGGTGTAGCGGTCGACCCCGATTCGCGGCTCACGTTCCCACAACCGCGTGGCATGGGCGTTGTACCACCGGATAAGGCCGGCGGTATCGCAGGCATAGACCGCCATCGGCAACGCATCGATGTAGCGTGGCCGTTCGTCGAGAATGTTGGGCGCTGAACTCAATGGAAAGAGCGTGCTCACGAAGGAACCCTCGCGCTGCGGGGGTACGCAGCTAAAACGCCGAAGCGGCCGTCAGGCCGACTCGGCTGGTACCCCGCACCCCTTCGTCGTCGCGTTGGGAACGCTCCGATGCGACACCGATTATTTCAATGGTGGCAATGAGATCAAGAATCAACTCGGCGGTACGGGGCATGGAATGAAGACGAGCGAGCAGGCAGCTCCCGGGGGATATTCGGGAACTATGGGGTCCAAATTGGCGTCGGAAATGGTTGAAAAGGCACAGCGCGACCTGTTGCGCCCCCCTCGGATCCTGGTTGTCGAGGACGAGACCTGGATCGCGATCGAGCTGCAGCGGGCGCTGACCGATGGCGGATATGAGGTGGTCGGGCTCGCGGCCGACGCCGACTCGGCCGTGCGCCTTGCCGGCGAGCGCAGGCCCGTGCTCGTGCTGATGGACATACATCTTGCGGGGCGTGGCGACGGCATCGAGGCGGCGTCGCGGATACGCGAGCGTTTCGGAATCCGGTCGATCTTCCTGTCGGGGCATCTCGATACCGCGACGCGGCGGCGGATAGAGGCGACGCAACCGCTCGCGATGCTGGACAAGCCAGTGACGCCGCCCAAACTCTTGGCAACGATTGCCTCGGTTCTGGCGGGCGCGAGGCGCTAGCCGCTCTGGGTTGTGACCATCAAGTGTCCGAGCACGTTCCCAAATGGTCACACCTCCGCCGACTGTTCCGCTTTGCCACTGCTCCGCCCCCGTGATACCCGAAAACGGACCCAAGCTCACCGTGAACGGGTACTATGACGACGAAAGCTTCCCTTCCGCCGCTCTGCACGCTATCGGCGCCGGAGGGTGCCAAGAGTGTCGCGCCAAAACGCATCCTCCTCGTCGAGGACGAAATCTGGATCGCGCTCGATCTTGAGCGGATTCTCGTCGCCGCCGGTTACGACGTCGTACGTCTCGCCAAGGAAGAGATGGAGGCGTTGCGGCTCGCCGACGCGACGCGGCCGTCGCTCGTCCTGATGGACGTGCGGCTGCGCGACGGCAGCGACGGTATCGACGCCGCCACGAAGATCTACGAGAAGTTCGGCATCCGCTCGATCTTCCTGTCGGCGCATCTCGACGAACGGACGCGCAGCCGGGCAGCGATGGCGCACCCCTACGCCTTGATCGAGAAGCCATTCGAGCTTCCGGCCCTGCTGAAGGAAATCAGCACGGCGCTGCCGGGCGCCTGACGAGGGACGCTCCGCCCCTTTCCTGCCCCACCCAAGCCGCTTCTCTCGCCGGTCATCCTCCGTAAATCTGCCTGCCGGAACGGCAGCGCGGCTACGCCGTTGATTTGCCGGAGGCGTGCATGGCGGACCTCACGGCTCGGACGAAAACGGCCCTCGATGAGGTGCGGACCGTTATTCTCGGGGCCCAGGTGCTGCTCGGATTCGAGTTCAACGTCGTGTTTCACGACGCGTACGACCGGTTGCCGGCATCGTCCCGCTACATCGAAGCGGTGGCGCTTCTGTTGATGGCGGCGGCGATCGCGCTGCTGATCGCCCCGCCAATCTTCCACCGGGTCATTTTCGGCGGCGAGGACAACGGGTGGATTTACGCGCAGATCTCGGCCATGACCCGGGCCGCCCTGCTGCCATTCGCGATCAGTCTCGGTCTTGACCTCTACGTGACGATCGGCTGGATCGCGGGAACTGTGATAGGGGCGTTCGTCGGCGCGGCATTCACCGCCGCGGCTTTGTTCTGGTGGTACGGCTTCGGATTGACCAGTCGAAGTTCGACAGGACGAAGGGAGCGTCACATGGCGGCCAAGGAGCGCGACGTATCCGTTCGTACGCCGCTGCACGCGAAGATCGAGCAGATGCTGACCGAGGCCCGCGTCATCATTCCCGGCGCCCAGGCGCTGCTCGGATTCCAGTTCGCCGTCGTGCTGACCGAGGCGTTCGACAAGCTGCCGATGCTGTCGAAGACGGTTCACGCGATCAGCCTCGGCTGCATGGCACTGGCCATCGTTCTGCTAATGGCGCCGGCCGCGTACCACCGGATCGTCTACGCCGGTCAGGACGATCCGGAGTTCCATCGCACTGGCAGCGTGCTGATCACCGCCGCGACGGTGCCGTTGGCGCTCGGTGTGGCGGGCGACATCTACGTCGTGATGACGAAGGTGTTCGACTCGTCGCAAATCGGCGTCGCGATCGCCGCCGTGGTGCTCGCGGGCTACGTCGCGCTGTGGCATGTCTATCCGGCGATTCGCCGCGAGATAGGGTGATCGCTATGCCGGCGGAAGGCAGCACGAAGCTCCATGGCAGCCGGCCGAACGTCGCCACGCTGCCATGCATCGTCGCGCTCGTCCTTATCTGCGGCATCTGCGGCGGCGCCGTTGCCCAGCCGCAGGCTGAGACGAACATGAACATCCAGGTCGAGAACCGCGCGTCCACGCCGATCCAGGATCTCTACATAAAGAAGTCGGGGACGCGCGAGTGGGGCAAGACCGTAATCGACGGAAGCATCGCTGCTGGCGGTACGCGCCATCTCACCGTCGAACACAGCGGTAGCTGCCAATACGACGTCCGAGTGGTGTTTCAGGACGGTCGTTCGGACGAGATGTCGGACGTCAACCTGTGCGAGGGACTCGCCGTGGTCGACAAACCCGGCGAAGGCGACACGCCCGACAAGGCCTCGTCGGGTGGATCGTCCGGCTTTTCGGGCTTCGGCCGTTTCATCAATCGCTGAAAGGCTGGAACAAATCATCGACCCTGAGCTTCCTTGGATGACGATCGCGAGTCGCGGTCGGGGGAATCATCATTCGAGGAGCGCATCATGTTCATGCACAACAAACGCCTGATGCATACCGTCCGCGTTTCGGAGCCGAACCCGAGACTCGCTACGCTGATGCTGGAGCAGTTCGGAGGGCCGCAGGGGGAACTCGCGGCAGCGATGCGCTACTTCACGCAGGCGCTGGCCGATGACGATCCCAATCGCAAGGACATGCTGTTTGACATCGCCACCGAGGAGCTGAGCCACCTCGAGGTGATCGGCAACATCGTCTGCATGCTGAACAAGGGCGTCCGGGCGGATCTCGCGGAAGGCGCCGAGCAGGGTCAACTGATGACCGAGGTCTTCCACGGCGGCGAGAGCCACACCACCTCGATCCTCTACGGTGGCGCTGCTGCGCTGATCAACTCGGCGGGAGTGCCGTGGACGGCCGCCTACGTCGATTCGATCGGCGATCCGACCTGCGATCTGCGCTCGAACATCGCCGCGGAGGCGCGCGCCAAGATCGTCTACGAAAGACTGGTCAACGCGACGGACGATCCCGACCTCAAGAAGTCGTTGGGATTCCTCATGACCCGCGAGATCGCGCACCAGAAGTCGTTCGAGAAGGCGCTCTACGCGATCCAGCCCAACTTCCCTCCGGGCAAGCTGCCCGGTCAGAAGGAGTTCGAGAACAAATACTACGACCTGTCGCACGGCGACGGAGCGCAACGCGGCCCATGGAACGAGGGCGACCAATGGGAGTACGTCAGCGATCGCGACAAGCAGATGGCGGTCGACGGCGGCGACGGCTCGGCGTCCGTCAAGAAGCTCCCCGCCCAGACCGGCAAGCTGCTCGACCGCATGACGCAGCGCACGGAGTCGCGAACCGACATCAATCCGAAGACCGGGGCCGAGCTCGGGTCGGGCCAGTCGGGCCCCTCGGCGACCCGCCA
Organism: Alphaproteobacteria bacterium; assembly: GCA_035493495.1. Lineage (GTDB taxonomy): Bacteria > Pseudomonadota > Alphaproteobacteria > SMXQ01 > SMXQ01 > DATJIG01. The sequence goes on from DATJIG010000235.1 coordinate 9,266, forward strand.
CTGATCGTCGCCATCCGACGAAAGGCCCTCCCGATTTCCCGGAGGGCCTTTTTCTTGCCGATGCTAGCGTGCGGTGCCTCAGTCGGGACCGCGCGGCATCATGCCGCGGCGGCTAAGCACGTACATCACCGCGCCGACGGTCAGCAGAAGGATACCGCCTACCACCACGAAGCTCTCTTCGAGCCCGATCACGTCGACCACGCCGCCCATCACCAGCGGCAGCAGCGTCTGGACCAGCCGGTTGAGCGAGATCCTCAAGCCGACCGACATCCCCTGGAACTGCATCGGCACCGCCTTCGATGGAATCGAGATCATCAGCGGCTGGACCATGCCCTGCGACCACCCGCGCAGAGCGGAAACGATGACGAGCGAGTGGAACGTCGCGAGGAACGGCGTGATCATGATCGCGAGGATCGAGCCGATCACCGCCGAGTTGAGCAGGCGCACGCCGCCAATGCGCCGCATCAGCCGGGTGACGCCCACGGTTCCCGCGAGCGCCGTGACGTTGGTCGCCGCGACGAGGATGCCGATCAGGCTACCGCCAAGCCCGAGCTTCTCGAGGTAGGCGATGTAGAACGAGGTCTGGATCGCGCCAGTCGCGATGTTGAGGATCGAGCCGACGGCGACGATGGCGACCGCCGGAATTGCGAGCAGCGCGAGGGCCTTGGTGTAGTCCTCGATGCGCGGCACGACGTCGCGCAATTTGAACGACCGGTCGCCGGCGCGCTCGCCGAGATTGTCCGGCAGCATCAGCGCGGAGACACACAGGATCCCGGAGAACGCGAGCATGACGCCGAAGCCGCCCCACGGCCCGAAGGCATCCCAGGCAAATCCGGCGACCAGCGGACAGAAGAAGCCGCCGAAGCGGTTGCTGAAGCTGAGGCGTCCGATCAGTGCGGCATTGCCCTTCATCGTCTGGCCCGCGACGGTCTGGGCGCCGACCCAACTCATGGTCGTCGTCAGACCGACGATGAGCTGGAGGATGATGGCGGCCCAGATGTACGGCAGGAGCGGGAACAGGACGGGAAGAACGGCGCCGACCGCGGCGAAGAACAGCATCACCCGTCGCACGCCGAGGCGGTCCATCAGGACGCCGCCGTGGATCGATAGCAGGAACGGCAACAGCGAGCGCGCGCCGATGACGGCGCCGTACGCCACCGCCGACGGATGGAGTTGCAGGACCCACAGCGGGATCACGACCTGGCTCGCGACGTCCGAGAAACATCCCGAGCCGTAGAGCGCGAGCTGGGTGCGAAGAGGAATAGGGGCTGCCGCAGCCTCGGTCGTCGTGACGCCGTCCACCGAACTGCTGCTCACCGCGAGTTGTTCAGGTCGCGAAGCTGACTGGTGAGCGGACCCGGCGCGGTGTAGGACGCTTCGACGATCTTGGCGAGTTCCTCACCCGATGTCGGGTTGGTGCACTCGAGCTGAAGGCGGCCGCACTCGGAGAGATAGCCCGGGTCCTTGAAGGTTTTCATGATCGCGCCGCGCAGGGCCGCAATGCGGTCCTGCGGTACGCCCGGCGGGGCCAGCATCGGCCGTCCGACGGCGAGTGGCGCCACCGCGAGCTGCATCAGCGGCAGCATCTCCTTGTTGTCCTTGACGAGGTCGAGGGCCGACGGCACGCCCTTGAGCTCCGGATGCGGCACATCGCCGATCTGGAGCAGCATCTTGATCTTCTTCTCGCTGATCCAGTCGGGCTTCACGGATTTCAGCGACGACCAGAACGCCGAGGGATAGCCCTCATTCTCGCCGCGCTCCATCGCGAGGAACGCCTCGGCCTGCCCTGGGTAGCCGGCGATCATCTTGATCTTCATGTCGAACACGTGGGCGAGCACGCGCGCGTAGAACGCCGGCGTGGCATTAAGACCACCCGACACGCCGAGGGTCAGGCCGCGCTGGCGCGCCTCGGCGAAGTCCTTCACCGGCACGGTGTTCCACACGATGAGGACCGCGGTCTCCTTGCCGGGGCTGCCGAGCCAGTTGAACTTCGAGCCGTCGTACTGCGCCTTGTCATTGCCGTAGAGCGGATCGAACACGGCGCTGTTCTGCACCATGCCGATCGCGGTGCCGTCCTTGGCGGAGATGTTGTAGACGTGATTGGCGGCGGTCACGCCGCCAGCGCCCGGCATGTTGCGCGGAATCAGGGTTGGGCCGCCCGGCATGTTCGCCGAGAAGTAGCGCGCGAGCAGGCGGGCCGAGACGTCGTTGCCGCCGCCAACCGTCGACGAGATGATCAGGTCGATGCGCTTGTCCTTGTAAAATTCGGCCGCGGTCTGGCCGTGGGCGGCGCTCAGCGTCAACGCCGGGGCGAGCGCGAACATCAGTGCGGCGGCAAGCCTGCGCATCGGAAACTCCTGTCGTTTCTTTTTTTCCGCCCGGGCTCGGGCGGCGCGGAGCGCATCATGGCGCCCGGACGGGCAGTTGCCTAGGTGCACGGCGGAAAAACTCTTGTTCCGAGACAAAGGTGGTCCGGCGCGGCCGCACGCCGTACTTTTCCGGACATAGAAGTCCTCCGGCCGCTCGGTCTGCGGGGACCGGCTTCATTCAAGAGAGACACCGATGCCAGACATCACCCCGCCTACCGGCAAGTTCATGGTCGACCCCTATCGCGACTGGGCGAAGGGCGAGGGCGTGCCGATCACCGAGGACTTCGGCCTCGATCTCCTGGCCCTGCCGACGGCGCCGTGGGCCCGCTTCGGGAGCCGGGGCGCGATCGCCCACCTCAAGGGGCGCGGCGACTTCATGACGGTGTTCGTGCTCGAGATCCCGCCGGGCGGCAAGACGGCGCCGATGAAGCACCTCTACGAGGCGGCGGTCTGGGTGATGGACGGTCACGGCAGCACCCGCGTCGAGGATGCGTCGGGTGCGAGCCACACCTTCGAGTGGGGCGTGAACAGCATCTTTGCGCCGCCGCTCAACACGCAGTACCAGCTCTTCAACGGCTCGGGCCAGAAGACGGCGCGGATCGCGATTTCGTGCAACCTTCCGGCCGTCCTCAATCTCTTCCACAGCGAAAGCTTCGTCTTCGACAACCCGTGCACGTTCCCGGAGCGGGAAGGGGCGGCGAAGCACTTCACCGGCGACGGCGACTTCATCGCCGTGCGCCCCGGCAAGCACATGTGGGAGACCAACTTCATCCCCGACGGCAGCGACCTTCAGCTCCACACCTGGGCGGCGCGTGGTGCCGGCGGCAAGCACGTGCAGCTCATCCTCGCCGACGGCGTGCTCCACGCGCACATCTCCGAGATGCCCGTCGGCACCTACAAGAAGGCGCACCGCCACGGTCCCGACGTCCACGTTTACTGCGTGTCGGGCGAGGGCTATTCGCTGTTCTGGTACGAGGGCGACAAGGACTTCACGCGGGTGAACTGGCGTCACGGGTGGGTCTTCGCCCCCGCCGACATGATGTACCACCAGCACTTCAACGGCGGCGGCGAGCCGGTGCGCTATCTCGCGGTTGGTCATGGCAGCGTGCGCTACCCGTTCACCGAGTACATGAAGAACATCTATCTCGGCATCGACGTCGACGTGAAGAACGGCGGCCGGCAGATCGAATACAAGGATCAGGACCCGCGCGTGCACGGCATCTTCACCGAGGAGCTCGCGAAGCGCGGGCTCAAACCGAAGATGGACGCGTTTGGCAATCCGGTCGGTTGAGGGAACGCGCATGATGGTCCGCACAGGTCTTCTCGCCGCGGTCGCGCTCGCGAGCCTTGCGACGCCGGCGGCGGCGCAGTCCGTCGCCGAGTTCTACCAGGGCAAGTCGGTCGACGTGGTCGTCGGCTCAGGCGCCGGCGGCGGCTACGACATCTACGCGCGGCTCCTGGCGCGCCGCATGGGCGAGTACATCCCCGGCAAGCCGACGCTGATCGTCAAGAACGTGGTCGGCGGCGGCGGCATCCGCGCCGCGACGCTCCTCTACAACGTCTCGCCCAAGGACGGTTCGGTGATCGCGACGGTGAGCCGCGCCATGATCACGGCGCCGGCACTCGGCGTCGAATCGGCCAAGTTCGATGCCTCGAAGTTTACCTGGCTCGGCAACCTCACCGGCGAGGACAGCGTCTGCATCTCCTGGCACACGACCCCGGTGAAGACGTGGGACGACATGCTGAAGAACAAGCTGATCGTCGGTACCGCGGCGCCCGGCACCAGCACCTACACCTTCCCCGCGCTGCTCAAGAACATGTTCGGCGCAAAGTTCGACATGGTGACCGGCTATCCCGACGCGTCCCAGGCGGTGCTCGCGCTCGAGCGCGGCGAAGTCCAGGCGATCTGCCAGACCTTCTCGACGATCAAGGCCAACCATCCGTCGTGGATCAAGGACGGCACGGCGAACGTGCTCACGGTCGTCGGCATGCGCCGCAACGCCGACATTCCCGACGTGCCCGCCACCGCCGAGTTCGCCAAGACCGACGAGCAGCGCCAGATCATCAAGATCATCCTGGGTCCCGAGCTGATCGGACGTCCGTTCTTCGCGCCGCCGGGCCTGCCGGCGGACCGCACCGCCGCTCTGCGCGACGCCTTCACGAAAGTGGCGAAGGACAAGGACTTCCTCGCCGACGCCGCGCGCCAGAACCTAGAGGTCGATCCGACCGGCGGCCAGGCAATCCAGGACATGATCGCCGACATCCTGAGCGCGCCGCCCGCGATGATGGCCAAGGCCCAGGCCATGCTGGCGAAGGAGTAGTCGCGCCCCCGCGATGAGCCGCAACGTCCACCTCACGGTCGCCACCACCGACTACGACCACGTCCGCGATCTGCGCCTCGGCGACGTCCGCGCCGAGGGCATCGATCTGACGTGGCTGACCATGGACATCCACGAGATCTTCTCGCGGTTCACGCTCAATCGCGAATGGCAGGTGTCGGAGCTGTCGTTCGCAAAGTTCATCGCCCAGGCAACCCGCGACGAACCAGACATCATCGGCCTGCCGGTCTACGTCTCGCGCATGTTCCGGTTCTCGTCATTCTACGTGAACAGGAAGGCCGGCATCAGCGAGCCGAGGGACCTCGCCGGCAAGCGCATCGGCGTCTCGGAATGGGCCCAGACCGCGACCGTCTACATGCGCGGCTGGCTCCAGCATGAGATCGGCGTGCCGCTCACCAGCATCGACTGGTACCAGGCGGGCACTGAGGAGGCGGGGCGTGACGAGAAGGTCGAGCTCGATCTGCCGCAAGGACTGCGCCTTACGCCTGTGCCCGACAAGACGCTGAGCGGCATGCTGGCGAGCGGCGAGCTCGACGCGGTCATGGTCGCGCGCCAGCCCAAGGTCTTCCTCCAGAAGCATCCCGACGTTGCGCGCCTGTTCCCCGACTATCTCGACGTCGAGGAACGCTATTTCGCCGCATCGGGCGTCTATCCGATCATGCACGTCATCGCGCTGCGTCGCGATGTGCTGCGCGACAACCCGTGGATCGCGCGCAACCTCTATCTCGCCTTCGAGGAGTCGCGCCGGCGCTCGATGGCGCGACTCAAGGACACGGCGGGCTCGCTCTATCCGCTGCCGGGCGTCGCTCGCCACGTCGATCGCCTCGAGCGGCGCATCGGCCGCGACATCTTCCCGTACGGTCTCGAGGCGAACCGCGCCACGCTCGACGTCTTTCTGCAGTACGCCCACGAGCAGGGTATCGCCCATCGCCGCGTCGCGCCGGAGGACATCTTTCCGCGCGACATCGAAATGCTGGTCAAGGTGTGAACCGGGCAGGCTCTGTCCGGCAATGTGAGGAGATTGAGATGAAGTTCCGCCCGTTGATCGCCGCCGCCTTTGGCGCAGCCGCTTTTAGCGCTGCCGCCCTCGCCGTCGCGCCGCTCGCCCATGCCGCCGACCCCGGCGACATCTACAAGGGCAAGAACGTGATCTTCATCATCGGCGGCTCGGGCGTGAGCGGCGGCTACGATACCTACAGCCGCCTCATGGCGGCGCACATCGGCCGTCACCTGCCGGGCGAACCGACGGTCGTGCCGCAGAACATGCCGGGCGCCGGCGGCATCCGCGCCGCCAATTTCCTCTACGGCGTCGCGCCCAAGGACGGGACGACGATCGGCATGATCGACCAGGCGATCTATCTGACCCAGATCCTCGGCAAGGCCGAGCTCAAGGCCGACGCCACCAAGTTCAACTGGATCGGCCGCATGCTGAGCAACACCACGGTGCTGTTCGCCTGGCACACGGCGCCGGTGAAGACCATCCAGGACGCCTTCACCAAGGAGCTGATCGTTTCGGCGCCGGGATCGTCGTCGCGCATGAACTGGATGGTCATGAACAGCGTGCTTGGGACCAAGTTCAAGATCATCTCCGGCTACTCGGGCACCAACGAGAGCAAGCTCGCCATGCAGCGCGGCGAGGTGCAGGGCCTGAGCATGCCGTGGCCGCTCCTGAAGGCCGAGCAATCCGACTGGATCCGCGACAAGACCATCAACCTCCTGCTTCAG
>DATJIG010000236.1:0-6560 GCA_035493495.1 Alphaproteobacteria bacterium
CGCCGAGTTCCACACGCTGCTGACCGCCTCGGTCCGCGCGCCGTTCAACGATCTCAATCGGCTCGTCGTCGCCCTCAAGATGCGCTTCCTGCATCTCCTGCCGTCGGACGAGCGCCGCGCCCAGGCCGACATCCTCGCCGCCGCGAGCGAGTCCGAGCTCGCGCGCCTCAAGGATCTCGCATCCGAAGGCCGGGCCGGCGAGCAGCCGTTCACCGCTTGGCTGGCCCAGGAGATCGCGCTTGTCGAAACTCGCCTGTCCTGGCTGCGCGAGTTCCGCGCCGGGCTCTGATCGGTCGCCGTCACGCGCGGCGCGGCTCGCCGCCGCGCTGCTCACTCTGCTCGCGCTCGCGTTCGCGGCGCCATTCATCTCCCCCGCCGGGGCGCAGGAGGCCGTCGACGTCACGCTGGTGCTGGCGGTCGACGTCTCCGGCAGCGTCGACATGCGCGAGTTCGCGCTCCAGCGCCAGGGCTACGCCGCGGCGCTCACCGACAAGCGGTTCCTCAACGCGGTCCAGGGCGGCGAGCATCAGGCGATCGCCGTGGCGTATTTCGAGTGGACCGGTCCCGGCATGAACGCGCCGGTCTACAACTGCACGGTGATCCGCAACGAATCCGATGCCCGCGCCATGGCGGACAAGATCCAGTCGACCCCGCGCCTCCTTTACGGCGGCGGCACCGGTGTCGGCGAGGCGATCTACTTCGCGATGGCACTGCACGACCGCTGTGCCAACCCGACCGACAAGCGGGTGATCGACGTGTCCGGCGACGGCCGCACCAACCGCGGCCGGCGCGCCGGGCCCGCCCGCGACGAGGCGGTGCAGCGCGGCATGACCGTCAACGGGCTCGCCATCCTGAACGAGGAGCCGGACCTCGAGCAGTTCTACCGCTCCGAGGTGATGGGCGGTCCGGGCTCGTTCGTCGCCGTGGTCAACGACTTTGAGACGTTCGAGGACGCGGTGATCGCCAAGATGGTGCGTGAGATTTCGTCGGCGCCCGGCGAACGACAACACGCCGATGCGCGCTAGAACTCGCCGTTCTCAATAAAGGTGCTGGCCGCCGGTGACGAAGATTTCGGTGCCGGACAGATAGGCCGAGTCGGGCGAGCACAGGAACAGGATCGCGCCGGCGACGTCCTCGGGCTTGCCCAGCCGCTGCAGCGGAATGCGCGGCAGTAACACCTCGGTTTCCTTCGACAGCATCGCGGTCTCGATCTCGCCCGGAGCAATCGCGTTCACCCGCACGCCGAGCGCCCCCATCTCCGCCGCCATCTCGCGCGTCAGCGCCGACAGCGCCGCCTTCGACACCGCGTACGCCGAGCCCGCCATGGGATGGACCTGGTGGCCGGCGATCGAGGTCACGTTGACGATCGCGCCCTGCCCCTTGTGCAACGCCGCGGCAAATCCGCGCGCGAGCCGGAGCGGCGCGAACAGGTTGAGCTCGAACACCGGCAACCAGGCGTCGAGATCGCCGTTGAGGCAGCCCAGCCGCTCGGCGTACGGCGTCTTCGGCGACATGCCCGCGTTGTTGACCAGCGCGTGCAGCGCGCCGCCCGCCAGCGCCGCCGTGGTCTCCGCGACCAGCCGCTCCTGGTCGTCGGGCAGCGCCAGATCGGCGACGATGTGGTGCGTCCAGTTGGGATCGCGGCGGCAATCCGCCGGCACGTCCTCGCGCGACGTGGTGATGACGCGCCAGCCCGCGTCGGCGAATCGCTTCACCGTCGAATGGCCGATGCCGCGGCTCGCGCCGGTGAGGACGACGGTCCTCCGTTCCTCGGATTCAGTCATGGCGCGAGGTTAGCGGAAGCGACGCAGTCGCGAAAGGCGCGAAAGGCCGGGCAACGTGCGGGCCTCAGCGGACGCTGATCACCTTGAACGGCAGCAGTTGCCCGTCGTGGCCGGTGATCGAGACGTACTCGCCCTCCTTGAAGGCGTGCGCCTCGAAGCGGAAAAACGGCTCGTCGTCATCCTCGCCCGGCGCGTAGGAGAACGCCCATGTGCCCCGCGCGGTGCGGATGAGATAGCCGTTCTCGTCGTTCTCGTCGGGACGGAAATGGCGCACCGTGCACTGGTCCTTGGCCGCGCGCCATGCCTCGGCGTCGATGTGGCCGTCGGGTCCGAGCGGCGCGCGGAAATCGTAGCCGTACTCGGCGCTCCCCTCGGGGAACTCCTTGGTACGGGCGAGTTCGAGATGGATTCGTTTCAACGACATGATACGCCTCCGCGACAGCGCCTCACGGCGCCCTGTTCAACACACCGAACGCAAATTCCGGCTCAGGCGCTCAATGCACCATGAACGTCGGGATCGTCGTCGACTGCAGCATGTGCTTGGTGACGCCGCCGAGCACCAGCTCGCGCACGCGCGAATGTCCGTAGGCCCCCATCACCAGCAGGTCCGCGCCGGCCTTCGTCGCCGCCGACAGGATCGCCTTGGCCGCATCGCCCTTGCCGGACACCGCCGCGACCTTCGCCGAAACGCCGTGGGCCGCGAGGTAATCCTTCAGGTCGTTCGGCCTATAGTCGGAGCCGTTCTCCTTGGCGGTGAGGATCGTCACCGTCGAGGCGCCGACCAGGAAGTCCATCGCCAGCGCGACCGCGCGCGAGGCCTGTGTCGAGTTATTCCAGGCGATCGCCACGTTGCCGCCGATCTTGGCCGGTGCCTTCGGCGGAACCACGATTGCCGGACGGCCCGTGTCGATCAGCGCCGCCTCGAGCGTGAGGCGCTGCGGCCCCGCGAGCGGACCCTGCGGCCGGGCCACCACCAGGAGGTCGACGACGCGACCGCGATCGCGGAGCTCCTCGTCCTCGATGCCCGTGACCTCCTCGAACGACGCCGATACGGCGTTGGGAGCGGCGGATTTCGCGCTCACAGCGACCTTCGCCTTCGCACAGGCGTCATCGAAGGCCTTGCGCACCTTCGCGGCGTTCTGTGCCGCCCGCTTCTCGGCTGAGCGCATCACCTCGTCCACCATCGACGACGACATCGGCTCGCCCATGTAGGCAATGGCCTCGGCGCGCGGATCGGGACGGACGTGCAGCACCACCACCTGGGCGTTGAAGTCGCGCCCGAGTGCGAGAGCTGCGGCGAGCGCGCCGCTTCCGTCCTTCGCGTCCGAAATCGGTACGAGGATTTTCTTGATCGCCATTGTTCGTCTCCGTTTTTTGTCCGCGCATCCGACGGATCACCCGCCCCGCTCGAAGCTTCACTATAAGCTACCAGACGATGCCCCACCGACGTTGAGATAAATCAAAACACCGCCGTGGTAATCGGCAGGACCGCCCCTCGCCGACCTACCACCACTATGAGAAAAGACGGGGCCCGCCCCCGATCCGACGCGCGTTGCGTGACAGTACTCGATGGGCCGATTGCACCACATCCTTCGCAGCGCGGCCAGCCGCAAGCCGCTTCCAGGTGATGCCGCCCAAGTCATAGGTGAGCTGGCGCGCCAATACCGCCGGAGTGGCGTCGGAAGCATCTCCGCGCCGCGATACCAGACGCCCTGTCATTGTCGATTGCGGCGCCTCCAACCAGATGCCGATGAATGGAACGCCGGCGCGGCGCGCCACCGTCTCGATCGCCGCGCGCTCCGCTGTATCGGCAAAAACCGCGTCGGCGATGACCGCGCGGCGAGCGCGAAGCGCGACGAGGGTTAGTTCCTCGATTGTCCGGTAGACGTGCGCGCTCGCATGCTTCGTATAGGTCTCCGGCGGCAACCGCGAAAGCGCATCGACCCCGGCCAGGCGCTTACGGATCGTGTCGCTGCGCAGAACCAGCGCCCCGGGCGCCGCACCGACGGACGGCGCGAGTGCCCGCGCCAGCGTCGTCTTCCCGCTACCCGACAGGCCGCCGATGGCCACGAGCACCGGCGCCGACGGCTGGAGCAGTCCGCATGCGAGCGCCAGGTAGCGCCGCGCATCGGCAATTCGGGCAACGCGTGCCGTCCAGTTCGCCTGGGAGTTTGCCGCGGTCGCCTCGGTGTGCGCCCGGATCGCCGCGCGGGCAGACATGAACAGCGGCAGGGCGGCAAGTCCGGCGAGCGGCGTCGGGTCTTCGGGATCGACCACCCGGGCAAGGTAGTCGTTGAGCAGCCGATTGGCTTCGATGTGGAGCCTGCGGTGGACCATGTCCATCAGCAGGAACGCGAGGTCGTACAGGACATCGACGGTGGCGAGGCGCGTGTCGAACTCGAGGGCGTCGAACAGCACCGGGCGTCCATCGATTCGGCAGATGTTGCGGAGGTGCAGATCGCCATGGACGTGGCGAACGAATCCCTGTCGTCGCCGGCGCGCGAGCAGTGCTGCGACTCTGCGGAGCGCGGCCTGCGAGCGGCGTGCCAGCATGCGCGCATCGCTTCGCCGGAACACGCGAGGGACGTGCGTGGCGATCGCCGCATCGTTGCCGCGGATCACCCACGCGATCGAGCGGCTCCGCGCGGCGCTGGCGACCTTCGGCGCGGCGATGTGAAAGCGCGCGATGGCCTCGGCAATGGCTGCAACCTCGGCTTGGTCCAGCGAGCCGCGCGCGGCGATCCGGTCGTAGACCGCGTCGTCCGAGAACCGCCGCATGACGACGACCCAGTCCACGGCGCGTCCCTTGTCCCGCCGCGTCACTCGCCGCGGTTCCCGCACCGGGCCAAGAGACAGCGCGCCGCGCATCGCTCTCACGGGCGCCACGCCGAGGTAGAGATCCGGCGCGGTGCGGCGGTTGACGGCGATTTCTGCAGCGCATGCCGCGAATCGTTTCTCGCTCGTCGAGAAATCGAGATACGGCAGACGTACCGCACGCTTGAGCTTGTAGGCACGATCACCGGCCAGAAAGACGATCGCGCCGTGCGTATCGATTCGGTGCACCGGCGAGCGTGTCCCGTAGGTCGCCCGTTCGGCGAGGAAGCGAAGCGTCTCCGACTGCTCGCTCAGCACAGCGACGGTCACGGATACAGGCGGGCGGCACTCCATGCCGATCCGGCGCGCCGGAACAGCATGCGCTCGTGCAGCCGGTACGGCCGGTCGACCCAGAATTCGAGCACGTCGGGCACGACCCTGAGGCCGGACCAGTGCGGCGGACGCGGCACCGGCGCGCCCTGGAACTTCGCCGTGTATTCGGCAAACCGGCGCTCGAGGTCGAATCGCTCGGCCATCGGCTCCGACTGCCGCGACGCCCACGCCGCGATCTGGCTGTCGCGCGGTCGCGAGGCGAAATACGCGTCCGCTTCGGCATCGGTCACCGTCTCGACCGCGCCCTGGATCCGCACCTGCTTCTTCAGCGACTTCCAATGAAAGTTGAGCGCGGCGCGGCGGCGCGTCAGCGCCTCGCGGCCCTTCGGACTGTTGAAGTTGGTGTAGAACACGAAGCCCCGGTCATCGAGGCCCTTGAGCAGCACCATGCGCACCGAGGGATTGCCGTCGGCGTCGGACGTCGCCAGCGACATTGCGTCGGGGACGTCGGGCTCGGACGCGCGGGCGTCCTGGTACCAGCGCCGGAACAGATCGAGAGGGTCGTCGGTTTCAAGCTCGGACATGGGGTTTTTCGGGGGCATCGATTCAGGGTGAAAATACCTTCCCCATCAAATCGTTACGGACCTCCGTGCGCAAGTTTTTTAGCCTTTATTTCGCCAAATAGTGACACTAGATATTTACAGGTCCGCGGGGGAATACCGCCGACCGGGCGGCAGCGCCGAACCCGCCTCATCAAGCGGCGCTGGAACAGGAAACTCACATGAACATGCACTCTGGGCTCAAGATTCTGACAGTTGCCGCGATGGCGTTGTCGCTGGCTGCGTGCGAGAGCACCGGCGGTCAGAAGCAGACCGGCGGCGCGATCCTCGGCGGCATCGGCGGCGCGGCGATCGGCTCGCAGTTCGGCAAGGGCACAGGCCAGATTGTCGGCGTCGCGGCGGGCACGCTGCTCGGCGCGCTGGTCGGCAGCGAAGTGGGCCGTTCGCTCGACAAGGCCGACATGGAGTACGCGAACCGCGCCAACCAGCAGGCGACGACGGCGCCGATCGGCGCGCCGATCCGCTGGAACAATCCGCAGTCGGGCAACTCCGGCATCGTCACGCCGGTGCGCGACGGCGTCGACAGCTCGTCCGGCGCCTACTGCCGCGAGTTCCAGCAGACCGTGAGCATCGGCGGCAAGACCCAGCAGGCCTACGGCACCGCCTGCCGTCAGCCCGACGGCACGTGGAAAGTCATCGGCTCCTAACCTACCTATACAGCACGACGTGGAAACGGCCCGACACGCGTCGGGCCGTTTTCGTATCCGGACGTATTTCGTCCAGACGATTTTCACGGGTGCCGGATGCGCCCGTGCGACTAAGATGCACGGGCCATGGCACGCGATCCCTATCAAGTTCTCGGCGTCTCGAAGACGGCAAGCGCCGACGACATCAAGAAGGCGTACCGCCGCCTTGCCAAGAAGCTGCACCCCGACCTGAACCCCGGCAATGCGAAGGTTGCCGAGCAGTTCAAGGAGGTCGCGGCGGCGAACGACATCCTGTCGGATGCCGACAAGCGCAAGCGCTACGACGCGGGCGAGATCGACGCCGCGGGGAACCAGCGCGCGCC
>DATJIG010000237.1:0-4352 GCA_035493495.1 Alphaproteobacteria bacterium
CGTCCTGCCTGCTCAATCCGCCGAATGATCGGTCCACATTGTCGGGGTGATCACCCGGTTTCATCGCGCGGGGTCTAGTGGCCTGCAGGTGCCGGCGACGCCGTTGTCGCGCGATGCGCGCACCATGCACACGCCGATCACGTGCGACAAGGGGGCTGTGGAAAGATCGGAATCGCCGAAGCGGTTCAATGCTCGCTTCTTCCGTCATGGTCGGCCCTTAGGACCGCGCCCCTCTTTTAAGAACGGGCGGGGTGCGACCCGCCCGTAGACGCGGTCCGTCCAAAAGAGGGGGGCCGACCATCCACGAGTTTTGGTGCATCGGCGAAACTCGTGGATCCTCGCCCCCTTAGGCCCGCGCCTGCGCGGGCCGTTTTAAAAGAGGGGCGGCGAGGATGACGTAGGAAACAGAACCTGACGTCGGCGTGCGCCGGAGTGACGCCCTTACCGCGCGGCGATGGCGCGCTGGGCCTTGGCGGCGATGTCGGGCGGCGCCGCCATCAAACGGACGATCAGCTTCTGCAGATCCTCACCGTAGACCGGATCGATTTCATAGCCGGTCTTGGCCGCCTCCTCGCGGAACTGCGGGTCGACCATGGTGGCGCGGAACGCATCGCGCAGCATCTTCACCCGCTCCTCCGGCACGCGTGGCCCGGTGACGATGGGACGGCCGATCGCGACCGCGCTCGAGAACAGCTCGATGATGCGCTTCTGCTCGTCGGTCCTGGCGAGGTCGAGGGCGAGCGGCACGTTCGAGAGGTCCTTCGCTTTCTCGAGGCCGATCTGGACGAGCGGCACGATCTTGCGGTCACGCACCCAGTCGGGCCGCGTCACCTTCCAGCCGTCCCACGACTGGCCGGCGCGGCCCATCACTTCGCCGCGTTCCATCGCAAGATCGATCTCGTTGCCGCCCTTATAGCCCGGCACCACCTGGAATTTCGTGCCGAGCTCGTTGTTGAGGAGCGACGGCATGGTGAAGTCGAGACCGACCTGGCCGGCGGCACCCATGACGATCGAGTGGTCGAGCGCATCCTCGATGCGCTTCACTGGCGCCGTGTGCCAGGCGACGACAACCGTGACCGACGAACTCGGGTTGCCGATCCAATTGAACTTCGCCGCATCGAACTTCACGTTCTTGTCGCCGAAGAGCTGGGTCTGCGGCAGCGTCTGCACGAACGCGGCGATCACCGTGCCGTCCTGCGGCGCCACGTTGTAGACGAAGTTCGCGGCGTTGAGGCTGGCGGCGCCCGGCATGTTCTGGACGATCACCTGCGGATTTCCGGCAATGGCGCGGCCGATGTGGCGGGCAACGAGGCGGCCACTGAAGTCGTAGCTGCCGCCGGCGTCGGTGCCGACGATCAGCTTGAGCGACTTGTCCTTGTAGAACTCCGCCTGCGCCCACGCGGGCGCGCACGCCAGTATTGCCAGCGAGGCGGCAATCGCCCCGCACCGAAACGCGCTCATCACCGCCTCCCCTGACCTTGCGGCACCGCCAATCTGAAGCCGGCGTGTGCCGCTTATCTCCTTACGCCGGCACCTTCACCGCGTAGCCGTTCTTGCGGCATTCATCCTCGAAGATCCGCCACACCCGCTCGCGCAGGCCTTTGTCGAGGTCGTTGTAGTGGAGGATCGTGCCGCCCTTGGAAATGTGCTTGTGGACGCCGTCGTAGCTGTGGCTCACCGGATGCTTGCGACTGAACAGCTTGACCGCGAGCTGGAGACTGAGCGGGTCGGTGCCCCAGTGGCCGTGCCACCACATCGTCGGCGGCACGATCACGCCGATGTCGTCCTCGGGCCAGTCGAAGCGTTCCATCGCGCCCCCCTCGAGCCACATCAGCGAGTAGCCCTTGCCGGCGATCGTGAAGACGAAGCCCGAGGGGCCGTGGCGATGCGGGTTGTAGAACTGCAGGCCGGGATGCTCGGCCATGTGGCACGACAGCGGGTTGTTGGCGAGCTCGAAGTACGCCGTCTTGTTGCCGTGGCCGCGCTCGGCGAAGCTGACGCGCGGCACCTCGAGCACGTTGGGCACGAAGTTGGTGTCGTAGAGATCGACCGCGGTGCGGTCGTGGCCGGGATCGGGCTTGTAGAGCATCGCGTCGGTCGGATCGGCCGAGTCGTCGATGCGCCGGAAGTCGTAGCTCGTGTTCCAGACGAAGTTGGTGTCCCGGAACATGTTCAGCATCATCGGCATCGTGTTGACGCTGATGAAGCGCACGGGCTCGAGGCCCGAGCCGTTGTGGAGCTGGTAGGGGCAGTTGAGCGGGATCGCGAACAGGCTGTGCCTGCCCCACTCGAACGACAACGTGCGGGTCGGCGTCTGCACCGTCGCGTTGCCGTGGCCCGAGACGATGTAGATCACCTCGTCGTAGATCTGGCGCACACGCGCGCTCGACTGGCCGGGCGCGATTTCGCCCACGAACATGCCGGCGAGCGATTCGGCGCCGACGAAGTCGAAGAACGTCGCCGAGATGTTGCGCTCATGCCATTTCTTCACCGGCATGCGGCCGAGCGGGCCCGCGGCGAAGCCGCGATGCAGGTCGACCTTGAGCTGCTCCTCGACCCACTGCTCGTAGAAGGTCCGCTTGTCCCACGGAATGCCGACCTTCGTGTCCTGGACGTTCAGCATGTGACTCCCCGTACTTTCTTATTCGTTCTTACTTGTTCGTTTCCCGTTAGGGCGCCGTTTCCTCGCGGTCGAATCCGAGCGACGCCATCACCGGCCTGTCGCTGATCGAGAACAGAAGCGCCGGACCGCTGCCGGTGTTGCGGTGCCGGCGCCATGTCCACAGCGGGACCAAGAACGTGTCGCCCGCGCTCCACTCGATGGCGCGGTCGCCGACCTCGGTCGCGCCCGAACCTTCGAGCACGTGGTAGACGATGGCGTGGGTGTGGCGCTTACGCGCGCCCGAGAAGCCGCGGCGCAGGCGCTGGATCTCGCAGTCGACCGTCAGCAGCGTCGGTCCGCCGGTGACCGGATCGGCGTAGCGCAGCACGACGTCGTCGGCGTCGTCGCCGGGCGCATCCGACAGCCCATCGAGTGCCGCGCGGGTCTCCTCCCAGGAGTAGCGGTAGGGCGGACGCCGCGCCGTGGTCGAGTAGCGCGGCGTGCGCGGCTTCAGCGCGCCGAACTGATGGCGCGACCAACCCGTCGCGAGATCGACGCTCTGTTGCGGGCTCTGGTGCGGCTCGGCGAAGCCGATGTTGAAGTTGACGATCAGCGGCGCGACCGCGCCATCTAGCCACAGCGTGTCCTGGCCGCTGTCGTTGACGTGCTCGTGCCACGACCAGTTCGGTGTGGTGATCAGATCCCAGCGGTGCATCGGGAAGCGCTCGCCCTCGACCACGGTGCAGCCCTTGCCGTCGCCCTCGACGACGAAGCGCACGGCATCCATGGTGTGACGATGCGGCGGCGCTGTCTCGCCCGGCAGGATGAGCTGGCCGCCAAGGATCAGGTTCGGCGTCGTGCCCATCTTGAGATCGGGATGCTGAAAGCCGATGAAGCGGCGGTGCGCCTCTTCCTTCGACACGTTGTCGACCGCGTCGGCGAGCGAGCGGCGCAGCACGCTCCAGTCCCACTTGAACGGCCCGTACGACGGCTTCGGCTCGCGGAAGCCGTCGCTCCGCGTCGGGATCATCCAATAGCCGAGCAGGTTCTGGCCGCGGATGCCGCGGTCGAACGCCTCACGCTGCTCCGGCGTCGGCTCGGTTTTCGTCGCCATGGCTCCGCCCTCCGCTGAGGGCCCGATCTTACGCCAAATGGGAGGCGCCGCGCCCTGAGGGCGCGGCGTGGCTCAGTGCGTCGCCCGGTAGGCCGCGTTCAGCATCTCGGCGTAGAGATCGGCCGGCGTCACCGCGCAGTACTCGAGCGTATAGCCCGGACGCTCGATCACGCCCATCTGCAGCAGCCGGCTCAGTGCCTTGCGGCTGACCGCCGAATGCTCCTCGCGCCCGAGGTGGTCCATGGTGTCGGCCTCGTGGTGCTTGTTGAAATAGTCGGCCTGCTCCGCCGTGAGCCCGTAATGGCCGGTCAGTGCCTTGAACCACTTGAGGCAGGTCTCGCCGAACGCCCGCTCCCACAGCACCGAGCACCAGTACTCGTGGATCAGCCCGTCGTTGACCAGCGTGCGGTGGAAGTCCGTCAGCGACCGCGCCGCCGGCAGCATCGGCGTCTGCAGCATCTGCTCGTTGGTGAGGCCGAGCGCGTGGCCGGTGGCGAGCAGGATGTGGATGTGGCCCGGGGGCTCCGGATGGCCGAACTCGTCGAGCACCTTCTCGGTGTACGGCTTCATCAGGTCGATGTTCGACACGAAGAACCACAGGTGCTTGTAGAACTGCGTCGTGTAGCACGAGTTGAT
>DATJIG010000238.1:0-44735 GCA_035493495.1 Alphaproteobacteria bacterium
GCGGCGAGGATGTCGGCCTGGGCGCGGCGCTCGTCCGACGGCAGGAGATGCAGGAAGCGCATCTTGAGGGCGACGACGAGCCGATTGAGATCGTTGAACGGCGCGCGGACCGAGGCGGTCAGCAGCGTGTGGAACTCGGCGCGCCCCGACTCGGTCAATGTGAGCAGCCGCGTGTCGTCGCTGGCAGGCCCATTAGAGGAAGGATTGGCACCCGAGGTGACGAAGCCCTCGTAGCGCAGAAGCTCGATCGAAGCGCCCATCAGCTCGAGCGACGGCCCCATGATGCGGGCGATGAAGCCCCGCACCGCGGTCGCGAGATCGCGATAGGTCATCGGCCGTTCGGCGAGATGGGCGAGAGCCGCGAGCCGCACGGCCTCTTTCGGCATCAGGGAGTGATCGGGATACATGCCGCGTCCTCCCTCGCTCGGTCAGGCCGCCGCGCGGCGGATGTCGTGGCGCCGCCACACCTCGCGCAACGCGTGCACGAGGTCGCGCATCATGTCGTCGGTGTGGTTGGGCGAGGGGGTTAGCCGGATGCGCTCGGTGCGGACCGGCACCGTCGGGTAGTTGATTGGCTGGATGTAGATGCCGTGTTGCTCGAGGAGCTCGTCGCAGGCGAGCTTGCACAACCGGGCGTCGCCGACGAGCACCGGCACGATGTGACTCGGGCTTGCCATCAGCGGCAGGCCGGCCTCGGCGATCATCCGTTTGAGCGTCGCTGCGCGCTCCTGGTGGCGCGTGCGCTCGACCTGGCTGTCCTTCAAGTGGCGGACGCTGGCGAGCGCGCCGGCGGCGAGTACCGGCGGCAGTGAGGTGGTGAAGATGAAGCCGGGGGCGAAGCTGCGCACCGCGTCGATCAGCAAGGCGTCGCCGGTGATGTAGCCGCCCATGACGCCGAACGCCTTGCCGAGCGTGCCCTCGATCACCGACACGCGGCTGGCGACGCCGTCGCGCTCCGAGATACCGCCGCCGCGCGCGCCGTAGAGGCCGACCGCGTGGACCTCGTCGAGATAGGTGAGCGCTCCGAAATGCTCGGCGACGTCGCAGATCTGGGCGATCGGCGCGATGTCGCCGTCCATCGAGTAGACCGATTCGAACGCGACCAGCTTCGGCGCTCCCGGATCGTCGGCGGCCATCAGCGAGGCGAGGTGCGTCGGGTCGGAGTGGCGGAAGATGCGCTTCTCGACCCGGGAATGGCGGATGCCCTGGATCATCGACGCGTGGTTCAGCTCGTCGGAGTAGACGATGCAGCCGGGTAGAAGGCGCGCCAGCGTCGACAGCGTCGCTTCGTTCGACACGTAGCCCGAGGTGAACAGCAGAGCCCCGTCCTTGCCGTGAAGGTCGGCGAGCTCGCGCTCTAGCAGCACGTGATAGTGATTCGTTCCGGAGATGTTGCGGGTGCCGCCGGCGCCGGCGCCCGACTTGCCGAGCGCCTCCATCATCGCGGCCAGCACCTTGGGATGCTGACCCATGCCGAGGTAGTCGTTCGAGCACCAGACCACGACCTCGACCGGCCCGTTGGGGCCGTGGCGCATGGCGCGCGGAAAGACGCCCGCCTGGCGTTCGAGATCGGCGAACACCCGGTAGTTGCCTTCAGTCTTGAGCTGGGCCAGCGCCTTCCGGAAGTGCTGGTCGAAATCCATGGTGAGAACTCCCGCGGGCGGAATGGACCGGGCAGTGCCGCGAGGCGCCCCGCGGCAGGTAGGATAGTCGACGCGGTAGGCTAAAGAAACCCTTATCCCTTCACGCCCAACAGCTTGGCAGCCTTGTCCAAAGCGCGGCCGAAGCGGGAGAACATCTCGTCCATTTCCGACGGGGTAATCACCAGGGGCGGGGACATGGCAATGGTCTCGCCGATCTGGCGGGCGATCAGGCCCTCGTCCTGGCAGCAGCGCATGACGGTGCCGCCGCCCTTGCCCGGCGGGTCGAAGGGAGTCTTCGACGCCTTGTCGGCGACGATCTCGATGGCGCCGACCATGCCGACGCCGCGCGCCTCGCCCACCAGCGGGTGCGACTCGAGCGCCCTGAACGCGGCCTGGAACCTGGGCGCGTTGGCACGGGCCATGGCGACGATGTCGCGCTCCTCGTAGATCGCGAGCGTCTCGAGGGCTACGGCACACGGCACGGGATGTCCGCCGTAGGTGAAGCCGGTGCCGAACGCGCCGATCTTGGCGCTCTCGTCGGCGAGCGCCTGGAACACGGCCTCGGAGACCATCAGCGCGCCGAGCGGCAGATAGCCCGAGGTCAGGCCCTTGGCCATCGTCAGGAGGTCCGGCTTGATGCCGAAGGTCTGGCTGCCCCAGAAGTTGCCGGTGCGGCCGAAGCCGCAGATGACTTCGTCGGCGAGCACCAGCACGTCGTGCTTGCGGCACACCGCCTGCACCTTCTCGAAATATGTTTTCGGCGGCACGACGACGCCGCCCGCGCCCTGCACCGGCTCGGCGAAGAACGCGGCGACGGTGTCGGGACCTTCCGCCTGGATCAGCGCGTCGAGATCGTTCGCGAGTCGCGTGGCGAACTGCTCTTCGGTCTCGCCCGGCTTCGCATTGCGGTAATAGTGCGGGCACGTCGTTTTGAGCATGCCCGGAATCGGCACGTCGAAGCTGCGCTGGTTGATCGGCAGATTCGTCAGGCTCGACGCCGCGACGGTAACGCCGTGATAGGCGCGGTCGCGGGCGATGATCTTTTTCTTTTTCGCGCGGCCGAGCGCGTTGTTGTAGTACCAGACGACCTTGATCGCGGTGTCGATCGCTTCCGAACCCGAGCAGGTGAAGAACACGCGGCCCATCGGCGACGGCGCGACGCTCAGGAGCTTCTCGGCGAGCTTGATCGCTGGGGGATGCGCCTTGGCACCGAACAGGTGATAGAACGACAGCTCCTCGATCTGGCGCTTCGCCGCTTCGGCGAGGCGGCTCTCGCCGAAGCCGAGCGTCGTGCACCACAGGCCCGCCATCGCCTCGAGGTAGCGGTTGCCGTTGGAGTCGGTGACCCAAACGCCCTTCCCGGAGACGATCGTCAGTGCGCCGTCGGTCTGGTGCTGGCGGAGGTTGGTGTAGGGATGCAGCACGCTCGCCTTGTCGGCTTTCGACAGGGTGGCGGCGTCCCAAGTCTGATTGTGAGCGCGGTTAGGCGAAGGTTGCTGTGGTGCGGGCATTGCGGTCGTAGATGAGGAGACGGTGGTTGTTGGTGTCGCTCACCAACAGGCGGGTTTCGCCATCGTGCTGCACTCCCGCCGGTTCCGCAAGCGGGAGACACACCGCGTCAATGCAGGTATACCCGTCGTCGATGTCGCTGACCTCCTGGGCGGCAAGGTCGAGCGCCGCCAGCCGGGCGTTGTAACTATCGGCCACGACGACCTCTTCGCCGCGCACCGACAGCCCGAGGCAGTGCTGCAACCGGGCCTCGCCGAAAGACCCGTTCTTGTAACCGAAGTCGAACAGGCCGGTGCCGACCAGCGTCATCAGTTGCGGAGTCTCCCCCAACTGGAGAAACCGCACCGACGACGTTTCACTATCTGCGATGAAGATGCGCCCGGTTTCCTCATCGTAAGCGAGACCGCTCGGCTGCGCCATCGCCCCGTGCAGCGCCATGCCGTCCTGGAGCCCTTCCGCCCCGGTGCCGGCGAGGCGCGCGAGGATGCCGCGCTTGGGATCGAGCGCGCCGAGCTGGTGGCTGCCCGCGTTGGCGAAGGCGAGGACGTCGTCGACGAGCACGATGTCCCACGGCGACGCGAGCGCTGTGGTCTTCGCCTCGGCGCTGGCGCCCAAGATGCGTCCGCGACTGCCGGTGCCGGCGAGGGTCTCGACCCGGCCGCTCGAAAGATCGATCGCGCGGATTGCGTGATTGCCGGTGTCGGCGACGTAGAGTGTGGTGTCGCTCGCGGCGAACCCCTGCGGATCGCGGAACGACGCCTGGGCCGCCGACCCGTCGTCGAATCCGGGCTGCCCCGATCCATAGCGGCCGACCTCGCGTCCGCGCGCGTCCAACAGCGCGATCTGGTGGTGGCCGGAGTCGGCGACGGCCCAGCCGCGGCCGCCGTTCGGCAGCACGATCGACTTGGCCTTGCCGGGAAACGCGAAGCGCGACGCGGGCATCGGCGTCACGAGTCCAGCGGGCAGCGGCTTCGGCGCGACATGGGACTGGAAGCCCGCGAGCTGCTCCTCGATGAAGGCGATCAGCTTGTCGGCATCGGGCTCGCCCGACGAGGCACCGAGCACCGAGCCGTCGGGCGCGATGAACACCAGGGTCGGCCATGCCTTCACCGCGTACTCGTGCCACAACGACATCTCGGGGTCGTGGATCACCGGATGCGTGATGCGGTAGCGCGCGATCGCCTGAGCGACGTTCGCCGGATCCTTTTCGGCGGCGAACTTCGGCGAATGGACGCCGATCACGGTGACGGTGTCGGGGAAGCGCGCCTCGATCTTCGCGAGCGTCTGCAGCACGTGCATGCAGTTGATGCAGCAGAACGTCCAGAAATCGAGGATGACGAGGCGCCCCGCCAGATCCGCGAGCGGAATCGACGCCGCGACGTTGAACCACGTCAGCCCCGGGCGGGCGATCTCAGGCGCGCGGACGATGCCGAGCATCAATTCCGACCGTAGGTGTCCTCGAGCCGGACGATGTCGTCTTCGCCGAGGTAGTCGCCCGACTGGACCTCGATCAGATGCAGCGGCCGGTTGCCGGGATTTTCGAGGCGGTGCACGGCACCGAGCGGAATGTAGGTCGACTGGTTGGCGAACAGCTCGAACACCTGATTGTCGCGGGTGATGCGCGCGGTGCCCTTGACCACGACCCAGTGCTCGGCGCGATGCGCGTGCTTCTGCAGCGAGAGCTTCTGTCCCGGCTTGACGATGATGCGCTTCACCTGGAAGCCGTCGGCGCCGTCGATGCTCTGGTAGCTGCCCCATGGCCGGTACACGGTCGGGTGGGTCTTGGTTTCTGGCCGACCCTTTTTGTCGAGCTCGACGACCAGCGTCTTCACCTCCTGGCAGAGATCGCGTGAGGTGACGAGGATCGCATCGCCGGTCGCGACCGCGACGACGTCCGAGAGACCGACGACCGTGAGCAGCGGTCCCTCGCTGCGCACGTAGCTGTTGCTGACGTCCTGGGTGTGGACGTTGCCGACGTGGACGTTGCCCTCGCGGTCGTGCTTGCCGAGCTCCCACAGTGCGGTCCACGAGCCGACGTCGCTCCACGCCATCTCGACCGGCACCATGGCGCCGCGATCGGTCCGCTCCATCACCGCGTAGTCGATGGAGTTGCCCTTGATGCGGCCGAAGGCGTCGGCGTCGAGGCGGAGGAAGTCGAGGTCGTGCTTGGCGGCCGCCGTCGCCTCGCGGCAGGCGCCGAGCATGTCAGGCTCGAAGCGCTCGAGCTCATCGAGAAAGGTTTTCGCGCCGAACAGAAAGATGCCGCTGTTCCAGGTGTACTCGCCGCTGGCGAGGAAGCGTTTGGCGGTCGGCAGCGTCGGCTTCTCGACGAACTTGGCAACCTCGAAGACGCCCTTGTGGCCGGCGATCGCCTCGCCCTGCTTGATGTAGCCGTAGCCGGTCTCCGGCGCGCTCGGCTTGATGCCGAAGGTGACGAGCTTGCCGGCGGCGGCGGCCTTGGCGGCGCGGGCAACGGCGGCGGTGAACGCCTGCGGCTTGCGGATCACGTGGTCGGCCGGCAGCACCAGGATCAGCCCTTGGGGATCGTGCTCGACGACCCTGAGGGCCGCGACCGCGGCGGCGGGGGCGGTCGATCGTGCGGCCGGTTCGAGGATGATCGCGTCGGGCTTAAGGTCGACCGCCCGCAACTGCTCGGCGACGATGAACCGATGATCGTCGTTGCACAGCGCGATCGGCGGCGCGAAGGCCTCGGCATCGCGGAACCGCAGCGCCGTTTCCTGGAGCATGGTCCGCTCGCCGTCCAGCGGCAGGAATTGCTTCGGGTAGAGAACGCGGGAGAGCGGCCACAGACGGCTACCGGTCCCGCCGGCGAGGATGACGGGATGGATGCGCGGCGCGCGGTGAGTATTCATGGCTATATGCGACTCCACCGAAAATGAATGTCCGGTCGGCCGCCGCATGGCTACCCACCGGAACCGTCGGCCTGAAGCCAACTCGTACAGCGTGGCGTCTGTGTCACACCGTGTCCTGTGACCGTTGCGGGTGAAAGCTAACCCGCCGGGGCAGCCAAATGTCGCTTTTTTTAAGCCTTCCCGGGGCTTGCGGGGCATTGAAAGACCTCTCATGATGGTCGAAAGCGGGCGCGGTAATGACAGGGCGTTGGGGGAGCGAATGCCGTACCGGGATATGTTGGTTCACGTCGATAGCTCGGCGGCGTCGGCCGAGCGACTGGAAGTTGCGACGCGCCTCGCACGTTCGTTCGATGCGCACCTGATCGGGCTTTATGTCGCCGCGCTGGCCCCAATCCATCAATACGCCGAGGCTGATTTCGGTCCCGACCTCGTCGAGGCTCACGACCGCTACATGCGCGAGGCCGCCGATGAGGCCGAGCGCACATTCCGCTCACGCATCGAGGCCGCGAGCCTCAAGTCCGAGTGGCGGCGGATGGAAGGCAATCTGCCCGAACTCGTGCTGCTGAACGCGCGCTACGTTGATCTGGTGATCGTCGGCCAGCGCGATCCCGAGCGGCTCGATCCCGGCACATCGCCCGAGCTTCCCGAGTACGTGATCCTCGACGTCGGCCGTCCGGTGATGGTGGTGCCGCGGACCGGTGTGTTCCCGTCCGTGGGCGAGCGAATCCTCGTCGCCTGGACGCCGAGCCGCGGCGCGGTGCGCGCGGTCAACGACGCGCTGCCGCTGCTGCAGATGGCGAAGCAGGTGAAGGTCGTGGCGGTCAATCCCGAGATCGGGGTCGGTGGCCACGGCGAGGTGCCCGGCGCCGATATCGCGCTCCACCTCGCGCGCCACGGCGTCAATGCCGAAGCGGCGACCGTGCAGACCGGCGACAAGCGATTCGGCATCACGCTGATGAGCGAAGCTGAGAAGTTTGGCGCCGATCTGATCGTCTGCGGAGCCTTTGGCCATTCGCGACTTCGCGAATTGGTGCTTGGTGGCGTGACTCGGCGCCTGCTCAACGAGGCGACGATCCCGGTCCTGTTCTCGCGCTGAGAGCGACGGCGGTTAACCCCGCGTCACCGCGCGTCTGGCGCTCGGCTCGATCGCGCGGGGCGGGGCGGCATCGGCTCCCGTCAGCGCGGTGAGATCGGCACGCAGCCGATCCGGATCCGATCCCGCCAGCAGCCTGTCGACCGCGTCGTGCTCGCGCCGCCAGATTGGCATGGCGTCCGATAACAGCGTTCGGCCCTTTGTGGTCAGAACGAGACGCCGCCCGCGGCGATCGGCGGGATTGATCGTGACCGTGACGAGGCCGCGCCGCTCGAGCGGTTTCAGGTTCGCGGTGAGCGTCGTGCGGTCCATCGCGAGCAGAGCGGAGACGCTGCCGATGGTCGGCGGCTCGGGCCGGTTGAGCGACATCAGCAGCGAGAATTGGCCGTGGGTAAGATTCACCGGCCGCAGCGCCTCGTCGAAGCGGCGCGCCAGCGCCCGCGCCGCGCGCTGCACGTGCAGGCACAGGCAGCGGTCCCGGACCTCGATGGTGGTAGCAAACGGCAAGGGCCGATTTGACATGGATCCATTATGTTGATATCAACGTTTTATGTCAAGAAAGGGCGTGACGTGCCGACGGTGTCGTTTACATCCGCGCTGCAACGTTTTCATCCCGCGCCGTCGGCGCGGGTCGAGGCCGCGACCGTGGGCGAGGCGCTCGGCGCCGTTTTCGCGGAGCGGCCGACGCTGCGCGGCTACGTGCTCGACGACCAGGGCGCGGTGCGGCGCCATGTCAACGTGTTCATCAACGGCCAGCCGATCCGCGATCGGGCGCGGCTGAGCGATCCGGTGGCGGCGGAGGACGAGGTTTATGTCTTCCAGGCGCTGACCGGCGGCTGACAGGGGAGGACCAATGGCGGACGCGCTTTATGTCGGGACCCGCAAGGGCCTGTTCGAAATCGCCCGGCGCAACGGCGCCTGGGACATCGTTGGCGTGCATTTCCTCGGCGATCCGGTGACCGCGGTGCTCGACACCGGCGGCTCGCTTTATGCGGCGCTCGACCTCGGGCACTTCGGCAGCAAGCTGTGGCGGCGCGGTCACTCCGGGACGTGGAGCGAGCTCGGCGTGCCGACTTTTCCGGAGAAGCCGGAAGACCCCGACGAC
Source organism: Alphaproteobacteria bacterium (assembly GCA_035493495.1). Classification (GTDB taxonomy): domain Bacteria; phylum Pseudomonadota; class Alphaproteobacteria; order SMXQ01; family SMXQ01; genus DATJIG01. The sequence continues at coordinate 8,224 of DATJIG010000238.1, forward strand.
CCGCATCCGTGGTCGCTCGGCAAGATCTGGGTGCTCGAGCGCGGCGGCGTGAAGGACCGGCTGTGGGCAGGCACGATGCCCGGCGGGCTGTTCCGCTCCGATGACGCTGGAGTGTCATGGGTGCTGAACGAAACTCTGTGGCGGATGCCGGAGCGGAAACAGTGGTTCGGCGTCGCCGGCGGCGAGCAGCCCGGCATCAGCTCGGTGCTGATCGATCCGCGCAATCCGAAGGATATCCGCATCGGCGTCTCCACCGCGGGTGTGTGGTCCAGCACCGACGACGGTGCGTCGTGGAAAATCATCAACCAGGGCATGCACAACGAGTACATGCCGCCCGGCCGTGAGGGTGAGCCGATGACCCAGGACATTCACCGTCTGTCGATCTGCCCTGCGCATCCCGAGGTCGTGTGGTGTCAGCACCACAGCGGCGTGTACCGCTCCGAGGACGGCGGCGCGCAGTGGACCGAGATCACCGCAATTCGCCCGTCGAAGTTCGGCTTCGCAGTCGCCGCCCATCCGACGGACGGCAACACCGCGTGGTTCGTGCCGGCGACGAAGGACGAGCGGCGAATCCCGCTCGACGGCAAGGTCGTGGTGGCGCGGACCCGCGACGGCGGCCAGAGCTTCGACGTGTTGACTCAGGGGCTGCCGCAGCAGCACGCCTATGATCTCACCTGGCGCCACGGCCTGTGCGTGGATTCGACGGGCGAGCGCCTGGCGTTCGGCACCACCAGCGGCGGCCTGTGGATCTCCGAGAACGGTGGCGATTCGTGGAGCGCGCCCGAAGCGCGGCTGCCGCCGATCTCCGTGGTCCGCTTCGCCGACTCGTAACCGTCCAACACAGCTCCGAGGAGGACCGAGTGATCGCAGGGGTGGTGATCGTCGCGGTGATCGCGATCGTGCTGATCGTCGTCGCGGCGCAGTCGTCGGAGTTCCGCGTCAAGCGCAGCGCCGCGCTCGCGGCATCCGCTCCGGCGCTGTTCGCCCAGGTCAACGATTTCCGGAACTGGGCCAAGTGGTCGCCGTTCGAGAGGCTCGACCCGAACATGACGAAGAGCTACGAGGGCACGACGCAGGGCGCCGGCGCGATCTACCGCTGGAGCGGCAACAAGAAGGCGGGCGAGGGTGCCGTCACCATCACCGAAAGCCGGCCGTACGATCTGATCCGGATGGAGCTCGAGTTCCGCAAGCCGTTCAGGGCGGGCAACACGGTCGAGTTCACCTTCGTTCCGGAGCGGGAGCGCACCGTCGTCACCTGGGACATGATCGGCCGGAAGAATTTCGTCTCGAAGGTCATGTGCATGTTCGTGAACATGGACAAGATGGTCGGCCGCGACTTCGAGGACGGCCTCACCAAGCTGGGCGCGGTGGCTCAGGGCTCGCCGCGCTAACCGTTCGCCGAGCAATTCAAAGGAGAAGCACGATGCGGTTCATGGTGATCGTGAAAGCGACCAGGGACACCGAGGCGGGTGTCATGCCGAAGACCGAACTGCTCGAGGCGATGGGCAAGTACAACGAGGAGCTGGTGAAGGCCGGCGTGATGGCGGCGGGCGAAGGTCTGCACCCGACGTCGAAAGGCGCACGGGTGAAGTTCTCGGGCGACAAGCGCAGCGTCGTCGAAGGGCCGTTCCCGCTATCGCAGGACACCATCGCCGGATTCTGGATCTTCAACGTCAAGTCGAAGCAGGAAGCGATCGACTGGGTGAAGCGCTGTCCCAACCCGACAGGCGAGGACAGCGAGATCGAGATCCGCCAGATTTTCGAAGCCGAGGATTTCGGCGCGGAGCTCACGCCGGAACTGCGCGAGCAGGAAGACCGCCTGCGCGCCGAATCCGCGAGAAATCGCTGAAGCCAACACATTGAAGTCAGGAGCGAACCATGCAGATCCAGCCCTATCTGTTCTTTGACGGCCGCACCGAGGAAGCGATCACGTTCTACCAGCGGGCGCTGGGGGCCGAGATCGTGATGATGATGCGGTTCAAGGACAGCCCCGAGCCGCAGCCGCCGAGCATGGTGCCGCAGGGAGCCGAAAACAAGGTGATGCACGCCGCGTTCAAGGTCGGCGACTCGATGGTGCTGGCGTCCGACGGGCGTTGCACGGGCCAGGCGACGTTCGCCGGCTTCGCAATCTCCCTGACGGTCAAGGACGAGGCCGAAGCCCGGCGCGCGTTCTCGGCGCTGAGCGACGGTGGCCAGGTGCAGATGCCGCTGACGAAGACGTTTTTCTCGCCGTCCTTCGGTATGCTCGCTGATCGTTTCGGCGTGGGCTGGATGGTCTACGTCGCGCCCTGATCGGGGCTGTTCCGCACCAGAGAGCGCTTGGGCTCCGCGCCCGCGGAGAAGGTTTCGTATGATCTCAAGCTACGCCAAGAACGCCATCGTCCTCGGACTGTTGGCGGCGGTTGGGCCGTTCGCCATCGACATGTATCTGCCGGCGCTGCCGGCGATCGCCGCCGATCTGCAGACGTCGACGGCCGCGACGCAGATGACGCTGATGTCTTTCTTCATGGCGTTCGGCCTGTGCCAGATCGTCTACGGCCCGGTGTCGGACATGGTCGGACGCAAGCCGCCGCTCTATTTCGGCCTGGCGCTGTTCACCGTCGGCGCGGTGGGGTGCGCGGCGGCGCCCAGCATCGAGTGGCTGATCGCCTTCCGTTTCATCCAGGGCATCGGCGCGTCGTCGGTGATGGTGATTCCGCGCGCCATCATCCGCGATCTTCACACCGGGATCGAGGCGACGCGGCTGATGTCGCTCGTCATGCTGGTGCTGAGCGTCTCGCCGATCCTGGCGCCGCTCGCCGGCAGCGCGCTGATCGTGCCGTTCGGCTGGCGCTCGGTGTTCGTCGCCGCGACCACGGTCGCCGTGCTCGGCGCGGTGCTGGTCTGGCTGCACCTGCCGGAGACCCGTCCGCCCGAGGAGCGGATCGCGGCGAGCTTCGGCAGCGCCCTCGGCGGCTTCGGCTATCTGCTGACCCATCGCCATTTCCTCGGGCTGACGTTCATCGGCGGCATCGCCATGGCGAGCTTCTTCTCGTTCCTGGCGAGTTCGTCGTTCGTCTACATCGGCCACTTCGGGCTGACGCCGACCCAGTACAGCCTCGCGTTCTCGGTCAACGCGGTGGGCTTCATCGGCGCCTCGCAGGCGACTGCGGCTCTTGGTGCGCGCTACGGCATGGGACGGGTGGTGATGACCGCGATGGCGGTCCACACCGTGTTCACAACGGTGTTGCTCGCGCTGACGCTGGGCGGTATCGACAGCCTGACGGTGCTGATGGTGCTGCTGTTCGCGGCATTCGCCTGCCTCGGACTGGTGATTCCATCGACGATGGTGCTGGCGCTCGAGGAGCACGGCCCGATCGCCGGGATGGCCTCGGCGCTCGGCGGCACGCTGCAGATGGTCACCGGCGGCCTGATGATCGTGGTCGTCAGCGCATTCTTCGACGGTACGCCGCGCCCGATGGTGGCGACGATCGCCGGCTGCGCCTTCGCGGCGCTGGCGCTCAGCGCGGCGACGTTGCGACGGCACGCGCTCGGCATCCAGCCGGCGGAGTAACTCACTCCGTCGTGGTGCGGGGATCCAGAGCCGCTTCGATGCCGTCGCCGGCGACGTTGCAGGCGACGACGGTGCCGAGGATGAGGAGGCCCGGATAGAGCGCCAGGCCGGGTGAAGACATCATCATTTCCTGGGCATTGGTCAGCATGTTGCCCCAGCTCGCTGCCGGCGGCTGGATGCCGAGTCCGAGGAAGCTCAGCACGGACTCGATCAGGATGACGTTGCCGACGGCGAGCGCCGTCGCAGCGACGATCGGCCCGGCGGCGTTCGGCAGGATGTGGACGAAGGCGATGCGAAGCCGCGACGCACCCAGCGCGGCGGCGGCGAGCACGTACTCGCGCTCGCGCAGCGTGAGGGCGGCGCCGCGGACCAGCCGCGCCACCGTGGTCCAGCCGACCAGCGCGACAATGATGCTGATGCGCAGTAGTCCGCCTTCGCCCGCGCGCGCGAAGCTCTCGGAGAGGCCGATCTTGGTCGGATCGGCCGCGGCCAAAACGATCAGCAGCGGCAGCAGCGGGAGCGCGATCACCCCGTCGGTAAAGCGCATCAGGACCGCATCGCCGCGACCGCCCGAGAGCCCGGCCGCGAGACCGATCAGCGTGCCGACGACCGACGCCGCCAGCGCGCCGATGATGCCGACCGCGAGCGATACCCGGGCGCCGTACAGGAGCCGCACCAGCACGTCGCGGCCGAGCTCGTCGGTGCCGAGCGGGTGAGTGAGGCTCGGTCCCTCGAAGCGGTGATAGAGATCGACCGCCGTCATGTCGGCGCCAAGAAGATTTGCGACCAGCGGCGCGCACACCGCGAGGAGCGCCAGCAGCAGCAGGAACGCAACCGCGACGATGGCGGAGCGCTGGGTGCGGAAACGATCGACGAGGGCTCTCATCGGTCGTCACCCAGCCGGATGCGCGGGTCGAGCCAGGCGTAGAGCAGATCGGCGGCGAGATTGGCGGCGAGCGTCAGCACGGTGGCGAGCAGGAGCCCGATCAGCGCCAGGTTGAAGTCGTTGCCCATGACCGAGTCGTAGATCATCCGTCCCATGCCGGGGTAGGCGAAGATAGTCTCGGTGACGAGCGCTCCCGAGAACAACCCGCCGAACGACAGGGCGATGACGGTGACCACCGGCAGCATCGCGTTGGGCAGCGCGTGCCGCCACATCACCCACGACTCGGACGCACCCTTGGCGCGGATGGCGCGGATGAAATCCTGGCGCATGGTCTCGATCATCGCCGAGCGGGTGTAGCGCAGCAGCACGCCGGTCTCGTGGATGGTGAGGGTGATGACGGGCAGCATCAGGCTGCGCACGGCATCGAACCATCCGCCGCCGCGGCCCGTGCCCGATGCGGGGAACCAGCTCAGCAGCACCGAGAAGACGATGATCAGCATCAGTCCGAGCCAAAACACCGGCATCGAAATGCCGGCGAAGGCGAAGGCGTTGATGCCACGGTCAGCGAGCGAACCGGGTTTGCGCGCCGCCCACACGCCGAGCGGGATCGCGATCACGATCGACAGCACGAAGCTCACGCCCATCAGCACGCAGGTGTTGACGAGGAACGGGCCCATCACCTCGAGTACTGGCCGCGCGAACAGCCGTGAGGCGCCCAGATCGCCCGAGAGCGCGCTGCCGAGCCAGGCGAGATAGCGCGACCACAGCGGCTGATCGAGGCCGTAAACGGCGCGCAGACGCGCCACATCGTCGGGCGTAAGGCGCGGGTTGCCGGAGATCATCAGGTCGATCGGATCGCCCGGCATCAGGCCGATCAGCAGATAGACGACGAACGACATCGCCAGCAGCACCAGCGCCGTTTGCAGCAGGCGCGAGGCGATGAAGCGAAGAACGGTGTGCCTCATCGCCCCACTCCTGCGCGGCGTCCGGCGCCGAGCACCGGGACGGCGGCGATCAGCTCGCGGGTGTAGTGCTGCTCGGGTGCAGTGAATATCCGCTCGGTGGGCCCGGCCTCGACGACGCGGCCGTGATGCATCACCGCGATGCGGTCGGCAATGGCGCGAGCGACGCCGAGATCGTGGGTGATGAAGAGATAAGTCAGGCGCCGCTGCTGCTTGAGCTGCGCGAGCAGGGTCAGGATCTGGCGCTGGATCGTGACGTCGAGGGCCGACAGCGGCTCATCGAGCACGATCGCCTCAGGCCCAAGGATCAGCGCGCGCGCGATGGCGATGCGTTGGCGCTGGCCGCCGGAAAACGCGTGCGGCGCGCGCGCCGCGTCGGCGGCGGAGAGGCCGACGGACTCCAGCGCCTCGGACACGCGGCGCCGGCGCTCCCCCCGGTCGCCGATGCCGTGGATGACCAGCGGCTCGGCGAGACTGCGGCCGACCGAGAGTCGTGGGTTGAGCGAGGCGAATGGGTCCTGGAAAACGATCTGAACCGCGCGCCGGAACGCCATCAGCGAATCGCCTCGCAACGTCGCGATGTCGGCGTCGCCGAATCGGGCGCGGCCGCTGTCGACCGGGGTCAGTCCGAGGAGGGCGCGCGCGAGCGTCGATTTGCCGGAGCCCGATTCCCCGACCAGCGCGAGCGTCTCGCCGGCTTCGAGCGACAGGCTGACGTCGTCGAGCGCGGTGACGGTGCCGCTGGGAGCGTGCCCGCGATATCGCTTGGTCAGGTGCTCGGCGGCGAGGAGGGCCGTCATGATGCGCTCTCGATCGGGCCGACGCGGGTCCGGGCGGCGTCGAGCAGGGCTTGAGTGTACGGATGGTTCGGCCGCCCGAGGACGTCGCCCACGGCTCCGGATTCCACGATCACGCCCCGACGCATGACGGCGACATCGTCGGCCATGGTCGACACCACGGCGAGGTCGTGACTGATGAACACCATCGCCATGCCGATCTCCTGCTGCAGGTCGAGCAGGAGATCGAGGATGCCCTTCTGGACCGTCACGTCGAGCGCCGTGGTCGGCTCGTCGGCGATCAGGAGATCGGGTTGCAATGCGATGGCGGCGGCGATCATCGTCCGCTGGCGCTGACCGCCCGAGAGCTGGAACGGATAGCTGTCGGCGCGATGGGCGGGAATGCCGACGCGCTCGAGAAGTCCGTGTGCCTCGGCCAGCGCGTTGGCGCGCGAATGGCCGCCGTGAAGGAGAAACGGCTCGGCGACCTGTTCGCCGATCGTCATCACCGGATCGAGGGCCGCGGTCGGCTCCTGGAAGATCATGGCGATGCGGCGGCCGCGCAGCGATTCGAGCTCGCGCTCGGGCGCCGCGGCGATGTCGACGCCGTCGAACAGGATGCGGCCGGAGTCGACACGCGCGGCGGGCGGCAGGAGGCGCAGCAGCGCCGCGGCGACGGTGCTCTTGCCGGAGCCGGATTCGCCGACCAGTCCCAGGGTTCGGCCGCGGTCGAGCGCGAACGACACGCGCTCGACCGCCCGGGTCGTGCCGAAACGCACGGTGAGGTTCTCGACCGCGAGCAGGGTCATTGCGCCGCGCGCTCCTGCCCGGGTGTCTCGACGCGCCAATCCTCGATCCACGCCGTGGTCGGCTCCTGATGGCCTGTCGGCACGACGCCCTTGAGCCACTTCGGCAGGATGAAGGCATCGGCACGGAAGAACAGCGGAATCGCCGGCAGCTGGTCGGCGTAGATGCGCTGCAGCTCGAACCACAGTGCCTTGCGCGTGTCGGGATCGATCGTGATTTCGATTTTGTCCAGCAGTGCGTCGACCTTGGGGTCGTGGAACCCGACGAAGTTCTCGCCCGCGAATCCGTTGGACGACGACGGGATTTCTTCGGAGTGGAGGATCGAGCGCGGCACGTTCTCCGGCGCCGACATCCAGGCGAACATGGCGAGGCCCTGGAACTTGCGTTTGACGAGCGTGTCGCCGAACAGCACGCGGGCGGGCTGGTTGCGGATGCGAGTCTCGATGCCCGCTGCCTTCCACTGCGCCTGCAGCACCTGCTCGACCAGTTCGCGCGAGCGGTTGCCGGCGGTGGTCATCAGGTCGAGCGCGAGCCGTGCGCCCTTGTCGTTGACGCGGATGCCATCGGGGCCCATGCGCCAGCCGGCTTCGTCGAGCAGGCGTCCGGCCCCGGCGAGATCCTGCTTGGTCGCCGGAATCGAGGGATCGTAAACCCAGTCGAGCGGGCTCACGAAGGTGGGGGCGGGCGGCTGCTGTCCGCCGTAGAGCTGGCGGTTGATGACGTCGCGGTCGAGGGCGAGGAGCAGGGCCCGGCGAACCCGGACGTCGGCGACCAAGGGATTGTCGATATTGAGATCGAGGTGCTCGTACACCAGTCCCGGCTTGTAGATGAAGTCGTACTGGTGGCCGTGGCGCTGCTCGAAGGCGATCGCCTGGTCGATGCCGAGGCCCATGCCTTCGCCGGCGATCATGTCGATGGAGCCCGACAGCAGATTGGCCTCGAGTGCCGCCGTGTTCTCGATCACCCGGAAGACCACGCGCCGGAATGGTCCGGGGGTGCCCCACCACGTCGGGTTGCGCTCGAACACGATCTGCGCGCCCGGTTCCTTGTCGACGACCTTGGAGGGGCCGAACCACAGCCCCGGATTGGTGCTGTCGGCGTCGTAGAGCGTCTGCGTCCGGTACCGCGCGGGATCGTTGAACCGCGCCCGCTCGAGATGCTCGGGCAGGATCTCGAAATCGTTGATGGCGTTGTAGTCGAACGTCACCCGGTCGATGTGCAGCGTGAACGTCTTGTCGTCGATGACGTCGATCGACAGTATCCGGCGATAAAGCTCGCCGTTGGCGATCGCCGATTGCGGGTGCTTGCCGACCTCCCAGGTGAACAGCACGTCTTTGGTCGTGACCGGCACGCGGTCGCCCCAGCGCGCCTCCGGCTGGATGGTGTAGGTGACGGCGACGCCTTCCTTGCCGTGCCCCTTGTCCTCCTTGAGCGGCTCGCGCCTGGCGAGGCCGTTCTCGAACGTCGGCAGCTCGACGCACAGCATGCAGATCAGCTTCCAGTCGGCGTCGTAGGTCGTGAACGGCCGATGGGCGAGGCGGATGACATAGGTCTTGGCGAGCATCGTCTCGATGCCGGGGTGCAGCGTCGAGGGGTACTGGGTCATGCCGATGACGAGCTCGTCGCGCGGCGTGGCGTGGGTCGGCGCGGCGATGAGCATGGACGCGACGAGGACAAAGATCCGAAAGAGATTGCGGGCGGTCGCCATGCCCGCACTTTAAGAGGTGCGAACGCGGCCGCAAAGGCCGCGTCTTACCGCTGCGGCAACAAATTCGGGCGCCGCCGCTCCGGGCGGATTATTCGACGAGCTGTGGCGGAGACGTGATCTTCTTGGTTCCGGAGCCGTTGCAGTTCGAGTTCAGCTGCACGTTGCCCGCGAACGTGACCTGGTCGGCGACGATCTGCGTGCAACTGGCGCCGCCGGATGTGGCTCCGCCGGCGAACTTCATGTCCGTCGCGGGGAAATACAAGACGCCGTTGATGTTCTGCGACGACCCGCCGAGGAAGTTGTTTTGCGTGTTCAACGGCGTGTTGGGGTCCTGCATCATGGCGATGCCGGCGAAGGGGCCGGTCGTCGGAGCGCTCATGTTGACCGTGCTCCCACCCGCGATGTTCACGTTTGGATAGTTGGTGCCGGTGCTGCTGGTCAGAATGATGGTGGCATTCTGGACCGTGATGGTCGAACCGGAGTTCGCGGTGAACGAGCCGCCATCGACGATGAAGGTGCCGTTCTGAAACGTGAGCGAGCTCTGGGATCCGGCGCCCACGCCACCGCAGATGACCTTGGTTCCGCCGCCCGCATCGAAGGCTGGCTGATTGGTGTGGGAGCCCACGTTTGCGTTGTTGATATCGCACCCGGAAAAGGCTGGGATTGTGGTGCCCGCGTAGGGATCTTGAGTGGGCGGAGCGCCGGTCTCGACACCCAAGCTCGTGGTCAGGGTGCCGTTGCCCGCGACGCCGCCGACGATCTGCGCGCTCGCGGCGTTGATGATCGCGTTGCCGACGATGTCCAGCGCGGAGCTGCCGGGCGAGTTGACCGCCAGCGAACAGCCGTTGAGGTTGACGTTAGTGGTGCCATTGACGAGCACGTCGACGTTGGCGCCGGCGTTCAGCGCCAGCACGCAGGCCGGGGCGCCGAACTGGATCGTCGACACGGCGCGGCCGCGCAGCGTCAGGGCGGTGTTGAGGAACAGGGCCGAGAAAGACCGCTTCTGCGGCTGCTCAATGATGACTTCGACGGCGTGGATGTTGCCGTTGAATCGACCGCTCATCGGCGGCTTGTTGACCGTCACGACGACACCATTCGTGCCGTCGACGTAGCCATAACGCGACGTGGTCGCTTTGGCTTCGGTCTGCAGCACCGTATTGCCGCCACCGCTCGCCAGTGCCGCGCCGAAGGCGGCCGCATCGGCCGCGCCCTGAAGGTTGCGCTTGCCGACGAACCAGACGCTGGTCTCCGTTGCCGCCCCTGCGAACCCGAGGAGCACGAGCAGCGAGATCGCGATCAGCGTCGAGGTCGCGCCGCGCGAATCGCGCAGAAAGCGACCGAGTTCGTGCCGAACGAAGTTTTTCACCGAGGGCTTCATTCTCATCCTCATACCGGATAGCAGGCCCGCGCCGTCAGGTTCACGTTTCTGGCGAGGAACGGGACGCTGAAGGTGAAGGGATAGCTGCCCGTGACCAGGCGTCCGCACGCCGCGTTGCTTGACGTGAAGATGCTCGAGTCGAAGGTCGCGCCGGATCGATTGGCCGCGAAGGACTTGATCTGCGTTGCCGTGCCGCAGGTGACGGTATCGATCGAGGCACAGCGCGCGGCCTGCTCCACCGAATAGCTGAGCGCGTTCTGAACAAAATACGCGCGGCTGATCTCGAGGATCGCGAACAGCAGCATAAAGAGCGGAGTCGAGATCAGGGCGAATTCGACCGCGGCGCCGCCGTCCTCCGAGCGGAGAAAAGGCCGCCAGCGACATTTGCCGGATGTGCGGCGCGCCCGCATGTTCAGTTCACCCGAACGATGACTTGCGAGGTGAGCGTCGTCGCGTCGACGATGCCCGGCAAGGGGAACAGCGGCGTGAACGGCGCCTGAGCATTCACGGTCACGTACGTGCCGACGGTCTCGCCATTGGCGCAGGTTCCGCCGCACGTCGCCGCGCCGATCGTGTTGCCGGAGGGGCAGCCGCAGCTCGATGCGGGGGCGGGCGAGGCGGCGATCGTCGTGAAGCCGGTCGCGCTCGTGACCGCATTCGTGATGCCGGTGCTGTCCCAGCCGTGGAGAATGGCGTAACGGCCGCCGGCCTGGGCCGCGATCTCGACCTGGAGGCTCGAGTAGCCGCGCATGCCGATGTCGGTGATCGGAACGATGAAGCCGATGAGCAGAGGCGCGCACAGTGCGAATTCGACGGCGGCCGCACCGCGCGAGTCACGGAGCGTCCGCCGAACGGCGGTCACGGATCGCGCATAAGCGCTCGACCAGACCCCGCGTATCCCAGAAACGAATTCTTTAATCGAATCGCGCATTGTCGTCCCACTAGACGAGCGCCTCATGGATCGGCGCACGCGGAAACAATGCCGGATTCCGTTTTCGAGAGGATTAACAATTCGTGCAATGCCCCATAAGTTGTCGGCCAATGCCGCTCAATTTGGGGCGATACGCCGGATTCGGGCCGCAAGGCGGGATTTCGGCCGCGTCCTTCGAAATTGTCACGTCTTGCTCACGAATTGATCGAGCCTTTTCGGCAATTCGCGGCCAACGTTAAACCTTCGTTTAAAGCCTTCGGCGAAATTTACCTCCGCGCCGACAAAACGCCGACGCAACGCACTCGCCGACCGCTGTCGGCGTCAAACGGAGGAAAGATATGTTCAGCACCCTCAAGTCGTTTATTCGCGACGAGAATGGCGCCACGATGATCGAGTACGGCCTCATCGCTGCTCTGGTCTCGGTGGTCGCGATTGCCGCCCTCGGCCTGATGGGCGGAAACCTGCGCGACATGTTCACCCATGTCTCGACCTGCTTGTCGGACGCCCAGGCTGGCACGACCTGCTAATCGAGAGTTAGTGGTTCAGGGGCGATGGATGGCATGCCGTCCATCGCCCCGACACCTCAGACTGCTGGAGCTGCAACGCCGACGAGTGTCGGCGTCGTAATGGAGGAAGCGATGGTTCGCATTTTGAGTTCCTTCGTTCGCGACGAGAACGGCGCCACCATGATCGAGTACGGCCTAATCGCCGCGCTCGTGTCGGTGGTCGCGATTGCTGCCCTCGGTCAGGTGGGTGGAAACCTGACGTCCATGTACACGCACGTTGCGGACTGCCTGTCGCAGGCCCAGTCTGGCAGCAGCTGCTAGCGAGTATCCGATCCGGCGGCGGGCGGCACCGCCCGCTACTGGATCGTGTAGGGGATTTTAGAGTATGGACGCCGCCTTCCAGAATGCTGCTCTCGCCGGGTTTGCCTTCTGCCTGCTCTGGGCGGCGGCGCGGGACGCGCGCGGCTATGTCATTCCGAACCGTGCGATCGTCGCCACCATTGCGCTGTTTCCCATTTATCTTCTGACTCGCGCCATCGCGACGGGCTCGATGATCTCCGCCGTCGGCGACGGCGCCGTCGGCCTTTCGCTTGCGGCGCTCGTGCTCATCGCCGGACTTGCGATGTTCTCGCTCCACCTCATCGGCGGAGGCGACGCGAAGTTGGCTTCCGCCGTCGCACTTTGGGCCGGTGCCGATAACGTCGTTGCGTTTCTCATCATCGCGTCGATCTCCGGCGGCGTGCTCGCAGCGGCGGTACTGATCTGGCGCGCGGCGTTCCCACAGCTCGAGAGTGCGCCATCGCTCCAGACTTTCGGCGTCCGCCTCCGCCAGGGCCTCAAGGCGCCAGTTCCATTCGGGGTCGCCATCGCCATCGGCGGCCTCTACATCGTCACCCGCCTGGCGGCGCTGTGAGGACATAACCCATGCGCGCTCGCCCTCTGGTATTCCTCGTTCTCGCCATCGGCACCGCCGGCCTCGCGGCCATGTTCGTGCGCAATCTGATGCACGCGCAGCAGGCGGCGATCCAGCATCAGGCGGAGCCACCGCCGCAGGTCGCCGCGACCGAGGTGCTCGTTGCGAAAAATCCAATTCCGGCCGGGACGTTCATAAAGCCCGAGGACCTTCGTTGGCAGATCTGGCCGGAAGGTTCGCTCGCCTCGGGCTACGTCACCAAGGATAAGGGCTCGATCGAGCAGTTCACCGGCGCGGTCGTGAAGGTGGGCTTCAGCGTCGGTGAGCCGGTGACCGAGATTCGCGTCGCCAAGCCTGGTGACCGCGGCTTCCTTGCCGCCGTCCTCAGCCCGGGCAATCGCGCGATTGCGATCGCGGTCAACGCGCAGACCGGGGTTTCCGGCTTTGTGCTTCCCGGCGATCACGTCGATGTGCTGTTGACTCATGCCTTCCAGCAGAAGGGGAGCGACCAGCGCAACGTCACGGTAACCGAGACCGCCCTTCAGGATCTGCGCGTCATTGCGGTCGACCAAAGCTCGGCCGACAACGCCACCGAGGCCGTGCTGGCCAAGACCGTCACCCTGGAGGCGACGCCGAAGGAAGCCGAGACGCTGAGCCTGATTGTCAACATGGGCAAGGTTTCGCTGGCGCTTCGCAGTCTCGCGCTCTCCGACGAGCCGGCGTCGCCGAAGCTGCCGGCCAAGCCGACCAGGACGGTTGACCGCGAGGTGAGCTCCATCATGGGTGGTGGCAATCAGCCGACCGTTGCGCTCGTCCAGGTCGTGCGCGGCAACAAGAAGGTTCAGTTGGAGAACGGCGGACCGCTCGCGGGTCGCCCCGGCGAAGCTCCTGCCGACGAAGAGCCGCAGCCGAAGAATGTCCCGGTCGCCGAGACACAGTCGGTCGACCCCAAAACCGCGATCGCAGGACAGTAGCCATGATTACCATCCGGACCCTCGTGCGCGTGGTCTTCGCCGCGACGCTGCTCGCGGCTTCCGCGGCCGGAGTCGAGCTCAAGGCACAGCCGCTGCGCGCGCCCGTGGCGCACATGGACCTGGAAATCAACAAGGGTCGCCTGATCTCGCTCGATCATCCCGCGGCCAGCGTATTCGTCGCCGATCCCGACATCGCCGATGTCCAGATCAAGTCGTCGAAGCTGATCTACGTCTTCGCGCGGAAGCCGGGCGAAACCACCCTTTACACCGTCGATGCGTCCGATCGCATCGTCGAGGGATGGCGCGTCACGGTGGCGCACAATCTGACCCGTCTGCGCGAGGCGCTCCAGCAGTACGTGCCGGGCTCGCGCATCGAAGTCTCGTCAGTGGGCGATGCCGTCGTTCTTCAGGGCGTCGTGCGCTCGCCCGAAGCGGCCGAGGATGCCCGCGTGCTCGCCGTGCGTCTCGCCGGCAAGGACAACGTCATCAACCGGCTGACGGTCAACGGCCCGAACCAGGTCAACCTGCGCGTGCGGATCGCCGAGGTACGCCGTTCGGTCATCAAGCAGCTCGGAATCAACTGGGATGCTGTCGTCGCGCCGGGCAGCTTCCTGTTCGGCCTCGGCACCGGTAATCCGGCTGCGGTGGCCGTGAAGGATGCCATTTCGACGACAAGCCCCGGCTGGGTGTTGAATGGCCAGGAGGTCCTGACGCGGAACGTCGATGCGTTCGGCCAAGGCTCTACCAACTCGGTCTTCGGGACCGGTCGTTTCGGTCGCTTCAACATCACCTCGGTGATCGACGCGCTGGAGAACGAGGGTCTGGTCACCGTTCTCGCCGAGCCGAATCTGACTGCTGTCTCGGGCGAGACCGCGAGCTTCCTCGCCGGTGGTGAGTTCCCGATCCCCGTTCCCCAAGGCAACAACGCCGTCACCATCGACTTCAAGAAGTTTGGTGTCGGCCTCGCGTTCACCCCGACGCTGTTGTCCGGCGGGCAGATCTCTCTGAAGGTCCGCCCGGAGGTGAGCCAGCTCACCAATACCGGCGCCGTGCGCGTCAACGGCTTCTCGATCCCGGCGATCACCACCCGCCGCGCCGAGACGACCGTCGAGCTGGGCAGCGGGCAGAGCTTCGCGATCGCCGGCCTGATGCAGAACGATGTCAACCGCGCGGTGAAAAAGCTGCCGGGCCTCGGCGATCTGCCGGTCCTCGGCGCCCTGTTTCGCTCGGACGCCTTTCAGCGCGACGAGAGCGAGCTCGTTATCCTGGTCACGCCCTACATCGTGCGTCCGACTTCGGATCAGATGGCGTCGCCGACTGACGGACTGCAGATGCCGTCGGACACGGATCGTTTGAAGACCGCGCCGCTCTACGTCCAGAAGCCGATGGAACAGACGCCGGTGCCGCAGGGCCCCGAAGGTCGCCGTCTGGTCGGCTCTGCCGGCTTCAATCTCGAGCAATAGGGACCGCCATGAAGCCCGTCGCTTATGTTCTTTCGCCGATAATCGTCGCCGCGGCACTCGCCGGCTGCACGCCGCAGGCGTCGCTGTGGTCCGAGGCGGACGCCCGCAAGGAGATCACGGTCCACAAGGTCGAGGTCGTCCATAACGTGGCGTTCGCGCCGAGCTCGTCAGAGATCTCCGCGCCCGAGTTCCGTCGCCTCGATGAGTTCCTCTCGCGGCAGCACATCGGCTACGGCGACACCGTCGAGATCCATACGCCTGGCGCCGACGCGCGCCTCGACTCGCGCCGCGCGGCCGCCGTGTCGTCCTATCTCCTTCGTGCCGGTGTCGCTGCGGACCGCGGTTCGAACGGGCCGGCATCCGACGTGCGGATCACGGTGTCGCGCTCTGTCGCGGTTCCGCCGGCGTGCGGCGACTGGCGCAAACCGTCCAACGACGGCGATCCCGGCAACACGCCGAGCTCGAATTTCGGCTGCGCGAACATGCGCAATCTCGGGATGATGGTGGCTGATCCATCGGAGCTCGTCGCCGGACATCCGGCCGGCCCGGGCCAGGGCGAGTCGCTCGCCGCAGGCGTCAAGCGCTTTCGGGCCGGAGAGATCAAGCCGCTTACTCCCTTCACCGAATCCGCAGGTAACGGTTCCTCTTCGTCAGGTGGTGGCCAATGACCGCGCTCGCTCTTCGCAATCGTCCTTCCGACGCTGCCGATCCGCAGGTTCTCGCTCTCGTCACCGATTCGGCGACCGAGGCCACCGTGCGTCTCGCCGCCGCCGAGCTCGGTCTCGGCGAGATCGCGGTCGAGGGGGCCGACCTCCAGGCTGCCGCCGAGCGTATGCACAATCGCGCGTCGCCGTCGGTCCTAATCGTCGATCTGTCGAACTCTGCCGACCCGCTCGCGGGCCTCAATCTTCTCGCCGAGGCGTGCGACCCCGGTGTGAAGGTCGTCGCCATCGGTATGCACAACGACGTCGCACTCTACCGAACTCTGATCCTTGCCGGGGTCGCCGATTATCTCGTGAAGCCGGTGACGTCCCAGGATCTCGTCCGCGCCATCCGCGAGGGGGTGAGCTTCGGTAAGGCTCCTGTCGTTGAGCTTGCGGCCAACACCGATGGCGCTCCCAGGCCGAAGCGTCTCGTCCTCGTCGTCGGGGCGAGGGGCGGCACGGGTGCCTCGACGGTCGCCGCGAACCTCGCGATCGCCCTGTCGCAGAAGGAGCCGAAACCGTCGGCATTCCTCGATCTCGACTTCCGGTTCGGAAGCGCCGCCGTCGCATTCGATGTCGAGCCCGGCACCGGGTTCAAGGACGTGCTCTCCGATCCGACTCGTATCGATCCGCTGCTGATCGAGCGCGCGGCGACGAAAATCTCCGACAAGTTGATCCTGCTTGCCGCCGAAGAGCCGTTTTCGGCGAGCGCGCCGCTGACCGATGGTCTCGTCCCGCTGGTCGAGGCGCTGAGTCGGGGTGGTGGTTGGGTGGTCGCCGATATGCCGCGTGATCTGTTGGTCCGCGAGCCGGAGTGCGTCGATGCCGCAGCCGTGGTCGTGGTGGTCACGGACTTCAGCCTCACGAGCCTGCGCGACGTGCTGCGGATGAAAGAATGGGTTACGCAGACCGGCGCCGGGACGAAGCTCCTGGTGGTTGCGAACGGCACCCGGCCCAAGATCGATGGTGATCTGCCCCCGGAGGAATTCTCGCGGGCGGCCTCGGTGGCGATTTCCGGCACGATTCCGTTCGAGCCCAAGAGCGTCGGTGCCGCCGTCCGCGATTCGAAGGCGGTGCTCACTGCCGCGCCGCGCAGCCCCGTGTCGCGCGCCATCGTCGCCGTTGCCGAGCAGATCGTCGGCGCCTCCAAGCCGAAAGCTGAGGCGAAGGGCGCTTTCAGTCTCGGCAGCCTGCTTCCCTTCCTCGCGAAGGATCGCGCAGGGAGCAGGGGATGACGGAACGGGTTTTCGGCCGCCGGTCTCAGGCGCCGAGCCCTCCACCGGCCGTTCCGGCGGTCGAAGGAGCGGCGCCGGCGACGGCGCCGCTTGTCAATGTTGAAGCGAGTGCACTGACGCCGCTGATCCAGGCGGCGTTGCTCGCGCGTGTGGATGTCGCTGTTCTCGCCAAGCTTCCCGACCGCGAGCTCACCGAGGCCGTCGAAGGACTTGTCACCGAAATTTTGACGGAGCGTCGTCTCGCGGTGCCGCCGCCGGCCGGCCGTGCGCTCGTGCAGTCGCTGGTCGAAGGAATCCGCAACCCGCAGCCGCTTCCGCCCCAGCCCGTCCCGCCGCAGCCCGTCGCGGCGCCGGTCGGCCAGAATGCGGCTGCTGCGGTGATGCCCCAGACGGCACCGACGCCGGCGACCCGGGCACCTGCCCGTCCCGGCGTCGAGAGCGCGAAGGCCCAGGTCCATACGCTGCTCCTCGAGCGTATCGATGTCGCCGCCGCCTCGAAGCTGACGCGCGCCGAACTGTCGCGCCAGATCTCGTCCGCGATCGTCGAGATCCTCGCCGAACTCAAGGTTCAATTGAACCTGAACGAGCAGAAGGACCTCGTCACCTCGGTCATCAACGACATGCTCGGTCTCGGGCCGCTCGAGCTGCTGCTCGTGGACGAATCCGTGACCGACATCATGGTCAATGGTCCGAAGCAGATCTACGTCGAGCGCAAGGGCAAGCTCGAGCTGACGGACATCGTCTTCCGCGACAACAGCCACGTGATGAACGTTGCGACCCGGATCGTCACCCGGATCGGCCGTCGCGTCGACGAAACCTGCCCGCTGGTGGACGCGCGCCTTGAGGACGGCAGCCGCGTCAATATCATCATCCCGCCTCTGGCGATCGACGGGCCGAGCATCTCGATCCGTAAGTTCTCGAAGAAGGGTATCACCCTCGACATCATGGCCAACCAGGCGAACCTGTCGGCCAAGATGGCGAACGTGCTCAAGATCGCGGGGCGCTGCCGCTGCAACATCCTGATCTCGGGCGGTACCGGCTCGGGTAAGACGACGCTGCTCAACGCCATCTCGCAGATGATCGACCACGGCGAGCGCATCGTGACCATCGAGGACGCGGCCGAGTTGCAGCTCCAGCAGCCTCATGTCGTGCGGCTGGAAACCCGACCGTCCAACCTCGAAGGTACCGGCGAGATCACGATGCGCGATCTGGTGAAGAACGCGCTGCGTATGCGTCCCGACCGCATCATCATGGGTGAGGTGCGCGGTGCCGAGGCGCTCGACATGCTTCAGGCGATGAACACCGGCCACGACGGGTCGATGTGTACGTTGCACGCCAACACGCCGCGCGAGGCGATCACCCGTCTCGAGAACATGATCGCCATGGCCAGCGCCACGCTGCCGGTGAAGGCGGTGCGGCAGCAGATCGCCTCGGCGGTGCACCTGATCGTGCAGATCAGCCGTATGCGCGATGGTATGCGCCGCATTCAGAGCATCACCGAGGTCGTCGGCATGGAAGGCGATGTCATCACCACGCAGCCGCTGTTCGACTTCGAGTTCAAGGGCGAGGACGGGCGTGGCAAGCTGGTGGGCGAGTTCAAGACCGCCGGCCTTCGACCGCATTTCCTGAACAAGGCGGAGTACTTCGGTCTCGGCCGCGCGCTCCTCGAGGCCGCCACATGAGTCCCGATGACCTTCTTCCAGTCGTGATCTTCGGCGCGGTCATCGTGATCGCGCTGTTGGGACTTGCCTTCACGTCAGGCGGCAAGGAAAGCAAACGGGCGAAGAAGATTGCCAACCGCGTCGGCGCGAAGAAGACGATCGAGGCGGCAGGACCATCGGTTCTCACCGGTGGTGCGACATCGAAGGGCGTTCTCGGCCAGGTCGAGCGAGCGCTGCTGCAGATCATTCCGCGTCCGGCCGCGCTGCGCCTCAAGCTGCAGCGGGCCGGCATTGCCGCGACGCCTGGGCGGTTTGCGGCAGTGGCGGCGGGGCTCGGCGTGGTCACGATCGCCGTAGCGATCGTGCTTCGTCAGTCGATCATGGTCGCGGTTCCGCTCGGCATCGCAGCCGGGTTGGGGCTGCCTAATATCTATCTGTCGTGGCGCGCCGGACGTCGGCGCAAGAAGTTCGTCCAACTCTTTCCCGAAGCGGTCGAGCTGATGGTGCGCGGGCTCAAATCCGGCGTGCCAGTGACCCAGACCATCATCTCCGTCGGCGAGGAGATCATTGATCCGGTCGGTCCCGAGTTTCGTCACGTGGCACATTCGGCGGCGGTTGGCGTGACGCTGATCGACGCTCTGTGGGATGCCGCGAAGCGCATCGGCGTTCCCGAGTTCCAGTTCTTCGTCGTCGCTCTGACGATTCAGCGCGAGACCGGCGGTAATCTCGCCGAGACGCTCGAGAACCTGTCCGACATTCTCCGCAAGCGCTTGCAGATGCAGCTCAAGGTCAAGGCGCTGTCGTCGGAAGCCCGCTCGTCGGCCTTCATCATCGGCGCCTTGCCGTTCTTGATGTTCGGCATCCTGTACTTCCTCAACGGGCCCTACATCATGATCCTGGTCGAGGATTCGCGAGGTCAGATGCTGTTGGGCATCGGTTTGTTCATGATGTCGCTCGGAGCGGCGGTCATGGCCAAAATGGTGAAGTTCGAAATATGAACACGCTGCTCGCCTATCTGCCGTTTCCGCCGGCTGATCTTCCCATCGTGCTGGCCGCGCTCGCGGCCGGGTTTGCGGCGCTGGCCGCCTGGTCCGGGCTCACCGTTCGTGGTCACCGCGTCCGCGCGCGCGACCTGATCGCGCGGCGCACGGAGCTGCGTGCTCGCATGCTCGGCGACACGCGGCGCCGCCGCAGCGAGGGGAAGGCGATGTCGGGGGTCGCCCTGTCGGTGGTCCAGCGCCTGAAACTGCTGCAGGGCCAGAAGACCGCCGAGGTCCGTCTGCAACTCGCCCAGGCGGGCATCCGTACCCGCGATGCGCTGGCGATCTATCTGTTCTTCAAGCTGGCAAGTGCCCCGCTGATGGGCGTGCTGGGGCTGCTGCTGTTCAAGATCCTGAACGTCTATCACATGACGGACACCCAGCAGCTTATTGCCATGGTCGGCGCCATTCTCGCGGGGTTCATGGGCCCGGGAATCTGGCTCAAGAACAAGAAGTCGAAGCGCCTCAACGTGCTGCGGAAGGCGATTCCCGACGGCCTCGACCTTCTGGTGGTATGCGTCGAAGCCGGCCTGTCGACTGACGCCGCGTTGACCCGCGTCGCCAAGGAGACCGAGCGCAGCGCTCCGGAACTTTCCGACGAGCTTCGCCTCACCGCGATCGAGTTGGGCTTCCTTCCTGAGCGGCGTCAGGCGCTCGATGGGCTCGCGCGGCGCGTCGATCTCCCGGCTGTGCGCGCGCTGGTTGCCGCACTCCTTCAGACCGAAAAATACGGGACGCCGCTCGCCACCTCGCTGCGCGTGCTGTCGGCCGAGTTCCGCACCGAGCGACTGCTCCGGGCCGAGGAAAAGGCGGCCCGCCTTCCGGCGACGCTCACGGTGCCGATGGTACTGTTCATCCTGCCGGTCCTGTTCATCGTCATCATCGGGCCAGGCATCATCAGCGTGATCGATAGTTTCAAGACCTTGAGGTAGCCGGGCCAGGGGCGCCCGGCGGCATCCGAAGCTTAATTAATCTGAATTTCAGCCATTCTTAACCGTGCGCTAAGTGGTGGTCTCTACAGTGGCATGGTCCGCCCGAGTGGGCGTCTCCACAGGAGAGAATCGGTCAATGGCCCCGCGTTTCACCGCTCCTCGCCCCACCACTCCGCGTTATGCGGTTCCGCGCTACGCGACGCTGTGCGCTGTCGCCGCTCTGGCGGTGGGACTGGCGGCTTGCGCGCAAACCTCGGAGCCGGCGCGAACCACCGAGCGGATGGTCGCCGCCAACAAGGCGCCTGACGCGAACACCGGCGATGCGCTGGCGAAGATCGCGCGCACGAGCCTCGAGAACGGCGACCCGGTCAGCGCCGTTGCGATGCTCAAGCGTGCCCACGAGATGAGCCCGGACTCCGCGCCCATTCTCGCCGAGCTGGGTCGCACCCTTTCGGCCATGCAGGCGTGGCGCGAAGCCTCCGACGCGTACGCGAAGGCCGTGGACCTCGCGCCGAAGGATCCGGGAATCCGGCGCGGCCATGCCGCCGCGCTGCTCGCGCTCGACCTTCCGACGCTTGCGGAGGCGGAATACCGCGCGGCCCTCGCGCTCCATGAGGACGCGCCGACGCTGTCGGGCCTTGGCGTCACCCTCGATCTCCAAAATCGTCATGACGACGCGGTTGCTGCGTTCCGGCGCGCGCTCGAGCTGGATCCGGACAGTGCGGCGACGCGGACCAATCTCGGTCTGTCGCTCGCGCTCTGGGGTTCCTCCAACGAGGCGATCGGGTTGCTCGCTCCGATGGCTGCGTCCGGCACCGCCAACGCGCGTCAGCGTCAGAATCTTGCTCTGGTCTTCGGTCTTTCCGGCGACGTCGATCAGGCTCGCGCGGTGTCGAAGATCGACCTCAGCGAGGAAGCCGTCCGCAACAACCTGGCGTACTACGAGACATTGCGCGGCTTGACGCCGGTGCTGCGGATGCGTGCGATTCTCGGCAAGGAGACGTCAGCGGTCGCCAGCACCGGCGCCGCGGCCGTGGCTTCGGCGACCGGCGAACCCGCCGCTCGCCCGGCCAACGCGACGCCGCCGAGCGCGACACCTGGCACGCCGTCCCGCGCCGCGGAGCTTGTGCCTGCGCGCATTCCGGCCAAGACGGCGAACGCCGCCGCCTCGCGTATCCCGTCGGAGCCGTCACAGGCGAACGCTGCGATCGCAGTCGAGAAGCCGCGCCGGAAGGCGGAAATCGCCACGCCCGCTCAGGCGGCCAAGCCTAAGCTCGAAACCGCGAAGGCGTCGCAGCCGACGAAATCGGAAACCGCGAAGGCGGAGCCTGCCAAGGCGGAGCCGACAGAGACCGCGTCGAAGGCGCCTGAGGTCGTTGCACCGGTCGCCCCGGCCATTGCGACGAACCCGCCGGTCGATGCGGCTGCCGTGGAGCCCAAAGCCGAAGTGCCGACCGCGTCGGCCGCTGCGGACACCGAGGCGCCGGCGAACGACAACGCGGCGCCGGTGAAGACGTCCGCCGAGGCGGCCGCGACGACCGAGCCGGCCGTGACGGCAAGCGCTCCAGCGGTTTCGAACGTCTCGGCGCCGGCGAGCGAAATGCCGGCCGCGGCGGATACGAGCAAGGACGCTCCCGTGCCGGCCGTCGCCGCGGAAACGGCTGAGCCGAAAAACGACGCGTCGGCCACTCCCGAGGCGGAGGCGCCGACCTCTGCTGCATCGGCCGAGAAGGCCGAGCAGCCGGCGGCCGTGGCTTCGTCGGATACCGTCGCGGAAGCGAACTACGGAGCGGCCACCGCGAGCGCCGCGCCGACGCAGGAGGCGAGCTTGCCGGTCCATTCCCTGCCGGGCGCTTCTCTGCCGGAGGTCAGCGTCCGGATCGGTGGCGTGCCTCTGCTCAGTGTTCCCCAGACCCAGGTGACCAAGACCGGGGAGCCTGCGGTGGCCGAGTCGACGGAGGCCAAGAGCTCTGACGTTCCGACGGCCGATGGCGAGGCGTCGGATGTCCCGCCGCCCACGACCGAGCCGATCAAGCGCGATGGTCCGACGCGGCTCCTGCCGCAGTCCCACGCCGCGATCGACCCTCTGTACTAGCGAATAAGCATCAGACGAAAACGGGCGGCCACGAGGCCGCCCGTTCCGTTTCGCGCCGCGCGCGACCCGCTTACTTGCGGTCGGCCGAGATCGGCTTTCCCTCGTACAGCTTGCCCATATACGGCGCCTTCTTCTTGTAGAGGAGGGCGGCGACGTCGTCGGCGTGAAACAGCTTGATCATCTGGTCGACGACGCCGAAGAACGGCAGCGGCAGATCGCGTTTCTGGGCCAGGTCCATGGCGATGTCCATGTCCTTGCCCTGCCAGGTGAAGCGGGTCTCATCCCAACGCCGGAGCGTGCCGTTGGTGCCGGGCATCTCGCACAGCATCTCGCGCACCTTCTGCGCGTCGAGGCCGTAGACCTTGCCGAGCAGAATCGCCTCGTAGTTGGCGATGGCGTGGGCCCAATGCAGCATGTTGTTCATGGTCTTGCCGAGCTCGCCGGCGCCGAGGTCGCCCAGGTGGTAGACCGCGCGGCTGTAGCACTCGAGCACCGGGCGCGCCTTGTTGACCGCCGTCTTCGAGCCGCCGACGGTGGATGCGAGCGTGCCGTCGCGGGCACCGTCGAGGCCGAACGCCACCGGCGCGTCGACGATCTCCATGCCGCGCTTCCTGGCGATCGCATGGCACTCCCAGATGTTGTCCGGATGGCTGGTCGCGGTGATGACGATCACCGCGCCGCGCTTGCCGACCTTGGCCAAGTCGGTGACGACCTGCTTCACCTGGTGGTCGTAGCCGACCATGACGACGAACACGTCGCATTTCTTGCCGAGTTCGCTGAGGGAGCGCGCGATTTTCGCGCCCTTCTTGGCGATCTTCTTCGTCGCGGCGGGATTGATGTCATAGACGTAGACGTCGAACTTGCCGCTCTTCAGCACGTGTCCCGCCATCGGCTCGCCCATGGCGCCGCAGCCGACGAAGCCGACCTTCAGATTAGCCATCTACCCGTTCTCCCTCTCTGATCGTGCAAGCTCTGAATGCCGTCGGCCGTGATACACGAGCGCTTTTCCTCTCGCCAGTCCGTCGCCGCGCCTACTTGTTCTTTCCGTAGACGGCGCGCGCGGCCTCCGGTGTCACATAGCCCTCGCGCAGGTCGCTCGCGAGGCGTTCGGATGCACGCTTCTCGGGCACGCCGTAACCGCCGCCGCCGGCCGACTCGAGCAGGAAGCGCTCGCCCTTCTTCATTTCGAAGCGTCCCGAGGCCGGCGTCGTCGTCTCTTGCTCGGTGCCGAGCCGGATGACGAATCGGCTCGCGCGCCCGGGCCTGCCGCCGGCGATGCCGTTGGGCGGGAACTTGGCGCGATCGTAGCGCCGGATCACCGTCGCGTCCTCGAGCAGCACGTACTCGCGCCGGAACGCGAGGCCGCCGCGGAACTCACCGGCGCCGCCGGAATCGGCCACCATCTCGAATCGTGTCACGCGGCACGGAAACTCGGATTCGAGAATCTCGATCGGCGTGATGTGCAGGTTGGACAGATGAGTCGCCGTCGCCGAGGCGCCATCGTGGCCGGGCCCGGCGCCGTACGCCGAGCCGAGGATCTCGTACTGCATCGACGACTGGCCCGGCCGACCCTTGGCCCAGGCGATCGACAGCGCGCCCGACGAGCCTGCGTTGGCCGTCGCGCGCTTCGGAACGAACGTGGCGAGCGCCTCGAGGATGACGTCGACCAGCTTGAGGTTGGTCGCCTGATAGCTGGACACCGGCGCCGGCGGCGACGCGTTGGTGATGGTACGCGGTGCATAGACGAACCGGGCCACGTCGCGCATGCCGTCGTTGAAATGGAGGTCGGGGCCGAGCGCGCCGATCAGCGCATAGAAGCCGCAGGCCTCGCACATGCTCGGCCGCAGGTTGATCGGACCGCGCGCCTGCGGATCGCTCTTCGAGAAGTCGAACGTCACGACGCCGTCCTTGATCTCGACGCGGCAATGAAGCCGGACGGGCTTCGTCACATCGATGCCGTCGGAGTCCATGAACCCCTCGGCTTCGGCGGTTCCCTCCGGAAGCGCCCGGACGCGCTCACGCAGGGCCTCGGCCGAACCCGAGAGAATGGCGCTGAAGGCATCGGTGAGCGTTGTCGCGCCGAATCGGTCGGCGAGCTCGGCCACGCGCGAAGCCCCGGTCTCGGTCACCGCGATCTGCGCCCGCATGTCGCCGCGCACCAGCTCCGGCTGGCGCGAGTTGGCCAGCACCACGCGCTCGAGGTCGGCGTTGAAGCGGCCGGCCTCGGTGATCCGCACCGGTGGCAGCAGCAAGCCTTCGTGGAACAGCTCGGTGGCCGTGGCCGACGTCGAGCCCGGGACCGTGCCGCCGATGTCGGCCTTGTGGGCGATCGAGCCGGTGAAGGCGATCAGCTCCGACCCCGCGAATACCGGCGCCACGAAGGCCATGTCCGAGACATGGGGCATGCCGCCTTCGTAGGGATGATTGCTGATGAAGACGTCGCCATTGCGCAGCGAGCTGTCGCCCTTCGGCCCATAAACTTCGAGCACGCGCCCGACGAGATGGCGGTAGACCGGCGCGTGGAAGAACATCGGCGGAGCGACGATCAGCCGTCCGTCGCGGTCCAGCACCACGCACGAGAAGTCACGCGACTCGCGGATGATCGTCGAGTACCCGGAGCGATAGAAGTGGTAGTGCATCTCGTCGACCAGGCTGGCGATCTTGTTGCGCAGGACCTGGATCGTGATGGCATCGACGGTCATCGCCCCGCTTCCTTTCGTGGAGTCTCCTTGCGTTCGAGAACGAGATTGCCCAGCCCGTCCACCGTTCCGCGCCAGCCTGGCGGTACCACCGTCGTGGCGTCGAACTGCTCGACGATCGACGGTCCCTCGATGCGGCTGCCGATCGACAACCGGTCGCGCTCCCAGATCGCCGTTTCGACCGGCTTGCGCACGTCGAAGTGGACCTGTCGTGTTCCTTTCATCGCTTCCTTCGGCGCAGGGGAGGGCGCCGGCATCGCCGCCGCGATCGGCTTGTAGCGCGGCACGGCGACCCGGGCGCGCAGGCGATAGCTGACGACCTCGACCGGCTTGTCCTTGGCGGCGTGCCCGTGAATCTGGGCGTGTCGTTCGTCGAACCGGACGCGGGCCTTTTTCATCGCTTCGGCATCGAGCGCGCCCGAATACAGGCCGTCGAGCGGCGTCCGCAGCTCGTAACCCTGGCCGGTATAGCGAAGATCGAGCTCGCGCAGGAAGGTCGCCGCCTTGGGATCCATGCCTTCGGAGACGAGCGCGTCACGCGCCTTGGCTTCGAGCTCGCCGAACATCGTCTCGGCGTGATCCGGCGCGATCTGGTCGAGCGGGCGCAGCTCAGAGCGGATGTAATCGTGGACGACGTCGGTGCAGAGCAGGCCGAGCGCCGAGAACGCGCCGGGCCGTGGCGGCACGAGGATTCGGGGAATTCCGAGTTCCTCGGCGACCGCCGCCGCATGGACGGCTCCGGCGCCGCCGAACGGCAGCAGCGTGTAGCTCGTCAGGTCGACGCCGCGCTTGGCGGCGAACACCCGGACCTCGTCGGCCATGCGCTGGTCGACGATGCGGCGGATTCCGGCCGCCGCTTCCAGAACGCCGATGGCGAGCGGCTTGGCGATGCGCGCTTCGAGCGCCTTGCGTGATGCCTCGGGATCGAGCGTCTGGGCGCCGCCGAGGAAGTAGTCGGGATTCAGATAGCCGCAGACGAGGTCGGCATCGGTCACCGCCGGTTCGGTGCCGCCACGGCCATAGCAGGCGGGCCCCGGGTCGGCGCCGGCGCTGCGCGGGCCGACGTTGAGGAAGCCGGCGTTATCGACCGACGCGAGCGAGCCGCCGCCCGCCGAGATCGTCGCCAGGTCGAGCGCCGGGACGTCGAGCTGGCGGCGGTCGATCACGCCTTCGGTGATTTCGAGCGCGGCGCCGCCTTCGATGAACGCCAGGTCGCACGACGTGCCGCCCATATCGAGGGTGACAAGGCCGGTGCGGGCCTCGTCGGGCGCGAGGTGGACGGCGGCCTGGGCGCCGGCCGCCGGCCCCGAGAACAGCGTGTGCACGGTCTTGCCGCCGGCGATCGCGGCGCTGAACGGCATGACGCCGCCGTTCGACTGCATAAGGAAGCGCTGAGGTGTCGAGACTCCGGCGTCGTCGAGGCCTTTCACCAGATGGGCGATGTAATGAACGAGCACCGGTTCGAGGTACGCGTTTAGGAGCGTCGTCGACATCCGCGCCCATTCGCGGATGCGCGGCAGGACTTCCGACGAGACCGACACCTGCGCTTCGGGGAACTCCTGCTTCAGGATCTCGCGGGTTCGTTCCTCGTGAGCCGGATTCGCGTAGGCGAACAGGTAGCAGACCGCGACCGACGTCACGCCTTCGGCCTTCAACTCCCGCGCGGCGCGTCGCACGGCGTCCTCGTCGAGCGGCACAAGGACGTTGCCCTCGTGGTCGAGGCGTTCCGGAATGTCGCGGGTGAGGCTCTGGGGCGCGATCGGCGTCGGCTTCGAATAAAAATAGTCGAACGGGTTGGTATCGCGCGCCTGGTTCTGGGTCTCCTGGATGGCGCGGAAGCCGCCGGTGATGAGAAGCCCGACTTTGGCCCCGCGCATCTCGAGAAGCGCGTTCGTCGTGATGGTCGTGCCGTGGGCGAAGAAGCCGATCTCGCCTGGACGGGTTCCCTTGGCGACGAATTTGCCGACGCCATTGAGAACGCCCAGCGCGGGATTCTTCGGGGTCGACGAGACCTTCTCGACGGCGATCGTGCCGGTTCGGGTGTCGAGGAGGACGAGGTCGGTGTGGGTTCCACCGACGTCGACGCCGAGGCGATAGCGGTGCGCTGATTCCGACATGGGGCTTACGAGTGAGATTTGAAGGATGGGGTACACCAACGCGCGTTCCGGCTCCAGTGACCCCTCAGGAATCGCGCGGCACCGCTGTGGTGCGATCGATGTAGACCAGGGCCGTCACTTCGGCGCCCGGCGCGAACAGCGCGTCGCTGCTGCCCGTGACGTGCAGGACAGTGCCGGCGGTGGTCTCGATTTCCAAGCGCGTCGTCGCGCCGAGAAACGTTGTCTGGCGGATTCTTCCCGGCAGGGCATTCTCGCTCACCGCGGCGGGGGTTGTTCCGGGAACCAGTCGAAGATGCTCAGGCCGGAGCGAAAGGACGACGTCGGCGCCAGCCGGCTCGTCGCGTGTGAGCGTGCAAGCGAGGCGAAGTCCGCCCGCGACTTCGACATGTCCACGCCGTCCAGCCACACCTTTGTCGAGCAACCGTCCCGGCAGCAGGTTCGTGCCGCCCATGAAGCGAGCGACGAACTCGTTCGCGGGGCGGCTGTAGATGTCGCGCGGGCTCCCGATCTGGGCGATACGGCCCCGGCTGAGCACCGCGATGCTGTCGGAGAGGGCGAGGGCCTCCGACTGATCGTGGGTGACGTAGACCGTCGTGATGCCGATCTGCCGCTGCAGGCGCTTGAGCTCGGTTCGCATCTCCTCGCGGAGTTGGGCGTCGAGGTTCGACAGCGGCTCATCGAGCAGCAGCAGGCGCGGGGTCCGGACGATCGCTCGAGCCAACGCGACGCGCTGCTGCTCGCCGCCCGAGAGTCGCGTTGCCGGCCGGGTCTGGTAGCCGGCGAGGTCGACGGTCTTGAGCGCATCGGCGACCCGCTTCTCGACTTCGGCGCGAGCTACCTTGGCGGTGCCGACCGTGAGGGGGAACGCGACGTTCTCGGCCACCGTCATGTGCGGCCAGATGGCGTAGGACTGGAACACCATGCCGATCTCGCGCTTGTTCATCGGCACATTTGCACCGGCGCCGTCGAACAGCACACGGTCGTCGACGACGACGCGGCCCGAATCGGGAGTCTCGAGCCCGGCGATCGAGCGCAAGGTCGTCGTCTTGCCGCAGCCCGACGGCCCCAGCAGGGTGAAAAACGCGCCGTCCGGGAGCGTGAACGAGGCATCGCGGATGCCGCCGGCGATCCCGTCCTCGGCGTTCGCATAGACCTTGGTGAGACTTTCGACGCTGAGCATCAGCGCTTGCCCGGTGCCACGACCACGAGCGCGTCGAGGGCGACGCCGCCCTTCGGCCGCAGCACGAACGGGTTGACGTCGATCGAGTGCAACCGGTCACCGAGATCGCTCACCAGACGCGAGAAGGCGACGAGTGCCTCGACCAGCGCCTTGCGATCGAGCGCCTTGGACCCGCGATAGCCGGCGATCAGCTTCGCGGCCCTGGTACGCGCGATCAGGTCTTCAGCACGGTGGGCGTCCAGGGGCGGGGCGGCGAACGCGACATCGCGATAGAGCTCGAGCGCCACTCCGCCCGAGCCGAACATCACGACGGGTCCCATTTCGGGGTCGCGCGTGGCTCCGAGCACCAGTTCGAGACCGCCCGTCACCATCTCGGCGACGATGACGCCCTCGATCGCGAGCTTGGCCTTCGCCTTCACGGATTTCGCGATCTGGGCAAAGCCCTTGGTCACCGCCGCCGGCGAGTCGAGTCCGATGAGGACCCCGCCGGCGTCCGACTTGTGGGTGAGCTTGGGATGGATCGCCTTCAGCACGCCCGGGAAGCCGATCGCGCGGGCGTGGCGCGCCGCCTCGGCCGCGCTGCGGGCGACAAGTTCCTTCGGGCCCTTGAGGCCGTAAGCCTTGAGAATCGCTTTCGAGTTCACCTCCGACAGCGCCAACGGCTCCGCGGACGTGATCTTCGACAGCACCTTGTCGAGCTTCGACTTGGCGGGCGAGGCTGCTCCGGCCTTGGGGGCCGGCGTCGAGATGCGCGCCGCGTAATCCATCACGCTGCGCACCGCGCCGATGCTCTTGTCGATCTCCTGCATGATCGCCAGGTGGGGGATTTGTGCGCGTAGCTCGCGGCTGTAGTCGGTCACGCTATGGGAGATCATCGTCACGTATGCGACCGGCTTTTTCACGCGCG
Organism: Alphaproteobacteria bacterium; assembly: GCA_035493495.1. Taxonomy (GTDB): domain Bacteria; phylum Pseudomonadota; class Alphaproteobacteria; order SMXQ01; family SMXQ01; genus DATJIG01. The sequence goes on from DATJIG010000238.1 coordinate 37,651, forward strand.
CGACGATGTCGTTGACCGCGCGCAGGTTGTTCTCCTTGCGCTCCGTCCCGGGGGCGCGCGGAATTTCCTCCTGCAGCAACAGCACGTCGATGCTCGGATCCTCGAGCAGGGCCTCGACGCATTTGATGTACGCGTCCTGGCTGCTCAGCGCCGCGAACCCTGAATCGAGCGGGTTGCCGATGATGGTGCCGACCGTGAGTATCTTTTCGAGCTTGGCGCGGGTCTGCGGCGCGAGTTCGGCGAACCGAAGTCCGTGCTTCGCGCCTTTGTCGAGCATCAGTCCACGGAAGCCCCCCGAGAACGTGATGCCGCCAAGACCGGTCCCCTTCGGCAGGGGAGCGTGCAGCAGATACTCGACGGTTTCGACCACGTCATCGAGGTTGCCGACGCGAATCACACCGGCTTCGCCGGCGATCGCATCGAACGCCTGCATCGAGCCGGCCAGTGCGCCGGTGTGGGCCATGGCCGCCGCGCGGCCCTCGTCCGATGCGCCCAGTTTGGCGACGACCACCGGCTTGCCGGCGTCGCGAGCCTTGCGGCAGGCGGCGAGGAACGATTCCGGATCGTGGACCGATTCGAGATAGGACACGATCACCTTGGTCGCCGAGTCCTCGGCAAAATAACGGATGTAGTCGGCGGTCGTGAGACCGGTCTCGTTGCCGCTGGTGATGAGATAGCCGGAATCGATGCCGCGCTCCTCCATCGTCCGCTTCATCGCCATGACGATGCCGCCCGACTGGCCGAACACGGCGACCGGGCCCGGCGTGATGCGCTGGGGTCGATCGTCGGGAAGCGTCACGAAGCTCGCGTGGGCATTGAAATTGCCGAGGCAGTTCGGGCCGGACACGGCGATGCCGGTGTCCTCGATCACAGCTTTCAGCTTGGCGCCCAGCGACTTCGATTTCTCGTCGGTCGCCTCGTCGAATCCCGAGCTCATCACCGTCGCGCTGCGGGCGCCCGCCTTGGCCGCGTCGCGCAGCGCATCGGGCACGAACGGCGCAGGAATCAGCAGCACGAGGTGGTCGGGCGCCTCCGGCAGCTCGGCGAAACTCTTGTAGCAACGCGTGTCCCACACCGAGTCGCGGCCCGGGTTCAGCGGGTAGATCGGCACCGGGCACTTGTAGCGGTGCAGGTTGCGCCAGACGCGCTGGGCCCAGTTGCCCGGCTTGTCGCTGGCGCCGACGATGACGACGTTGCGCGGGTTGAGCAGCGCATGAACGCCGTTGGGGGACACTGAAGCCATGAAGCTCTCCGGAGACTCAGGTGGCGATGGAGTTGCGGCGGGCGAAGACGTGGAATGCGGCGGCGATGGCGGTCATCAGCACGGTCCAGAGCAGGCCGAGCGCCGCCAGCTCGGGGCCCTGACCGTTGGTCCAGAGATCGTACATCGCCACAGCGATGGTCTGGGAGTCGGGGCCGGCAAGCAGGATCGGCAGCGACAGCACGCGCGCGCCGAGCAGGAAGATGAACAGCCAGCCGGCGGCGAGCGCAGGTGTCAGCAACGGCACGACGACCCGGCGCAGCGCCTCGAACTGGCTTGCGCCCGACACGCCGGCGGCTTCCTCGAGCTCGCGGTGGACCTGCAGCATGCCCGCGTAGCTGTAGCGCATCCCGTAGGGCAGATAACGAATGACGAACGCCCACATGATGATCCAGATCGTGCCGTAGATCGGAATCGGCAAGCGCAGGAAGATCTGCATCACCGCGACGCCGAGGACGATGCCCGGGAACACCAGCGGCACGGTCGCGAGCTGATCGAGAAGCCAGGCGCCGGCGCGCCGGCGCGCCGCGAGCCAGCCGACGATCAGAGTGATGGCCATCGTCACCGTCGCGGCGCCGGCGGCGATCAGCAGCGTGTTGCGCACGAGGTCGAGATAATGAGTTGAGCCGAGCACGACCTCGTAGTTGTGGAGCGTGAGCCGGCTCAGCGCCCTGACCCGGAACGTCTGGTAGAACGGCAGGAACGAGGCCCAGACGAGAATGGCGGTCGGCGCGACCAGCAGCAGGAAGAAATTCAGCGCGACGATGCCCGCGGCGAGGAATCGGCCGCGCCCCAGGTCGAAGGGGCGGGGGCGAAAGCCCTTGCCGGTGATCGTGGCGAAGCGCTCGGCGCTGCGCGAAAGCCGCCCGTAAAAGCCGAGCAGCACGGCGACGACGATCAGGAGCAACACCGAGTAGGCGCTGGCGTGGCCGAAATCGGGGGGCACGCGCGCGTGCATGTCGAGGAAGATGTCGGTGGTCAGCACGTTGACCCGACCGGGCAGGCCCACCAGCGCCGGCACCTCGAAGCCTTCGAGCGCGCGGATGAAGACCAGCAGCGCGAGCGCCAGCAGCGACGGCAGCGACAGTCGCAGCGTGACACGGCGGATCGTTTCCCACACGGTCGCTCCGCTCATCCGCGCCGCTTCCTCGAGCTCGGGATTGGCGTTGCGCAGGGTCGCCCCCATCAGCAGGAACACGAGCGGCGACCATAGAAATCCCTCCACCATGACCATGCCGCCCAGCGAGTAGACGTTGATCAGCACGTCGGTGCTGCCGGTGAGATCGCGCCACAGGCTGTTCACCGGGCCGGCCTTGCCGAGCAGGAACAGCCAGGCGCTGACGTAAAGAACGTAAGGCGTGCCGAGCGAGATGATGGTGGTGAGGTAGGCAAGGGCCTTGAGCGGCGCATTGGTGCGCTCGACGATCCAGGCGATCGAGCCGCCGACGACCAGCGCCACGGTCGCGCTGCCGAGCGCGAACAGGATCGAGTTGGTCAGGCTTTCGGCGAGTCGCCGGTCCTGGAAGACACGCGCGAAGTAGCGGACCGTAACGTCGCCCTCGGGGCCGGTCATGCTGCCGACGACCAGGAGCAGCAGCGGAGGCACCACCAAGACCGCCAGGACGGCGGCGAGCACCCACGTTGCGACGGTCGTCTGGGTGAGCCGCTCGCGCGAGCGTGGTACCGGGATGCGGTCGACAGCCGTCATATGTGAAGCGCGGAGTGGATCACCGGAAATACTGATCGAAGACCTGCTTCCACTTCGGCATGCGGTCCTCGAGCTCACCCGGCGAGACGACGTTTGCCTTGAAGTGGCCGCCTTCGGGCTTGAGCGTCGGATCCGGCGCCTCGACGCGGGGCGACGCCGGCAGATAGTCGGCGTCGCGGAAGAACTTCTGTCCTTCGTCCGAGACCATGTAGTCGAGCAGCAGTTTGGCCGCATTGGGATGCGCGGCGCCCTTGGCGACCGAGGCGACCTGCAGGACGACCATCGCCGGTTCCATCTTGATCCACGCGGACGGCGCGCCCTTCTTGGCGCTGATGACCGTGTGATGATTGAAGATCTGCAGCGCCAGCGGGTATTCGCCGGCAATCACCTGATCCATCACCTGACGAGCCGAGACGTCGAGGTTGGCGATGCGCTGACCGGCAAGCTTCTGCAGATACGCCATGCCCTTCTCCTGGCCCATGGAGATGAGCACGTTACCGACGAAGCCGGGCCCGCCGGAGCTCGAAACCGAGCCGTTCCAGACCATTTTCCCCTTCCACTTGGGGTCGAGGAGATCGTCGTAGGTCTTGGGCTCGGTGCCCGGCTTGATCAGGTCGGTGTTGTAGCCCGGCGTCAACACATAGACGTTGGTCGCGACCCACCAGCCCTGGGGATCGGCGACATCGGCGGGCCAGTCCTTCGCCGAATCGGGCTTCCACGCCTCGACCAGGCCTTCCTTCTTCAGGACCTCGGAGGTGTTGGTGCCGTCGAAGAGGTCGGCCTGCAGCTTGCCGGCCTTGGCCTCGTTGATGATCTTGATCGTCGTCTCGGTCGAGTTGTTGCGCACGTAGCGCACTTTGATGCCGGGATACTTCTTCTCGAAGCCGGCCACGGTGGGGCGCACGTACTGATCGATGATCAGGGTCGTGTACCAGACGACCTCGCCTTCCTTCTTCGCGGCATCGACGATCGCCTGGTCGACCGCGCGGGCCGATCCGGACCACGCCAGGGCGGCGATCGCTGCGAGAATCGGAATAAGGCGCCGGCACATCATGCTGTCCCCCTGCGATTTTTCTTTTGCGGCAGTGTGGGCTGTGGCCGAGGAAGCTGTCAACGAACGGAGCGGTTCCACGGCCCGGATTCACGCGGCAAAAAATGGAACGCGCGTGCGGGTGCGTGGCTATTGACCCGCGCGGTCGGCCGGAAAAGTATGGCGCCCGCAACCTCAGGAGCTTCCGCAATGGCCGGCAATAAGGAAAAGTTCACCTTCGACGCGCGCGATTATCAATTGAGCTTTCTTCGCGACATGATGCAGCAATACGGCATCAAGGACGAAGGCAAGGCCTTGCGCATCCTGCTCGACTACGCGGTCCAGGACGGAGATCTCGACCAGATCTTCTCCAAGAAGAACATGCGCTGCATTGCCTGCGGCGGGGTCGTCTGACCCGCGTCGGGGCGCGGTGTGAGCGGCCCGCTCGGAGAACTGTCCGATGCGTCACGCCTCGCTGCTGGCCGTACTCGTCTTTTTCGCGATCGCACCCGGCGTCGCCGCGGCGCAATCCGTCCAGGGGCCGTTCGATCCGGCGGCGCGGCACGCGCTGGCAACCCGGCTGCCGGCGCCGAAGTCGACACCATCCGCGTGCGGCGAACCGCCCGCTCCCGTCGTTCGTCTCGCGATGGAGGGCTTCTACGCCGATCACAGCTCGAGCATTGTCGATCCCGGGAGGATGTCGGCGTATCACGACGCGGCGAAGCCGATCGAAATTTTCGAGTCCGGGATCGCCCGCGCCAGCGACCGCTATGTCCGCGCCGGGGACCGGGACAGCGCCCGCTGCGCGCTCGCGTGGATGGCTCGGTGGGCGGAATCGGGCGCGATGCTCGACGCGGCCACCAGCCAGGGCGGTTATGTCCGGAAGTGGGGGCTGGCGCCGGTCGCCGCGGCCACCCTCAAGATACGCGCCGCGAATGTGGATCCGGTCGCGCTCGGCCGCGTGCGCGAATGGGTAAGACGGTGGGCAGGGCTCGTCCGCGACGAATACGAGGCGCGGCCGACCTTGAGCAGCCATCGCAACAATCACCTCTACTGGGCGGCGTGGTCGGTCGGGTTGGCGTCAACCGTTCTGGACGACCGTGCGCTGCTCGACTGGAGCATCGCCAAGCTGCGCGTCGGCATCGACCAGATCGACGGCCGCGGTTTCTTGCCCCTCGAAGTCGCGCGGAAGGGACGTGCGCTGCACTACCACGTGTTCGCCGTGGCGCCGCTCGTGCTCGGCGCCGAACTCGCCGCTGTCAACGGGATTGATCTCTACGCCGATCGCGACGGCGCACTGCACCGGCTGGTGGCGGCGACCGTTGCCGGGCTGGCCGATCCAACCCCGTTCGCCGAGGCCGCCGGGGCGACGCAGGAGACCAAAGGTCTCATCAACGGTGGCGATCTCGGCTGGCTCGAGGCCTACGTCGCCCGGTTTCCGGAGCGCGCCGTGTCAAAGACCGCCGCGGCGTATCTGAAGCGGGTGCGGCCCGCCTTCAACCGCTGGTACGGCGGCGACGCGACGCTTCTTTATGGGGCTGAGGTGCTGCCGTAGAAGGTGGTGCCGGCGGAGGGGATTGAACCCCCGACCTTCGGTTTACAAAACCGCTGCTCTACCGCTGAGCTACACCGGCGTGCCGACACCATAGGGCGCGCCCCGAATCCCGGCAAGCCGACCGACTTCCCACAGTCTCTGCTCGGTTTCTCCACAGCCCCCTGCCGGCCGCGCTCGCGTGCGCGCACACTCCAGGCTTTGGAACACAAGGAGGCGGCACGTCATGGTGCGAGACACGTCCGGCGGTGCGAAGCGACGGAACGGTCTCGCCGAATCCGCGCTTTGCACAGCTCATCGTTTCCGCGCGGAAAAAGCTGCGCGCGAATCTGCGAATGCGCCCGCGCGCCGCGAATTTTCGCAAAAAATGGCGGCGCGCCGCGACACGCGCGCGACAAATTAGGCGCTACTTCACGCCGAGTCGGGCCAGTTCGTAGAGCGCGCAGGCCGCAGCCGCCGAGACATTCAGGCTCTCGACCGCACCCGACAACGGAATGCGGACGAGCCAGTCGCAGCGCTCGCGCGTGAGCCGTCGCAGTCCGGTTCCTTCGGCGCCGAGCACCAGCACGATGCGGCCCGACAGATTCGCTTCGGCCAGCGTCTTCGGCGCCGCGGCCTCGAGGCCCGCGATCCAGAAGCCCTCGGCCTTAAGCTTCTCGAACGCCCCGACGAGGTTCGGAACGCGCGCCAACGGCACGCGTTCGAGCGCGCCCGACGCGGCCTTGGCCAGAGCTCCCTCCGAGGGCGGCGCGTGGGCTTCGGTCATCACCACGCCCAGCGCGCCGAGTGCCGCCGCCGAGCGGACGATGGCGCCGACGTTCTGCGGATCGGTCACCTGGTCGAGCGCCAGCACGATCGCGTGCTCACGGCCTTCGGCTGCGGTGAGCACATCGGCGAGGCCGGCTTCGGGGAGCGGGTCGGCGAGCACGGCGAGCCCCTGGTGCACCGCACCGTCGGGGAGGGCGTGAGCGATGGTGTCCCGGTCGACGATTTCGGGCCGGATCGGCAGGTCGCCCGGCAGGCCCGCGTCCTCGCCGCGGGCCACCAGGAAGCGGCGGATCACCCGACGGTCGTTGGCGAGGACAGCCAAGGCCGCGTGGCGCCCCCAGATCCATTGCTGGCCGTGGGACTGGCCGCCGCGGCGGCCGCGACCGTGCGGTTGCGGCTCGTTCCGCTGCTGCGGCGCGCGTTCGTCTCGGTTAACGCGGCCGGAACGGCCGTGGCCGCGTCCGCCGCCCTGACCGTCCCCGTGGCTGAAACCGGGCTTTCGTGGGGCCCTTGGGTTGCGCTGTGTCACGATGCTCCTTATATTATGCAGCAAAGTTGCGCAGCGAGCGCGATCCCCCGCCACTTATTCCCGAGTGGCGGACGGAGTCGCTTCGCTGTGTTTTGCAGTTGACAGTAAAGGATTATTCCTCATATTGCGCCTTCCATTTCGCCCGCCGGTTCGGCCCCGGGCGGAGGGGTGGCCGAGCGGTCAAAGGCAGCAGACTGTAAATCTGCCGACGTCAGTCTACGAAGGTTCGAATCCTTC
>DATJIG010000239.1:0-3442 GCA_035493495.1 Alphaproteobacteria bacterium
ATCTCCATCGCCCACCAACCGATCTCGTCGTCATCTTCGATGCCGAGCGCAACGCCTACGAAGCTGCCGTGTCGGAGGGTTGGCCCGTGGCCCGGAAACGAACGCGGGCAACGCGGCGTCCGACCATCGTCGAGCCGTTCAGCGCGTTCCTGCTGCGCGCACCGAGACCGCGCGTGACGCTGGGAAGGGCGGCGGCATGACGACTCTTTCCGCGAAGCCGACCGCGAGCCAGCGTGAGTGGTTCACACCGGTGTGGGTCGTGCCTGTGATGATCTTCGCAGCGGTGATCGTGTATGGCGCCGTGCACGGACACATTCCCGAATCCGGCGTCAACCTCGTTCCGTCGACGGTTGCGCCATGAGCGACGGACCCTCTTCACGAGCACGCGCGGTTCTCTGGTACCGGGTGAAGGCCGCCATGCTCCGACGCGAGGCGCTTAGGCCCTGCAACTTCCGAGCGCGGACCGTGCTGCTTTACAGTGCGACTCGCTGCGAGTGGCTCGCCGATCTCGCGGACGACGACGTAGTCCCGCTCGGCGTCGACGCACCAGAGAGCGACGAGCCGACGATTCATTGAGCGGCGGGCTCAAAAAACGGAAGAGTTCGCTACGTCAGCGCTTCGTCTTCTGCGCGCCTTGCGCGCGGCTTAGCGCGCTCACCGCTCGCGGGGAATTGTCCAGCAACTCGCGTGATGCTGCATCCCAATTCTCGGGTAGTAGGATTCGGCGGCGGGTGCAGCGACGAGGATGAGTGTCGCGGTCTCACCCGCCCGCGCCCGCGTCTCATCGATCAATCGCTTGCCGATGCCTTGCCGCTGGTAGGCGGCGTCGACCGCGAGATCGGAGAGATAGCAGCAATAGCAGAAGTCGGTGATCGCCCGCGAGACGCCGACCAGCCTGCCGTCGTCCCGCGCCGTCGCGACGATATCGGCGTTGCGCAGCATCCGGTCGAGGCGACCGAGATCGTCGACCGGGCGCCGCTCCCCCAAGGTGGAGCCGATGAGGACGGCGCGAAACTCCTCCGCCGAAAGATCGGGTTCGAGAGCGTAGGTGACGGTCATGACCTCTCCGCGTGCCCACACCCGTGAGCGCGGTAACGGAGCTTACCGCTTCTTCTTCTGGCGCGCCTTGCGCGCGGCGTAGCGCGCGTCGCGCGCCGCCTTCTGCTCGGCGGCCAGCGCGACCAGGCGATCGGCCTCGGCGCGCTCCTCGGCGGCCCTGCGCTCCGCCTCCAGCCGCGCGGCTTCCAAGCGCGCGGCTTCGGCGGCCGCGCGCTCGACGGCGGCACGCTCCTCGGCGGCCTTGCGCTCGGCCTCCTTCTGCTCCTCGCGCTTCTGGCGCTCGGCGGCATTTGCGTTATGCACCGCGCGGCGCTCGGCCAGCGCCGGATCGGTCGCCTTGGCCTTCGCACGCTCCAGCAGTGCCTGCTTTGCCTTGGCCGCCGCCTGCAATCGGTCGGCGACGGTGTCCTTGACGCCCATCGTGATGTCTCTCCCAACTCCGGTTTTTTACTCAGCGAACCGTTTTATGGGGAAACGCGAGGCGTAGGAGAAGCCAAAAAATGATGTCGGCGAGGCATGGCGGACATGCGCCGCCGCGAACGCTCGCCCCGACGCAGCGTCACTCCGCCAGAAGACTCAGGGCATATAGGGCGCCGGATCGGGAATGCCGGCCTCGGCGAAGCCCTTGAGGCGGAGCTGACAGGAATCGCAACGGCCGCAGGCGCGCCCGTGGGTGTCGGGGTCGTAGCAACTCCGGGTCAGACCGTAGTCCACACCGAGGGCAAGCCCGGTGCGGATGATCTCGCCCTTCCCCATCTCCATCAGCGGCGCGCGGATACGGATGCTGAGCCGCCCCTCCACCGCCTCGGCGATGGCGAGGTTCGCCATGCGCTCGAAGGCCGCGATGAACGCCGGGCGGCAGTCGGGATAGCCCGAGTAGTCGCGGGCGTTGACGCCGATGAAGATGTCGGCGCAGCGCTCGACTTCGGCCAAGCCGAGCGCGAACGATAGGAAGATGGTGTTGCGGGCGGGGACGTAGGTGACCGGTATTCCCTCGCCGATCTCGTCGCCGGAGCGCCCCTTCGGCACCGGGATGTCGGCCGTCAGCGCCGAGCCGCCGAACACCCGGAGATTGATCGGCATGACGACGTGACGCACCGCGCCGGCTGCGCGCGCCACCTGTTCGGCGGCAAACAGTTCGGACCGGTGGCGCTGGCCGTAGTCGAAGGTGAGCGCCACGACGTCGAAGCCGTCGGAGCGGGCGATCGCCGCGACGGTCGCCGAATCGAGCCCGCCCGACAGCAGCACGACAGCGCGCGGCCTTGTAGCAGGCTGGGGGCCCGCGCTCATGGAGCGACGTCTTCCTGCAGCGCCGCAGCGACGTCGGCGTCGAGCGCCTTGTTCTTACGGTAGCGCCTGAACAGCCAGACGCCGAGCGCACCGGACACGACGAACAGGACGACGCTGCTGGCGATGCGCGCCGCCGGATCGACGTGGATGCCGCTGCCGAGCAGCGTGAAGATGATCGTCTGCGGCAGGTAGCCGATGACGCTGCCGAGCAGGAACGGGATCGCGCGCACGCCCGAAACGCCGGCCGCGAGGTTGGTCACGACATTGCTGCCGACCGGCAGCAAGCGCACCAGCAGGGTCATCGAGAACGGATTGGCGTGGAGGAAGTCGTCGATGTGGCGGATGCGTTCGGGGAAGCGGTGCAGCACGAATCCGCGGCCCATCAGGCGGGCGTAGAAGAAGGCGAGCGCGCAGCCGAACAGCGAGGCGAGCGTGCCGAGACCGGTGCCGAGACCGAGGCCGAATGCGTAGCCGCCGAGGAAGCAGACCGCCTGGCGCGGGAAGCCGACCGCCGTCAGTGCCGCGCCGACCGCGAGATAGAGGATCTCCCCCGACAGGCCGCGGCCGCGGATTTCGCTGTCGATCCAGGATTCGTCGAACAGCCCGAACAGCCCGTAGGCCTTCACCAGCCAGCCGAGGGCCACGAAGGTGGCGATCAACACCAGCCCGCGGAGATAGGGCTTGAGCCGCATCAAATCAGCTTTCGGCGTCGTAGACCGGCTTCTTGCAGCGGCGCATCAGCCACATCACGCCGACGAGATCGGAAATGCCGACCCACAGCCGGTCGAAGAAGCCGTAGTTCGACGCGCCGCGCAGTCGGGGGCGGTGGTTGACCAGCACCGTCTCGACGGCGCCGCCGTCGCGACGGATCAGCGCCGGCAGGTAACGATGCATGTGGTCGAAGTACGGCAGCCGCAGGAACGCGTCGCGCCTGATCGCCTTGAGGCCGCAACCGGTGTCGCTGACGCCGTCGTGCAGCAGCCGCTGGCGGATGCCGTTGGCCAGCCGCGACGAGATGCGCTTGACCGTCGAATCCTCGCGCTTGCGGCGGATGCCGGCGACGAGGTTCACCGGCACGATCTTGTCGGCGACG
>DATJIG010000240.1:0-9348 GCA_035493495.1 Alphaproteobacteria bacterium
TCGGTCATCGGCTTGGTGTAGCCCGCCTTGCGCAGGCGATCCATCGTCGCCTCGGTGAAGTACTGGTACTTGGCGCGGATCGCCTCGGGGGTATCGACGAACTTGATCTGCGGCTCGCGGTTCATGGCGCGGAACACCGACTTGGCGAGGTCGGCGAACGAGCGCGCCTTGCCGCTGCCGAGGTTGAACAGGCCGTTCACCTCGGGATGGTCCTTGAGCCAGACCATGACGTCGCAGCAGTCGCCGACCCAGACGAAGTCGCGGAGCTGGCCGCCGTCGCCGTACTTCGGGTTGTGCGACTTGAACAGCGTCGCCGGCGCGTGGCGCGCCGCCGCCTCGTGGATCTGCACCGCGACCGAGCGCTGGCCGCCCTTGTGGTACTCGTTCGGGCCGTAGACGTTGAAGAACTTGAGGCCGACCCACTGCGGCGGCCGGTGCGCGCCGGTTTCGATCAGGCGCGCGACGCGGAGGTCGAACTCGTGCTTCGACCAGCCGTAGGCGTTCATCGGCCGAAGGCGCGTGAGCGACTTGAGATCCTGGAGATCGTCGAAGCCCTGGCTGCCGTCGCCATAGGTGGCGGCCGAGCTCGCGTAGACGAAGCGCGTGCCGCTGGCGACGCAGAAGTCCCACAGGGCGAGCGGCAGCGTGATGTTGGTGCGGGCGATGAGGTCGGCGTCGGTCGCTGTGGTGTCGGAGATCGCGCCCATGTGGAAGATCATCTGCACGTCGCGCGCGTTGCGCCCGAGGAACGGCAGGATGTCGGGCGGTTCGACGACGGCGGCGAGCGCGCGCTTTCCGAGGTTGCGCCACTTATCGCCGGTGCCGAGCCAGTCGACGACGACGATGTCGCCGATGCCCGCCGCCTCGAGACTCGCGACGAGGTTGGAGCCGATGAATCCGGCTCCGCCGGTGACGACGAACATATGGTTCGCTCCGCTGTGCAGGCGACGGCGCCACGCTTTGCGCCGGGCGATCGCCGCCGCGCCTTTATAGGCGGCGCGCCCGACTCCGTCCACCGTCCCACCGGCTCGGGCGAACCCTCATGCGGCCCGCGGGCGGCGCCCCACCCGACATGAAGCCCGACACCAAAAATGCCGCGCGCGCGTAGGCTTCGCGCTCCTTGTTGGCGCGCCGGCCAAAGCCCATAATTGGCGGCCCCATCGGCGTACCGCCGATTCTCCGTCGGCCACGAGAGGACGTCATGCAGATCAACAACCGCTTTATCGACGATCTCGCCCGCGTCGCCTCCGGCGCCCTGGGCGTCGCCTCGGGCGTGCGCGATGAAGTCGAGGCGATGCTGCGCGAACGCTTCCAGCGCTACCTTTCCGATCTGTCGCTGGTGACCCGTGACGAGTTCGACGCCGCGAAGGAGATGGCGGCGAAGGCGCGCGAGGGCGAGGAGAAGCTAGCGGTGCGGCTCGCCGAACTCGAACGCCGCGTCGCCGTGCTCGAGGCCGCGCGCCTCAACGAGCCGCCCGCCGCCGACAGCGATCCGTCGCTCTCCCGCTGAGCTTCGCTGTCCGACGCCGCGCCTGCCCGGGCGTGGGAACGTCAAGAAGGCTTTTCCACAAGAAAATTGCGCGCGTGTCCATGACGGTGCTTGCCATGTCACAGTCGATACGGCACCCTACAACTCGTTGTGGGATTGGCTTCGGCCAGCCACAATAGATCGGCCCACATTGACCGATCTCAAGCGGGGTCTGAATTAGTAACCGGGCCCCTGCAGGGGAGAGAGGCCATGGCCCTAGCCATCCTCAAGGGAGACCGGGAGCACCACACCCGTAACCCCATCGACGTCGTCGAACGCCTGGTTTCCGAGAACGAGTGGACCTTCGAGCGCCCCGGCGACGACGAACTGGCGGTTGAGATCGCCGGCCGCTGGTGCGACTACCGCCTGTTCTTCTCGTGGCGCGCCGACGCCGCGGCGCTGCACTTCTCCTGCGCCTTCGACATGCGAGTGCCGAGCACGCGCCGCGCGACCGTGCACAGCCTGCTCGCGCTGGTGAACGAGAAGATGTGGCTCGGCCACTTCGATCTGTGGTCCCAGGATGGCCTGCCGATGTACCGCCACGCGCTGCCGCTGCGCGGCAGCGATGGCGCGACGACGGCGCAGCTCGAGGATCTGGTCGGAGTCGCCCTCGACGAGTGCGAGCGGTTCTATCCGGCGTTCCAGTTCGTGATCTGGGGCGGCAAGACGCCCGAAGAATCGATCGCCGCGGCGCTGATCGACACCGTCGGCGAAGCCTGATCGCTCCCGACCGTTTTAAGGAGAGATGACGTGAGCGCGGCAAACGCCGGAGCAGTTCTGCCCGGCGCGATTCTCTTGGTCGGCTGCGGCAAGATGGGCGGCGCCCTGGTGAAGGGCTGGCGCGCCCGCGGCGTCGCCGCCGAGCGCATCGTCATCGTCGAGCCGGTGCAGGGCGCGCGCGACGCCGCGTCGCAGCTCGGCGTCACCGTGCTGGCGGAGCCGCCCAGGGCCGACGCCGCGCATCCGTTCGCCGCCGTCGTGCTCGCGGTCAAGCCGCAGATCATGGGCAACGTCGCGCCGCTCTATCAGGCGCTGGCGACGCCGACGACGGTCGTCCTGTCGATCGCCGCCGGCACCACCACCGAGACCCTGCGCTCGTTCGTCGGAAAGGATCGGACGGTGGTCCGCGCGATGCCGAACACGCCGGCCGCCGTCGGCCGCGGCATGACGGTGCTCTACGCGACTCCGGGCGCGGCACCGTCGCAGCGCGACCTGTGCTCCGAGCTGATGAGCGCGGTCGGCGAGGTGCGCTGGATCGACGACGAGGCGCTGATGGACGCGGTCACCGCCGTCTCCGGCTCGGGCCCGGCCTACGTCTTCCACCTGATCGAGGCGCTGGCGACCGCCGGCACCGTCGCCGGACTCGACCCGAAGCTCGCCGAGGATCTCGCGCGCGCGACGGTCTCGGGTTCGGGCGAGCTCGCGCGGCTGTCGAGCGACTCGCCGTCGAAGCTGCGTGCCGACGTCACCAGCCCGGGCGGCACCACCGAGGCCGCGCTCAAGGTGCTGATGGCCGATCCGGGCGGCCTGATCGAACTGATGACCCGCGCCGTCCAGGCCGCGGCGAAACGCTCGCGCGAGCTGGCGGGGAAGTAGGCGCAGCCGTCCTCTAGGTCGTCTCTTTGTCTAGGTCGTCTCTTTGTCGTCATCCTCGCCGTTTATTTCGTCACCCCCGCGCCCCTCTTTTTTAAGGACCGCGTGCAAGCGGTCCTAGAGTTGGGCATCCAGAGTCGTCGCTCGGGCCCGAGTCCAGTGGCGCTGGACCCCCGCTTTCGCGGGGGTGACGACGATGAATGGATCGCCCGCCGCTGCGCGCTGGCTGCGCCTACACCGGCAATCTGAGCCTGACTCGCAGTCCGCCGAGCGGCGAATCCTCGAGCAGGATCGAGCCGCCGTGGCCGTGGATCACGTCGCGCGCGATCGACAGGCCGAGGCCGACGCCGCCGGTTTCGAGGTTGCGCGATTCCTCGAGGCGGAAGAACGGGCGGAACACGTCCTCGCGGCGCTCGGGCGGCACGCCGGGACCTTCGTCATCGACCGTGATCTCGACATTGCCGCCGACGCGGCGCGCCGCGATGTCGGCGCGCGTGCCGTACGTCGTCGCGTTGACCACGAGATTGCTGAGCGCGCGCTTCATCGCCGCGCGGCGCATCGCGAGCGTCAGCTCGCCGATCGGCACGTCCTTGACCGTAACCTCGGCGCCGGCGCGACGTGCCTGGGTCGCGATCTCGTCGATCAGCTCGCCGAGATCGGCGGTCGCGGTCGGCTCGGATTCGTCGCCGCGGGCGAAGGCGAGATAGCCCTCGACCATATGCTCCATTTCGGTGACGTCGGCCTTGAGCTCCTCGGCGGCCGAGCCCTTGAGCATGGCGAGCTCGAGCTTCATCCGCGTCAGCGGCGTGCGCAGATCGTGGGAGACGCCCGCCAGCATCTCGGTGCGCTGGCCGATCTGGCGGCGGATGCGCTCGCGCATGATGTTGAAGGCGTGTGCCGCCTGGCGCACCTCGATCGCGCCGGCGAGCTTGAACGGCGGCACGTCGCGACCCTTGCCGAGGGCGTCGGCGGCCAGCGCCAGCCGGCGGATCGGCCGCACCTGGTTACGCATGAACAGCATCGCGACGGCGAACAGCACCAGCGACGAGCCGACCATCCACAGCACGAACACGTACGTCGTCGAGGTGACGAGGCGCTTGGGCGAGATCGAGACGTGGAGCACGCCGTCGGGGAACTGGATGTCGATCGGCAGCGTCCCGCTGGTGTCGCCGCCGAACACCAGCGGCCGCTGCATGCGCTTGGCCAGCGCGCTGGCGAAGTTCTTGTCGCCGACCGGGATCGGGTGCGCGGTGTTGGGCAGGATCGCGCCGTCCTCGAACGACACGTCGAGGCCGAACGTCTGGCGGCCGATGGCGAGGATGCGCTGGCGCGTGACGTCGTCGGGCGCGGTGCGCCACAGCTCGACGACGCTGACGATCTCGGCGACCGCGTTGTCGGTGAGCTGGCGCGACACCCAGCTCCAGTGCCGCTCGTAGAACACGAAGGCCGAGATCACCTGCAGCAGGATCAGCGGCGTGACGATGATCAGCAGCGCCCGGCCGAGCAGGGTGTGCGGCAGCACCCGCTTGATGATCTCGCCCAGCATCAGATCGTTCGCATAAAGAGGGGCATCATCAGTCTATTCTAAGCGCGTAACCCTTGCCGCGCACGGTGAGGAGGTACAAGGGATCGCGCGCGTCGCGCTCGATCTTGCGCCGGAGCCGCGCGACCTGCACGTCGACCGCGCGGGTGTTGGCGCACTCGGAGGCTTCGGCGCGGAGCGCCTCGCGCGTCACCGGCGCGCCGGAGCGGCGTGCGAGGGCCGCGAGCAGGCTCGATTCGCCGGTGGTGAGGCGGACCGGCACGCCGTCGCGGATCAGCTCGACGCGCTCGAGGTCGAACGCGAACGGCCCGAAGCGGACCGACGACACGGTCTCGACCGTGGCGCTGGGCGGCGGCGCGTTGACGCGCGCGAGGATCGTGCGGATGCGCAGCACCAGCTCGCGCGGCTCGAACGGCTTTCCCAGATAGTCGTCGGCGCCGCTCTCGAGTCCGCTGATGCGGTCGGCCGATTCGTTGCGCGCGGTCAGCATCAGGATCGGCACGCGGCTGTCGTTGCGCAGGCTCTGGGCGAGCGACAGGCCGGATTCGCCCGGCATCATCACGTCGAGGATGATCAGGTCGACCTCGAACGAGCGCAGCCGGGTGCGCGCGGCCTGGGCGTCCTCGGCGCTGGTGACGCGGAAGCCGTTCTCCGACAGGTAGCGCGTCAAGAGCTCGCGCAGGCGCCGGTCGTCGTCGACCACAAGGATGTGCGGCTGCCCCTGGCTCAGCGCGTCGGGCGAGGTCGCCATCGCTTCTAGCGCTCCGGCCGCGGCGCCGGCGTGTCGGCGAGCCGCGCCCGGTCGTCTTCGTTGACGATGCCGGTGAGCACGCGGCGGAAGCCGTCGACCGCGTCGGCGCCCCCGTCGCGGTAGGCGCGCAGGATGCGCGCGCGCTGCCGGTCCATGAGGTGCCGCTCGAGCTCGGCGCCCTTGGCCGTGAGGTCGAGGTGGCGGCGGCGGCGGTCCTCGACGCCGGTGCGCTGGACGACGAAGCCGTGGTGCACGAGGTCGTTGAGGACGCGCGCCAGCGATTGCTTGGTGATGCGTAGGATCGCCAGCAGCTCGCTGACGGTGATCGCCGGGTTGCGGCCGATGAAATAGAGCGCGCGGTGGTGGGCGCGGCCGAGGCCGTGGCGCGCGAGCACCATGTCCGCCTCCGCGGTGAAATCGCGATAGGCGTAGAACAGGAGCTCCATGTCGCGCCGGGCGTCCTGTTCCGAGAGGATGGGACCGGTTCGGTCTTTTATGTCAGTCATGTTGACATATATGCCGACAAATGATACCCCCACGCAACTGTCTTCGTGCCTATCACCACCGCGTGAAATTTTATTGCGGGGCGAGTCCGAAAAGCCCCGCGTGTTTCTGACGTTCTGGCATTCGGGAGAGCCGTACATGGCGATTCAACCGTTCGACGACCGCGACGGGGTCCTCTGGTACGACGGCCACATGGTGCCGTGGCGCGATGCCAAGGTGCACGTGCTCACCCACGGGCTCCACTACGCGAGCTGCGTGTTCGAGGGCGAGCGCGTCTACGAAGGCCGCATCTTCAAGCACAAGGAGCACACCGCCCGGCTGTTCAAGTCGGCGGAGGTCCTGGGCTTCACCATCCCGTACGCGCAGGCCGAGATCGAGCGCGTGTGCGACGAGGTCGTCAAGGCGCACAACATCGTCAACGGTTACGTCCGCCCGGTGGCGTGGCGCGGCAGCGAGATGATGGCGGTGTCGGCGCAGCAGACCAGGATCCACGTCGCCGTCGCGGCGTGGGAGTGGCCGAGCTACTTCACCCCCGAGGCCCGGCTCCGCGGCCTGCGTCTCGCCACCGCGCCGTACGCGCGTCCGTCGCCGGCAACCGCGCCGGTCCACGCCAAGGCCGCCGGCCTCTACATGATCTGCACGCTGTCGAAGCACGCCGTCGAGGCGCGCGGCTACGACGACGCGCTGATGCTCGACTATCGCGGTCGCATCGCCGAGTCGACCGGCGCCAACATTTTCCTGGTGCAGAACGGCGAGCTGCACACCCCGGAGGCCGACTGCTTCCTCAACGGCATCACCCGCCAGACGGTGATGGAGCTCGCGCGCCGTCGCGGCATCAAGGTGGTCGAGCGCGCCATCATGCCGGACGAGCTCGCCAGGACCGACGAGGTGTTCCTCACCGGCACCGCCGCCGAGGTGACGCCGGTGCAGTCGATCGACGACTACACGTTCACCGTCGGTCCGGTCACCCGCGCGCTGCTCGAGGACTACGACCGCGAGGTGCGGTCGCACGTGTCGAGCAAGGTCACCGCGGCCTGATCCGGTCGACTGTCGGAAAAGAAAAAGGGAGCGCACTGCGCTCCCTTTTTTGTTGTCGCTGCTTTCGCCATCCGACTTCCGAGGAAGAGACGATGAGACGATTCGCCACGGTTTATCGCCGTCAGTAGACTGCCAAGCCATTACTTTCTCGCTCAGTTCGTCGTTCGCCTTCTTCAGTCTCATGGGGAAAGGATAGCGCCGTGTCGTGGATACACCGGGATCCAGTACTGGATAAGGAAACTACCGACGAAATTGATCGCGCGGAGGATCGCGCAGCGGCCGTGCTGGCCGGAGCATATTTCGAAGACCGACTCACAATCGTCATCAAGGCTCGGCTGTTGGATGATGCATCCGTGGCAAATCCACTGTTCACTGGATATGGCCCTCTCGGCACGTTCTCGGCCAAGATCGATATGGCGTACTTGCTGCGAGTTTTTGATTCCTACGCGCGTAGCTCACTTCATGTCATTCGCCGCATCCGCAATACGTTCGCCCACGGACTGTCACCTCTTACATTCGACAGCCCGCCCATTAAGGCGAAATGCGAGGCACTGTTTCGGGTGCCGGAACTAACGCTGGTTGCCAATACGCTTGAAACTGACGAGGCATATAGATGGATCGCGGAGATCGTTCCGCTCTTTCTGACGCCTCTTACCCAGGCGCCCGATACGCCGCGCAATGCGTATATGAATACTCTTCGATACTTACTCGCCCTCATTGAGCTTAATCAGCACGTCATCCGATACCGGAACGCTTCGCCTGAATGGAAAGGAATTCCCTCCCCGCCGTGCCCGTCGGGCTCTCAAAGCAGCGGTCATACCTAAAAATGCAGCACCCCTATCGTCGCTCGGGTGATCTCGGCAAGGCCGCGCGTTCGCAAGTCACCGATTTCGAATAGGCAAGGCGCGCGGTCCGCGAATGAGCGCGTTGAGTCGCAACGCGCATTCCCGTCTTTGCACAGCTTCTCTGCACAGGGCTCCGGAAGGGCCCTGTTTCTCCACAGCCCCCTACCATCAGCTTCGCGATGCGCGCACATTGATCGCACCACGAAAGTGGAGGGGGGCTATTTGGCCAGGCTCCTTCCACTCGAACTGGTGAAGCCGCGAGAGGCCCCCGACAACCGGGACACCGACGCCGGCGGATGAGTGAGACGGCATCGACGCTTCCCCTTCGGGTCGCGACGCACCTCTCGTTTTCAGTACCGACATAACTCAGCGTCGCGGCTCGCGACGGAGGGAAGCAATCGGCGGCTCGGCTCCGGTTTCAAGGCACCGTGGCACCTTCCGACCCCTCCAGGGACGACACAGGCGGCTTCTGCCGAAGCCGCCGCCGACGGAGTGCGTCCGCTTGGCAGGGCGCGACGCACTCAGCCGCTCGCCGGCCCCTCTCTCCCGCAACGGAGAGAGGGGCGCAGGCCTTCTACACACACACGGAGGTGACCATGAGTCGACCGCGACTGAAGCGCGCACTGACGCCGCTCCAACGCCATCAGCATTCGCGCGCGGCACAGCGCCGGCGGGTCGAGCGCGCCGTCGGAGCGGGTGTGCCGCTCGCCGTCCTGGCGACGCTGCCGGGCATGCCGAAGCGGATGATGCTGGAGCACTGGCGGGACGACGATGAACGGATGCGCGCACGGCATATCGCGGCGCTCGAACGGCAGCGGATGCTGCTCGCCGAGGAGTTCGTCGCCGAAGCCGATCGCGCGGCCGAGCACGCGCGCGGCCGGCGCCGCATCATCGTGCTGCGCGGCCAGATCGCCGCGCGCACGCGGTTGCTGCGGCTGATCGCGGCGGTGGAGAAGACCGCGCGCACGGCGCACGGACGGGTTGCACCTCGCCCGTCTGAAACAGAGTGGCGCGGTCTCAGCGAAGAGGACATCGCGGTTCTCGAGCGGGCGGCGGCGCGGTTCACGACTCCAATCTCGCCGGAGCCCGAAGCGGAGGAGGATGAACTGGCGTCGGTAGACGCACCGCCAACCAATTCTTCTTCTCGTCATCCCCGCGCCCCTCTTTTCGAAGGACCGTGTGCAAGCGGTCCCATGGGCGGGGATCCAGAGCCACCAACAGAAGAAGCGAAAACAGAAACTCGCGATTCCCAACCCGACGGACGGGTTGCGCCCCGTCCGTTTTTAAAAGAGGGGCGCGGGAATGACGAAGAGGAAAACGACGCACCGTCCTACGCCCCCGAGGACGCGCGCTACTGCGCGAAGCAACGCGACAAGGAGTCGCAGGCACCGAAGCCGCCGAAGCCGCCGTCTGTCGAAGAGAGGAAAAGCCCGTGGAAGCCCGACACGCCGACCACTGTGCGCTTCGACGTCGGCGGCGGCTTCGACGTCAGCAACCAGCGCGACGAGACGATCAGCGACTACGACCCGTTCAGGTGAGGAGGGCG